>CAXBEY010000015.1:0-27557 GCA_963974885.1 uncultured Alphaproteobacteria bacterium
TCAGATTCTTCACATCAAGGTCTTTGGTGCTTTCTGCAGCATTTGCGGTAAAAGATAAGAGGGTGATTAAAAGGATCATTTTATGCATAACGGCTCCTCAACACCTTATCTACAATCGGGATTCAATCTCTTGAAGGACCTCTCCTAAGGCTTCAACAGCAAAATCCAATTGCTCTTTTTCAATAACCAACGGAGGGGCAAGGCGCACAACGGTATCATGGGTTTCCTTAGAGAGAACACCACGGACCATGAGGGCTTCACATACCGCGCGGGCTGGTGCTTTTTTAGGATCAATTTCTACAGCAACCCACAGCCCTGAGCCTCTGATGTTGGTGATAAGAGAGCTTTCGATCTTAGTCAACTCAGTTTGTAAATAATCCCCAAGCTCTTTTGAGCGCTGAACATAGTTATCACGCTCTAAAATCTCCAGGGCTTTGAGACCCACTTTGGAAGACAAAGGATTGCCCGCAAAGGTGGAGCCATGGGAACCTGGGTTAAAGAGGTTCAGGATTTCTCTTGTGGAAACAAAGGCAGAAATAGGTAAAATACCACCACCAAGGGCTTTCCCAAGGATTAAACCATCGGGCATGATGCCCTCATGCTGAAAGGCAAACAGTGCCCCTGTGCGCCCAAGTCCCGTTTGGACTTCATCTAAAATTAGCAGCACATTGTGTTTATCACATAAGGCACGTACTTTTTTAAGCCAGCCTTTTGGCGGAATGAGAATGCCGGCTTCCCCTTGCAGGGGCTCCACAAGAAAAGCGCATGTGTTTGGTGTGATCGCTTTTTCAAGGGCCTCAATATCGCCAAAGGGGACTTCTTTAAAGCCAGGGGTCAGGGGGCCAAAATGATGTTTATAATCCGCCTCTGAAGACAGGCTAATAATGGTTGTGGTGCGACCATGAAAATTATCATGGGCCACAATAATTTCAGCTTGATTGTTGGGAATACCTTTCACCTCATATCCCCACCGCCGTGCAGCCTTAATGGCTGTTTCAACGGCTTCGGCACCTGTGTTCATGGGTAAAACCATTTCCAAGCCACTCATGTCACAGATTTTTTGTAGGAAAGGTGCGAGGGCAGAGCTGTAAAAAGCCCGGGACGTAATACAGAGAGTTTGTGCCTGCTTGTGAAGAACGTCCACTAATTCGGGGTGGCAATGACCATGGCTAACGGCAGAATAAGCGGACATCATGTCAAGGTATTTACGCCCCTCTTGGTCATAAAGCCACACACCTTCTCCCCGTTCAAGAACCACGGGAATGGGGAGGTAATTGGGCGCACAAACGCGAGACTCAAAATCTATATAATTTTGAGAAGGATTCGTTGAAGGGGCTGTAGCTGTCATAGAATATAGGTCCTTTTTTTATGATCGGGGGAGGATTTCCTTAAGAATATCTTCAATCAAAGTCGCCGTCAAATCTTCCTGATCTCTTTCTGGATTAAACTCTGTTACCTCAAGGGCTGCAAACTTAGGGTGGTCACGCACATAGTGCAAATAAGGCAGGACTGTTGCTGGTACAAGACCATCGGCTTCAGGGCTTCCTACACCAGGGGCATGTTTTGGATCAAAGGCATCAAGGTCAATACTAACACCGAAAGCCTTTGTCTGTTGGCTAACGTGGGCAAGGGCCTCTTGAATGACGGTCTCAAAACCCCGCTCTAAAACATCATCACAATAAAATATTTTCACATTGAGACGCTGCAAGAGTTCTGCTTCTGCTGGCTCGAAACTACGTATGCCAACGAGAGCAAGATCTTGAGGGCGGATTTTTGCTCCTTTCTGAGTCAGATTGGCTAATTGGGGCTCACCATATCCTAGCAGCGATGCAACGGGCATACCGTGATACGCGCTGGAGGGAGAAGTCTCTGGAGTATGGGAATCCATATGAGCATCCACCCAAATAAGGCCAAAATTCTCTTGGGCGTCAAGACATTTTATGGCGCCGGAAAAAGTCCCAACACCCATGACATGGTCTCCCCCAAGGGCGCAGGGAAATTCCCCTTCTTTCATGAGAGCTTGTATAGCTTTAGATAGATTTTCAAGATGAGGGATAATAAGAGGGAGGGTTTGCTCACCAGGTGGAATATCAAGGTCGTCGGCGCTTGCATGGGGATGGAGAATTGTTGTCCAGTAACTTGAGATGCGGTGATGACGGAGGCTATCGGTGAGGTCGCGTCCCTGCATAGTAAGGGGACCTTGAGCTGTTTCCCTTACCTGTGCACCCCATCCAGAGGCTGATCCCACAAATCCTGTTCGTCGCTGTTCGTTTTTATCTTTTATTTTATGCATTTCTGTCCCCATTTTTTATGACTCTTAACCATAGTCATTCCAAAAAGTCCCCAGACGTCGTTTCTGCGCTTTTCACCTATAAACTAGCACGTTAAAAATTAATATTTTGTTAAGTCGTTCTTATTTTATAAAAATTTGAAATAAAATCAATATTTTTCAATTCATTATATATTTTTTTGATTTCAAATACATAGGAATTTTATTGCCATTGTTAATAAAATAAAAAGGTTATATTAACCTTTTATTCATTTAATGGGGTGAAAAATCAAAGTGCTCATTGGTTTTTGTTGTAAGGACCAAAGCATTACAAAAGGAGATAATTTCTATGAAAAAATCCACAACTTTACTCCCCCTATCCCTTGTTCTACTGTTTGGTACGAGCCATGCTTTTGCATCAGACAGCTCTGTTTTGGCAGATGATGAAGGCTCCTCAAGTGCTGGAACATCCACACCCACTGCTGTTGAGTTTGATCCACGGGATAGAAACAAAGATGGCAAAGTAAGCTTGGGAGAAAAAGTGTTTGATGCCCTTGATTGCAATGATGACGGTAAGCTTAATTTGAAAGACATTGCGCATTTGCCTGGGCACTTGCTAGGAAAACTCAAAGGAATATTTGATGCCAATGGTGATGGTGAACTTGAGTTTGCTGAAATTATCTTAGGAACACAGGAAGCGCTTGTTCGCCTTGATACGTTAACAGGCCGCGTTTTATTACTTTCTGATACTATTCAAAAGAGTACTTATTTCTCCCTTATCCCTGAAAATGTCCAAGGATCTCTAACGGCTCTCTTTGCTCTTGTGGATAAAGCCGCCCAAGATACAAAGGACGGGCTTAATATTGGTCAGAGCTACGTTAAAAATATCGAGGGAGCGTTGACAGATTTGAAACCCCTTGTGGCAGATCTGTTTAAAGGCCTAGGGGATAAGGTGACTTCTGAAGAAAAACTCCAACTGAAAAAAGATGTGTTTGCCTACCTAGAAATGGTTAAAGGGTGGGATAGTACTGGTGATAATACCAAGCTGGTCACATCAGTTGAAAAAAGACTCGCAAAAGCTTAGTCGTATAAAACACTCTTTTAAAAACGCCCCTTCTCTTATATTTGAAGGGGCTTTTTATCGCCAAAAGAGCCTTATTGCAGGGTTCTAATTAATAGTGTGGGACAGGTATAATAGCTTGTGTGCGAGCAAACTGTTGCCTTAAAAGCCTATTGTCCTGTTGAAGTCGCTTTACCTCCTGTTGTTCAGCCCCTACCATGTGGCGCTGATAACTTGCCTCCCATTGAAGAGTAGCTGCCTTACGTCGAAGATCTTCTACTTCATATTCAAGACCTCTTATAATAGAGTGCTGTTCGTGTACTTTTTGTTTGAGAGATTTATTCTCTTGGTCAAAAGAAGGGATAGATTTTTTAGGGGCTGCCCGTTCTTCCATTAACTTATTGAGGAGTAAGCGTGTAGATTCTCCACTGTTTGGGTCATCTTGGAGGGCCCTTAAAAGGTCTTCTGCCGCTTTAACCCGTTCCATCATTTTAAGGGCAGCCTTAATATTGACGTCACCCTGTGCTGCCGCTTCAAGAAAAGCAAGGCGTTCTTGCAGGGCCCTGTGTTCTTGATTTTCAAAGGCCTTTTTGAGGAAAGACTCTTCTTCTGAAAAAGCGGCATCATTGCTGGAAGATTCACTGAAAGAACTAGGGACATCATCAAGAAGCGAGGAAACAGCAGGAAGCGTTAAGCGCCCCTTCTTAGGCTCTTCTTTTTTTTCTTGGGCTCGGCTAGATGAAGAGAGGCTTGGTGTATCAGAAGCCCTTGTTGGAGGAGAGACACTTATTTTTGGGGGATGGCGTGCAGAAGATGTGGATTGTTGTTGAGGCGTTGCTTTCTTTTTTGTCTTTTTGTGGCTTACAAGAATGAAGTCTCTATCATCATTATCGCCTAAAGAAGGAATAGAGATAGAAGGGGCTTTTTGTGTTACTGTTTGCCCACTTTGAGGAGGCTTTGATTGTGAGGTAGTCTCTTTCTTTTTGGTGGGTGTTGTTTTCTTTTGTTGAGCCTTTTTTTGCTTTCGCCCTTTCTGTGGCCCTTTTTTTCGGTGCGGCGCTCTTTTTTCATCCTCTAAACCAAACTGTTTCATTAAGGCATTAATATCTACGGCAGCGGACCCTTGAGAAGGTTTTGAGGAAATCTTTGGGGCGTTTTCTTTTTGTTTTTCCCGTTGTTTTAATTGACTGCGAAGGCGTTTTTGGGTTCTTGTTAATGGTTTTGTGAGAAGTGTTGTCTGGGGTGTGCAGTGGAAACTCGATGGGGCAGAAATGTGTGATGCCTCACTTGCACGAACAAGGCCTTGAAGACAAGCAATGAGCTGCATCTTTAAATGAAAGCGGTTTAGGGCTCGTTGGATCATCTCAGGTGAATAATCCGCGCCAAAGGAACGAAGTGTGTTTGCATTATAGGCTTTTCGTAAAGCACGCCTAAGGTTACGGTCAGAGGCTTCATACTCATCCATTTCAGGCCCATTTAAAGCAACGCCAAACTTATGAAGTCTTTTAGGATAAGAAGACCCTCTTTTTTGGCAAATTAAGCGGTAAAGATTATCTTTTTCTGTGCGGTAAGTTGAGTAGGTGTAGAGGAGATTTGCCAAGGTGCCTTGTTCAATGTCTTCAAAAGAAGCGCCAAGGTTCGAGAGGTGTTGGTGGATGGTGTATCGGATATGCGCCAGGGTCAACAGAGCAGAAATATTTTTCTGGATAAAATCGAGGGGAACCTTTGTGAGATTGAGCGTTGATGTTAATTTATTGTCTTCAATGGGCGCAGAGAGGCTGTTTATTTCGATCACCAGAGAGGATTTTCCTGTGAGACTCGCCTTTTCCCAATCCCATCCTTGATAAAAGGGCATCGTTAAATTTAAAAAAGTGTAATAAGCCTGTTTGCAGGCGCATCCCATAGAAAGGGCTGCTTCAAAGGTATCCCGGTAGTTCTTTTCTGTAATAAGGGCCTTGGGTAATTGGTTTAAACGTTTGTAAACGAGTGTCGGTGCATCGTCCGGGCCCGTAGGTAGAAAGGAAGATGACGATGACGCAAAAAGAGAGTTCAAACTCAAGACAATAAAAAGGTTAAAAAGGACTAAGAAATGTTTCATAAGAAAACCCAAAAATAAATAAAACTTAAACAGGTTTCTTATAGGGTATTTATATTTATTTGTCAAATTTAGTTATTTTGGGTGTTTTAAAGAGCGCGAATGGCAATTTCCTTTTTAATCTCTCCGATGGCTTGGGCGGGGTTGAGGCCCTTGGGGCAGGTATTTGTACAGTTCATAATGGTATGGCATCTGTATAAACGGAAGGGATCTTCAAGGTCGTCCAAGCGATTTCCCGTATTTTCGTCCCGAGAATCTGCAATCCAGCGATAGGCTTGGAGGAGGGTTGCGGGTCCCAGATAGCGATCACTGTTCCACCAATAACTGGGACAACTGGTCGAGCAACAAAAGCAGAGAACACACTCCCAGAGGCCATCCATTTTCTCTCGCTCTTCAGGACTTTGGAGGCGCTCTTTATCGGGTGCAAGGGCACTATCAGCTTGGATCCAGGGTTCAATCATCTCATATTGAGCATAGGCGTGGGATAAATCAGGGACAAGATCTTTGATCACCGGCATGTGGGGGAGAGGATAAAACGTCAGATCTCCTTTTAAGTCTGACACATGTTTGGTGCAAGCAAGAGTATTAGTGCCGTTAACATTCATGGAACAAGATCCACAAACGCCTTCTCGGCATGAGCGCCTAAAGGCCAGGGTTGGATCTAATTTCTCCTTGATATTCAGCAAGATATCGAGGGCCATTGTGCCAAAGGTTTCCTCGTCAATGATATAAGTATCAAGGCGCGGGTTTTCATCTTTGTGATCTGGATCATAACGATAAACTTGAACCTTACGGGGCTTTTTGGGATTTTCAACGGCAAGGGTTTTGCCTTTAATAACCTTTGAATTTTTTGGTAACGTGAACTCAACCATAATCTTATCCTTTTAATAGACGCGCTTGGCCAAAGGCACAGTTTCAATTTCATCGGTTAACGTGTTCATATGAACAGGACGATAGCTCAGAGTGATTTTTTTGAGGTCCTCACACTGGGCAACGGAGTGCTTGAGCCAATTTTTATCATCGCGCTCTGGGTGATCTCCCATTGAGTGGGCGCCACGGCTTTCTTTGCGGGCTTGGGCTGATCCCATGGTGACTATAGCTTGTCCCATGAGGTTTTCAAGCTCAAGGGCCTCAACCAAATCCGTATTCCAAATCATGGAACGGTCTGTTAACCCAATATCCTTAAGGCTTGCGGCAACCCTTGTGACTTCTGCTAATCCTTTGGCAAGGCGGTCATCGGTTCTAAAAACAGGGCAATAACTCTGCATGGTTTTTTGCATATCTTTTCTGATATCTGCGGTGGAAAGCTTGCCCGTTGAGTGGCGCAAACGATCAAGGCGCCCAAGGGAGAACTCTGCGCTATCTTTTGGCAAGGGTTTATGGGGGGCATTGGGTGCAATGGTTTCCGCCGCCCTAAGGGCAGCAGCCCGTCCAAAGACCACAAGATCAAGCAATGAGTTGGTGCCTAAGCGATTAGCGCCATGGACGGAAACACAAGCAGCTTCTCCGATGGCCATCAGCCCTGGCACAATGGCATCAGGGTCAGCCTTTGTAGGGTTCACAACTTCGCAATGGATATTTGTTGGAATGCCGCCCATATTATAATGGACCGTTGGGGCAACGGGAATGGGCTCTTTGGTGACATCGACACCGGCAAAAATGCGGGACGATTCCGCAATACCGGGAAGGCGTTTTTCAATGATTGCAGGATCAAGGTGGGTGATCACAAGGTGAACATGGTCCTTATCAGGACCCACACCGCGGCCTTCATTAATTTCGATGGTCATGGCACGACTGACCACATCTCGGGACGCAAGATCCTTTGCATTAGGCGCATAGCGCTCCATAAAACGCTCCCCTTCCGAGTTAATAAGATAGCCGCCTTCACCGCGCACGCCTTCTGTAATCAGGCAGCCGGCGCCGTGAATGCCCGTTGGGTGGAATTGGATAAACTCCATATCTTGTAAAGGCAACCCAGCGCGAAGAACCATGCCGCCTCCATCTCCTGTACAGGTGTGAGCTCCGGTGCATGTGGCAAAGGCACGGCCATAACCCCCCGTTGCCAAGACAACAGTTTTGGCGGAAAAGCGGTGAATGATACCGTCCTCAAGGCACATCGCGGTTACCCCTCGGCATGACCCGTCCTCATCCATGATGAGATCAAGGGCAAAATACTCAATAAAGAACTTTGTTTTATGTTTCAAGCATTGTTGATAAAGGGTGTGTAAAATGGCATGCCCCGTGCGGTCTGCTGCGGCACAGGCACGGCTCGCCATAGATTTTCCCTTATCAATGGTGTGCCCCCCAAACAAACGCTGGTAGATGGTGCCATCCTCAGTGCGTGAAAAAGGAACGCCCATGTGTTCCAATTCAATCACTGCCGGAATCGCATTGCGGCACATATATTCAATGGCGTCTTGATCCCCTAACCAATCAGACCCCTTAACCGTATCGTAGACGTGGTGCTTCCAGTGGTCGCCATCTCCCATATTACCAAGGGCCGCACTAATGCCCCCTTGGGCTGCAACGGTATGGCTGCGTGTTGGAAAGACCTTTGAAATACAAGCCGTTGAGAGGCCAGCAGCACTCATACCAAGGGCCGCTCGAAGACCAGCGCCGCCGGCCCCAACAATAACAACGTCATATTGGTGATCAATAATTTTATAATTTTCAGAAACTTTGGACATTTAAAGAACGAACTCCGTAGAAGAAAAGGCAAGGGATTGAATATGGATAAGGCTATAAAAGGCTGCTAAAGCGAGGCCTGCAAAGACGAGCTTAATGCCAAGAAGGGTCATAAATTTCAGCCCTTCATGGTGCATGTAGTCGTCAAAGACCACCTGTAAACCAAGGGCGCCATGAGATAAGGCAATAAAAAGAGTGAGTCCCATGAGGGCAAAGGAGAAAGGGTTTTGCAGCCAAGTTACAACATCTTGGTAGTTGGAGAGATCATGGGTTAAAAGGCCATAAAAAAACCATAACCCTAAAGGAACAAGAGCAACGGACGTCATGCGTTGCAGGGTCCAATGGTGGGCACCTGATTTGGCGGACCCCTGTCCCCGAGCTTGACCTAAAGAAGATTGACGTTTTTGGAGAGTCATTTTAGATTCCTTTAAAAAAGAGCGCAGAGGACAAAGCCACTGGCTGCAGCTGTAAAAATGAGAACGGCCCAACCGCTTCGGTAAACAGCTTCAAGGCCATAACCCCATCCTGCATCCCACACAAGATGTCGAATACCATTGGCAAAGTGGTAAAAGAACGCAACAACCCAGGAGGCAAATAAAAGCTGCCCAAGGGGAGAGGCATAAAAAGCTGTCATCAGGCCAAAGCAGGGTTTTGCTGCTGCAAGGGAA
The DNA here is from genome assembly GCA_963974885.1 of uncultured Alphaproteobacteria bacterium. Lineage (GTDB taxonomy): Bacteria > Pseudomonadota > Alphaproteobacteria > Caedimonadales > UBA9215 > UBA9215. Next base: position 8,778 of record CAXBEY010000015.1, read on the forward strand.
ATAATCCAAAGGGAAAGGGCCACAATGCCAAGGGATAAGTAAACCCCAGCAGCGCGATGAAAAATAGAGAGCACTGACGTGAGTTGAGGTTTGTAAACTTGCAGGTGGGGCGATAAAGGGCGCTGACTTGGCTTCATTTTGAGGTCTTTTATTATTTTTATATACTAGTATTTAATACGAATTTTATATAAAAATCAAGGGAAGTCGTTGATCTGCCAAGCATCTTCGTAGAAAAAAATATTATTTTCATTTCATATAGACAGAAAGTTCTGATAAGTTAATGATTACAAAAGGGAATAATTTAGTGGTAAAACCAGTTTTGACGCACCAATCACCTCCTCTAGATCCTTATTTAGATGATGAGAAAAAGGGGCTTTTATATGGTGTTGCAGCCGTCCTTTTATGGGGGCTGACCTTTATCTTTGTAAAAAAAGGGGTGGAATGCGCGCACCCTCTTGTTTTTACTTTATTTCGTCTTGCCATTGCTCTTCCATTCATGTTTTTCTTTCGCCCAAAACACTCTCTTATTGTGCTCCTTAGCGTAACCATTGTATGGAATCTGGGTAGTTTTAACTTAATGGCCCTTGCCATGGGGTATGGGGTTAATGCGTCAACGGCAGCGTTTCTCCAACAGACCAATACTTTATTCCTCATCCTTCTTTCTGTTGTTTTTCTCAAAGAAAAAATGCCTACCTCTGTTTTTATAAGTTTGCCCGTTGCCTTTGTTGGGCTGTATATCTTTTTCGGGGGAGGATCTCTTTTAACCAACGTCTCCCTTGGTCTCGTTTTTGTTTTAGGGGGCGCTTTAGCCTCAGCCTTTGGCATGCTTCTTTTGAAAAAGTTTAAGGTGGGTGGGTCGGTTTCAACTGTTGTGTGGCTTGCAGGGTTAGGCGCTTTGATTCAAGGACCGTTGGTGTGGTTTTCGGTGCCAGGGGAAGAAATTGTCTTTTCTGCCCAAGCTTTTGGATACGGTGCCGGTGCTTTTGTCCTGTCAAATGTCTTTGCGAGTTTTTTCTGGTTGAAATCCACTCAGGTTTTGAAAGGCGCTTCTTTATCCCATATTTTGTTTCTCATTCCCTTGACTGTGCTTGCCATTGATTTCTTTGTTATGGGGGCGCAAATTCAGGTTGAACATCTTGTAGGGGGAGCGGTTATTCTTCTTGCAAGTTCATTGCGTTTTGTAAAAATCTTTAGGAAGAAACCGGTTTTGAAGGTGTCCAAAGAAACTTAAGACTACAAATAAGAAGACTATTTTGGAGAGATAACTTGTTTGGCGAGGTGATTTGTGTAGAGAAGTGGCTTACACCCTACTTATTCCTGTATAAATAGGGTGTAATGGAAGTTATTTAAAACACTGCCGACTTGTAACCTCGATAACGTGTTTTTCCCCAACTAGCCCGGATGATTAGTTCTCATCTTTATAAGAGACTAGCACGACTTTTTTTATTTTTCAAGCAAATAAAATGGGGTGCGCGGAGTTGGGGGAGTGCTGATTTCTAATTAAACCAGCAGAGTCCGCCGGCGGGGATGCTAATGGCAGGGCTATTATTTGGCGATGTTGGGTAAGGTGTTGCTTTTTTAATAGCAAGATCAGTGTGGTCATCATCACTTTGGCCTTGGTTGTCAGTGGGTTGACTAACTTGTAACTGTTGCAATATTGCAGTAGAAGACAATGGAGCTATGGTAGAATCTGGACTTTCATCAGAGGGAAAAAAGCCATTTATGGGCTCCAAAGACCTAGCCCCTGTTTCGGAAGCACTCTCCTTTTCGAGGGCATTTTGATCTTTTTCAGCCTCTTCTTCAGAATTATATTGTTTCCACCCTTCTCCTCCTTCTTCTTCCTCATCAAAGAGGAAAAAGCACTCTGTTTGCACATGAGTACCTTCTATTTCTTTTTCCTCTGGCTGTTCCTGCACCTGAGTTGCTTTGTGAGAGACTGTGTTAGCTAATCCTTCTTCACCTTCATCAAAAGAGAATTGAAGGTCGTTGCTGGCCATGCATTGTGTTACCCCCAAAAGAGCACATAAGAGAGAAGTTGCTTTAAAGTTCATGTCACAGATCCTTATTTTACAAAACACCTTATACCAAATATATCATATAGGTAAAAAATGACATATGAGATTCTTTCTAATCAAAAAAAGAAGGTTGAGGGGCCGGGTGAGGAGAGTTACTTCTAGGCTTTTTCTGACGTGATTTAGGGGGAATTTTCTTTCCAGAGGGAGAATGTCCGATCACTTGAGCCTCAACCTTCCCATCGGCAAAATGGGCTTGGAAAACATCATCAACGTTAAGGCTTTTTGCGCTTCTAATGACGTCACCGGAGGCTGTTTTGATAAGGGAAAAACCGCGCTCTAATGTTCTGGTATAAGAGTAGCTTTCAAGCAATTGGCTGTGGCTTTTTAAGAATTGTTCTTTGGTTGACAGGGTATGCCCCATGACCAAAATAAGGCGTTGGTAAAGGGCCTCTAAAACATCGGTTTGCCTCAAAACCAAATCTAAAGGGGAGCGTATTTTTAAATTCTCTAAACGGTGTTCATGGTTCCGTAAATAAAGATCCATGGAACGACCGAGCCTTTCAGAGCGGTCGTCCAGGCGCTGTGCTGTGTCGTCAAACAAGCGACCCATAGATTGATTCATCCGCCTGGTAAAGTCCTTAACGGCAGCTCTTAAGTCAAGACGTACAGGCACGGCCCGTTCCGCTGCGGCCGTTGGCGTTGGGGCGCGGTGGTCGGCGGCGAAATCAATTAAGGTTGTATCTGTTTCATGGCCCACAGCGGAAATAAGGGGGATGTAACTGTTGGTTGCGGCTCTAACAACGCACTCCTCATTAAAGCACCAGAGATCCTCAAGACTGCCGCCCCCTCGAGCAACGATGAGGACATCAGGGCGTTGTGCCCGGGGGAGGCGGTTAAAGCCCTCGATAGCTGCGGCTATTTTGAGGGCGGCATCTTGTCCTTGAACAGGGGTCGGCCATAACAGCACAGGGGTTGGAAAGCGGTCTTGCAAACGGTGTAAGATATCTTGGATAACAGCCCCCGTTGGGGATGTGATAATGCCGATTTTTTTGGGTAAAAAGGGAATTGCTTTTTTAAGGTCCTGAGAGAAAAGTCCTTCTGCGGCCAGTTTCTTTTTTAAATCCTCAAGGAGTTTAAGGAGCGCCCCTTCGCCGGCAACTTCCATGGTTTCAATGACCATTTGATATTTTGAGCGCCCTGGAAAAGTCGTCAAGCGCCCCGTACAAATAACTTCGAGGCCATCTTGGGGCTGTGTTGCCAGTTTTGCCGCCACCCCCTTCCAACAAATACCATCCAATACAGCCCTATCATCTTTGAGGGAAAAATAAATATGCCCCGATGAATGGCATTTAACCGATGATAGCTCTGCCCGCACTTGAATGCCGGTGAAATGATCCTCGACAATCCCCTTTAAAAGGTTAGAAATCTCGGTGACGCTATAAACCTTATTGAGGCTATTGCCGTGTGTGGGAGAAGTAGTGTACATTCTAGGTGCAGTCCTAAACCTTAAGGGTTTTGAAATAACTTTATGGATATACTAAACCTTCAGAAAAGAATTTGAAAGCAGATCATTGATGGATTATACCGCCTTTTTTAAGAAAAACCTCGACACACTCAAGGGTGAGGGGCGCTACCGTCATTTTGCAAATATTGAGCGCCAAGCAGGAGATTTCCCAAAGGCTGATCTTCATACATTAGAGGGTAAAAAAGAAATTATTATTTGGTGTGGTAATGATTATCTTGGTATGGGGCAACACCCTAAAGTTATTGAAGCGACAACAAAGACTATTGCTCAATGTGGTGCTGGTGCTGGAGGGACCCGTAATATTTCGGGAACAACACGCTACCATGTGGAGCTTGAACAAGAGTTAGCCGACCTCCATAGTAAAGAAGCGGGCCTTGTTTTCACCTCCGGTTATGTGGCCAATGAAGCGACTCTTTCAACCCTTGGCACTCTTCTCCCCAATTGTATTATTTATTCTGATTCTGAAAATCACGCCTCTATGATCCAAGGTATTCGCCATAGCAAAGCGCAAAAGCGTATTTTTAAACACAATGACGTTGAGGATTTGCGCCGTTTGTTGGCTCAAGATGATCCGGCTTGTGCAAAGCTCATCGCCTTTGAATCCGTTTATTCTATGGATGGGGATATTGCACCCATCAAAGAAATTTGTGCGGTGGCCAAGGAATTTGGTGCGTTGACCTATATTGATGAAGTGCATGGTGTGGGAATGTATGGCGCCAAAGGGGGCGGTATTGCCCAAGCTCGCGATCTTGAAGATGAAATTGATATTATTCAAGGGACCCTTGGTAAGGCTTTTGGCTTGATTGGGGGCTATATTACGGGCTCTAAAGAGCTGGTTGATTTTGTACGCAGCTTTGCCCCAGGATTTATTTTTACAACCTCTATTACCCCTTCCGTTGCAGCGGGTTGTGTTGCCAGCATTAGGCACTTAAAAAACTCAGATCAAGAACGGACAAGCCACCAAAACAATGCAACCATGCTTAAGGAAAAATTTAAGGCCGCCAATATCCCTTATCTTAAGAACGAGAGCCACATTGTACCGGTCATCATTGGTAATGCTGAAACCTGTAAGCAAGTTACTGACGCCTTGCTTTGTGATTATCAAATTTACGTCCAACCTATTAACTATCCGACGGTTCCCATGGGCACAGAACGCCTACGCTTCACGCCTTCAGCCATTCATACAGAAGAAATGACAGATCAACTGGTCACAGCTTTGGTGGAAATTTGGCAACGCTTTGGATTGAGTTTTGCAAATCAGCCAACCGGTGAAATAGCAGCTGCTTAAGGGCTGTTTATTGGATAGCCTGTCTTGAGCACCGACGCAACTTTGACAATTAATTTTGAAACTAACAAAAACCCTCAATAAAAAACTTTATCTTGACAGTATACATCCTATTAAGTTAACTTGAGTCTTGTAAAAAAGAAAACAAAGGTCTTTTATGTTGAAAAAATAAGTCTTTTAGTGGTGTCTGTTATGATTTTGCAGGCAAATATCGTGCGTTCTTCTGAGCAAAATTGGAGTTTTAGGGATCTAAACGCTGTTTATGAACCGCTTAAGGCCCCTGTGCATATCTATCTTTTTGAGGATAAGAATAAGAAAAATTTTCATCTCTACGAAGAAGCTCAGCATGAAATTGTTGCTGAAGAAACAACAGTTCTTGATATCAAAAAAGCGGTCTGTGTTTTACTTAATAATAAAAAGAAATTTTTAGTTCGTCCCTTTAAGGCCGATCAAATGAGGTTTTTTGTAGGGGGTTCTTTTACTTCTAACGACAGTCAAAAAATCTACCATAACCTAAGCGGTCAAGGCATGGATGAGGGCGCCAGAGTCTATGTACATAGAGAAGATCCAGCGCTAAAGAAATTGAAAGAAAAATGATAGGTTAGCTTTGCAGGGGACTCCTTTTGTCCTTTCTATAAGAGCGGTTGGTTAATCCTATAGATAAAAATCACAAGATCTGATATTGTGTTTTTACTTTAGAACCCTTTACACACTAACTAACAAAAGTCAGGAGATCATAATATGCTTACAATTGGTGATAAATTCCCCCACTATAATTTAACGGGTGTGACTTCTAATGGGATGGAGGGTTTTAAACCTTTCACAAATGAGACCAATGAAGGAAAGTGGAAAGTTTACTTTTTCTGGCCCAAGGATTTCACCTTTATTTGCCCAACGGAAATCGAAGCTTTTGGCGCGCTAACACCTGAATTTGAAGCAGCTAATGCTGTTGTTTATGGTCTGAGCACAGACTCAGAATTTGTTCACATGGCTTGGCGCAAAGACCACCCAGGTTTGAATAGCCTCCCTTTCCCCATGCTCTCTGATATCAAACGTGAGCTTTCTTGGGAGCTTGGCATTTTACACCGCGATGAAGGCGTCTGTTTAAGGGCAACCTACATTGTTGATCCTGCCGGCGTTATCCGCCATGTAAGTGTGAATGATTTAAGTGTTGGCCGCAGCCCTGACGAAACATTACGTATTCTCAAAGGCCTTCAAGATGGCGGTCTTATGCCTTGTAACTGGCACCCTGGCCAAGAAGCCATTAAGGTTGCTTAAGGGGTATAGTAACTTATCTTTGCACTGACCGTTTGTGCCTGCGCTCCTAAGCTATGAGATATAGCCGTCGTCCCTTGCGCCTCCGGTCATCACAAACCTAAATCACTATAGTGTTTTTCTAATAACCTCTTCCTTAATAAAAAGCCCCCAGCGTTAGCGTTGAGGGCTTTCTTTTTATTAATCTCTTTTTTTATTAAAAGAAAATATATAACATAAATTTATTTATTGACTATCTATTTTTCCTCTGTCATAAATTACTCGTGTGTTTTTCACATATATTAATATATTTTGTAAAGGAGATATTTACATGAAAAATAAAATTCTATTATTATCAGCTGCTATGGTTTTAGCTGTATCCTCACAATCTTTTGCTTCTAAGCACATCGAGGGTGATGAAAAAGAGCCATCAACGGCTCTTGTTTTTGTTGCAAAACCATCTAGCTTTGCTGATCAAAGGGATGAATTGGTCTCCGTTGGTTCAGGCATGGAAGAGTCTCTCCGGAAGGCTGGCCTATTGGAAGAGTTTGGTGCTCAACTTAAAGAGGTTCAAACTAGATTAGCCACTATTCAAAAAGCCCATGATAAGCTTAATGGCAAGCTAGAAGATGCTCGTAAAGAGGCAGCGACACAAACAGGTAAGGATGATTATAGAAATAATGATATCATTGCTTTTCTTGAGCAGGCACGTGCTGATGTTACAACAAAAGCTTTTGAAGGCCATATGGTTGCGAAAGATGGAAACAAAGACAGACTTTATGCTATTCGACAAATTATCTCTGGGTCATCGGATGATATTTATGCTTTTAATGAGCAGTTTGAATGGGCAAGAGGTCTACTTAAAGAAATTCAAGACAAAATTATAAAGATTTTAGTGAGCTAAGTCTCTCTAATTTTTTACCTTTAATAGGGGAGGAGCATTTTAAGCTCTTCCCTTTTTTTTGTCTATTGACTCTTTGGGGCCACATGATCGATGAGATTTTCAAGGGCTTTGCGCTCGAGGTTTTTATAGCCTTTTTCAAGGGGGTTCTTTTTAGAGTCTGCGCTTTTTTGCGGTGATCCGGTTTGCGGTGATCCTGCTTTGGGACTGGACAGAAACCTGACAAGGTCATCCGTTGAGGGAGGATCTTGTGCAACACGGTCTTTCCCATATAGATGCTTTGAAAGGCGGGGTGGGAAAAATTCATCGGGGATGAGAAATTGATGCACAAGTTTAGCACTGGTATTGATAAAGGGGATAAGGCGCGCTTGCTGCAGGGTTTCTGGTGTTGCCCCTGGCTTCCAAAACATCAGGGCCATAAAATAAATAATTGTTAGGACAAGGGTGCCTCTGAAAATTCCCGATACAATGCCTAATGTGCGATCAAGGCCGCTTAAGACACTTTTACGTATCCTGTTACTAATGCCCTTTGCAATGGCCACAAGGACAATGAGAGAAAGGATAAAGACAAGGAAGCCTAGGGTGATATCTGCGAAAAAGGGCTCGGTAATATAATGGCGAATGAGGGGTTGCAAGAAAGGAAAGGAAAGAGACGTGATAAGAAAAGCGCCAAACCATGTCATGAGGCTCAAAATATCATTGGTAAATCCTCGGAAAATACCAAGGGTGATGAACAGCAAAAGGCCACCGGCGACCATAAGATCCACATAGTTAATGCCGGCTAGAAATCCATTATCCATATCGCTTTTGCTCCTCTAGTTTTTTAGAATGGGGTTGTTCAGAATTGGGCTGGTTTTGCTGTTGGGTTGTGTTAAAAAAACCGGCGAGCTCTTGTAAGGTGCTAAGGCGCATAATTTCAAGGGGGTTGCTTTGGGCTTTGGGTGAGGTATTTTTGACCTTAGTTGAGCCTTGCTTTGGAATGTAAGCGCTTTCAAACCCCAATTTTTGGGCTTCTTTTAAACGGGCTTCAAGGTGGCTGACCCCTCGCACTTCGCCAGATAAACCAACTTCTCCACAAAACAAAGACGCTTTTGGCAAGGCTTGGTCTGTTAAGGCGGACATCAAGGCCGCGGCCACAGCTAAATCAGCGGCGGGCTCTTGAATGCGTAAGCCACCGGCAACATTCAGGTACACATCACGGTTGCCAAGATTCACCCCACATCTGGTTTCAAGGACCGCAAGAAGCATGGCAAGGCGGTTATTATCCCATCCCACAACAGCACGCCGTGGTGTGCCAAAAGCACTAGGCGCTACAAGGGCTTGCACCTCTAATAAGAGGGGTCGTGTTCCTTCAATGCCGGCAAAAACTGCAGAACCACTGATTTGTTCGTCCCGCTCACTAATAAAGAGAGAAGAGGGATTTAAGACTTCCTGGAGGCCCTCTTGGGTCATTTCAAAAACACCAATTTCATCGGTAGCGCCAAAGCGGTTTTTTACACCCCGCAGGATTCTAAATTGGTGGCCGCGTTCTCCCTCAAAGTACAAAACCGCATCAACCATATGCTCGAGAACACGGGGTCCAGCAATTGTCCCCTCCTTGGTGACATGACCCACAATGATCACAATGACGTTGCGCTTTTTAGCAAAGTGAATAAGAGCTTGGGTGCAAAAACGAACTTGGCTCACACTTCCAGGGGCTGCGGCAATGCTATCCGCATGCATGGTTTGAATAGAGTCAATAATCACAACGCCGGCTTTTGTCCCTTCAAGGGAGGTGATAATATCATTAAGGGATGTGGCAGCTGCAAGATGGACCTTTGAGTCTTTTACTTTTAAACGCTCAGCTCTCATGCGGACTTGGTTAATGGCTTCTTCTCCCGAGACATAATAAACCCCCAGATCTTTTGAGAGTTTTGCCGCAACTTGTAAGAGGAGAGTAGATTTTCCAATGCCGGGATCGCCTCCAACAAGCACAACGGATCCTGAGACAAGGCCTCCTCCACAGACACGGTCAAATTCTGTGATATGGCTTAAAAAACGAGGGGGGTTTTCGCAAACCGAGGAAAGATCCGTAAAAGCAAGGGATATGCCTTTGCGAAGACCTTGGGTAGGCGCCCCATCGTCAAGCTCTTCAACAAGGGTATTCCAGCCCTCGCAGCTTTGGCATTGCCCGCTCCATTTTGATTGGCTGGCACCGCATTCTTGGCAGTTGTAAAGGACTTTTGACTTTGCCATTTTGGTTTATGAAGCCTCTGCACTAATGGGGCCCGTACTTAAGCCATTAATAAATTGGGTGACATAGGGATTATCCGTGTGATCAAGGTCGTCCTTTGATCCGATCCAAATAAGGTCACCATGATAGAGCATGGCAATGCGGTCTGCAATGCGTCTGGCACTGTTCATGTCATGGGTAATAGAAACGGCTGTTGCCCCCAGTTCTTTAACGTTTTTTACAATAAGGTCATCAATGACGCTGGCCATGATCGGATCAAGACCGGTGGTTGGTTCGTCAAAGAAGATAATTTCTGGCGTTGAGGCCACGGCCCGTGCGAGGGAAACACGGCGCTGCATTCCGCCAGAAAGTTCTGACGGCGATAGAAGGGCAACCTCTTTTTGTAGGCCAACGGTAGGAAGAATCTTGCACGCAAATTCATAAGCTTCCTTGCGATTGAGGCGCTTTGTTTGGAGGAGCAAAAAGCAAACGTTTTCCCAAACGGGCAGGCTATCAAAAAGCGCATTACCTTGAAAAAGCATGCTGACTTTGCGCCGTGCTTTTTCAACATCTGAAGAGGATCCTTTGAGCACATCAACACCAGCAATTTCAATTTCACTCCCCTCATCGGGCTCTAGGAGACCAAGGATACATTTCAAAAGAACGGATTTACCAGAGCCGGATCCGCCAATAATAAGAAATGATTCTCCAGGATAAATATCAAGGGTAATCCCCCGCAAGACATGGTTGCTTCCAAAGGTCTTGTGGACGTTCTTAAGGCGAATAATAGGAGAGGTCTTTGTGTTTTGGGTCATTTATCAAAAAACAGTACGGTTAGGAAGTAGTTGGTGATAAGGATTAGAACGGAGGCAGAAACAACAGCCCGCGTTGTTGCAAGTCCAACGCCTTGAGCACCGCCTTTGGAGGTGTACCCATGGTAGCACCCCATGAGGGAAATGATAAAGCCAAAGGCACCGGCTTTTACAAGGCCCAAAACAATGTCTCGCATTTCAAGGTATTTAACGGTTTGATGTAGGTAGTTCCCTGAATTAAAACCAAGCTTATAAATAGAGACAATATAGCCGCCAAAAATACCAATGATGTCTCCGATAAAAACAAGAACGGGTAACATAATAAGGCCCGCAATAAGACGGGGAGCCACAAGATATTTAAGGGGGTTGGTTGATAAGGTCGTTAGGGCATCAATTTGTTCTGTGACACGCATGGTGCCAATTTCAGCAGCCATGGCAGCACCCACGCGTCCAGCAACCATGAGGCCTGCTAGAACAGGAGCAAGTTCACGGGTGATGGACAAAACAACAACCGTTGCAACAGCACCTTCCGCTGAAAAACGGGAAAAGCCTGTATAACTTTGCAAGGCTAAAACCATACCTGTAAACAAGGTTGTGAGGCCAACAACGGGTAGGGAATTGTATCCAATATCAACAAGTTGCTTGAAAAATTGTCGCCCATAAAAGGGGAGAGTTAACGCGGACACAAGGGAGCGGAAGGCAAAATTCGCTAAGCGCCCAACGGATGCTAGAAAATTAAAAAAATAAAATCCAGTACGGCTTAAAAAAGTAACCATTTTTTGCTTTAATGTTTATGCAGTATAAATACGATGATAACGCGTTCCATGACGTACGAGAAGCTCATAAACCGATGTGCCCTCATTTTCTGCAAATTCTCGGGTGCTTGTAATGTCCCCATAAATTTCTGCCCACATATTAGAGTGCACAGAACTTTCGGGCTGATCTGTGACATCAGCCATCAAAACATCCATAGAAACGGTCCCAATGATTGGCGCTGGTTTCCCATTAATAAGTACATATCCTTTATTAGAAGCGGCTCGCAAAATACCATCACGATGCCCCACAGAAACAAGGGCAATACGGGTATCTCGCTTGCATTTGTGGGTGCAGTTATACCCAAGGGTTTCCCCCTTGGGAACGTGACGTGTTAGGAGAATTCGAGCAAAGGTGCGTAAGCAAGGTTTGAGGTCTAACAAGGTCCCATAACTCTCATTTTTATAGCCATAAAGGGCCATGCCAGGGCGGACAAGGTCAAATTGATAAGTGTCTCCAAGGGTAATACCACTGGAATTGGCAAAAGTCGCAAGGGAGGCCTTGGTTTTTGGTAAAAGTTGGCGGGCCTTCAAGAAACGATCTAGCTGTATTTTGTTTTTAGAAGAGCCTGAATTGTTGGAATTTGCCATATGGCTCATGATATATCGAATATCGAGGGGATCTAAAAGGTCACTTTGGCTCACCTCTTTTAAGTCGTCGAAGGTAAGGCCTTCACGGCCCATTCCCGTATCAACATGCAAAAGACAAGGTAGTTTTAACGAGAGTTTCTGAGCATAATGAGACCAACGCTTCACTTGTTCCTTAGAAATCAAGCAAGGAATAAGGTTGTGGTCAACAAAATAAGATTCCGTGTTGGGCAGCACACCGTTAAAAACATAAAGATTAAGATCTTTGCCGAGGAATGTGTTGCGCGCTTGAATAGCTTCATCGACATAGGCAAAAAAGAAATCACGACATCCTACATTATAAAGGGCCTGACCAACCGCATCTTGTCCAAGGCCATAGGCATCAGCTTTCAAGACAGCCGCACAAAGGGCGCCGGCTTGTATAAAACCGCTAAGGGCCAGATAATTGTCTTGGATGGCCTTCAAATCAATATGAAGAACACAAGGAGCTTGGGGTGGAACGGTATCAAGAAGAGTCTGCATAAGGATCATTATAAAGCAGCAAAAAAAACTTGATAGTTTTTTTTCTTTGAAGGTAAAAAAAAATGTGCGTTAATGGAGATAAGCTTTTTCAAAAAAGCAAACTTTACAGGAGACTTTAAAAAATGAAAACAAGCAATAAAATTCTATTGAGTTCAGCTCTTGCCCTTGCCGTTGCAGGTATTGGTCATGCCAGTGCCGATAGCGAAATGAAAATGAAGAAAGAAAAATGTTACGGTGTTGCAAAGGCCGGAAAAAATGATTGTGCTGCAGAGGGAAACAACTCTTGTGCAGGCACATCAACAATTGACGGTGATAAAGCAGCTTTTCTTGCTGTTCCAAAGGGTCTTTGCGCAAAGCTGAACGGTGGATCTATGGAGTCAGGTAAAAACGAAGAAAAAAAAGATAGTTAAGGGCTAATGACTGTTCAAAATAGGCCCACATCTCTTGGAGGTGTGGGTCTTCGTTACAAACATTATCAAGATATCCTTGATCAGCGCCCCTCAAAGATTGGTTGGCTTGAAGTGCATCCCGAGAATTATTTCGGAGGAGGTCCAAGTCTTTATCACCTCACAAAAATTCGAGAGCACTATCCTTTAAGCTTTCATGGCGTTGGCCTCTCTTTGGGGAGCGATCAAGAGCCCGACCGCCAACACCTCCAAAATTTAAAAGACCTTATGAATCGGTTTGAGCCTTTTCAATTTTCTGACCATGTGTCGTGGAGTGCCAGCGGAAATGCGCACTTAAATGATTTGCTGCCCCTGCCCTATACTAAGGAAACCTTGGATCGTCTTTGTCGTAATATTGAGATCACTCAAGAGTTTCTAGGACAAAAAATTCTTATTGAAAATCCCTCCACTTACCTTCAGTTTAAAGAGGATAGGATGGCCGAGCCTGATCTTTTAAATGCACTGGCAAAACGTACAGGATGCGCCTTATTGTTGGATGTGAACAATATTTTTGTGCAATCCCATAATCATCATTTTGACCCCTATGCTTATATTGATGGCGTCGATCTTGAGGCTGTTCAAGAAATTCACTTAGCAGGGCACACAGAACGGGTGATTCAAAAAAGAAACCAAGAAAAAGAAGTGCTCCTTGTGGATACTCACAACCGTCACGTGTGCCAAAAAGTGTGGGATTTATATGCTTATACCGTTGCAAAAAGGGGCCCCGTTCTCACAATGATTGAATGGGATCAGGACTTTCCAACCTTTCAAGAACTCTGTGAAGAATCTTATAAGGCACAGGGACTTATGGAGCAAGTGAGGCAAAAAGATGTCCCTTAGGAAATTACAGGGCGCTTTCAAGAAAGCGGCGACTTCTCAAAACACACAAGACTTTTTAGCAACCTATTTGCCCTACGAAAAACAAGAAGCCCAAGAGCGTTTTGCTATTTATCAAAACAATGTGATGGGAAATTTGGCGGGGGTTTTGGCAAGCACGTTTCCCGCCTGTGAAAAATTGGTAGGAGAAGATTTCTTTCGTCAGCGGGCTTATGAATTCATTGAGAAAAACCTGCCTCAGCAAGCGGCTCTTTTTCGTTATGGGGAAGGTTTTATCAGGTATTTTGATGCCATTGGTCGTGAAAACAATTATGCTTACTGGGGAGAAGTTGCCGCCTATGAATGGGCACAGAACTGTTGTTATTATGGGGCAGATGCTCGGACTTTATCTCTCCAAGATTTAGCGACCTTTGATGAAGAGGCTTTTGGGAATCTTGTTGTGAGGCTGGCACCCGCTGTTCAGCTTCTTAAAACAGTCTATAATATTCAAGATATCGTTGAGAGGGTTAAAGGGGCTTCTTGTAAGGAAAATGACGGGTTTGACATTTCTAAAACCCATGATCATTATCTCTTTTTTCCAACGGAACAAAAAAGTAGTGTTGAAAAGGTAAGTCCGAGTGTTTTTAAGGCTTTAGAGACCTTGCAAAAAGTCCCCTGTTCATTTGAAACCCTTGCTGCTATGTTTGCAGAACAAGAAGATAAAACTGTATTTGCAGGCTTTATCACCCTTGTTTTTGATAAAAATTTACTCATAAGGACATAAATATGGAATTTACAACCTTCATCCTTGCCATTGTTATTTTAGCCGGTTTGGTTATTTACATGGGCGTTAAAGCTGTTCCCCAAAGCGAGGAATGGACCGTTGAACGGTTTGGAAAATTTACAGGGCTTTTGAGTCCGGGTCTTAATATTATTGTGCCCTTTGTCGATCGTGTTGGGTCTAAGATCAGCGTGCGTGAGCGGGTTCTCGATGTACCGCCCCAAGATGTGATTACCAAGGATAATGCCATGGTTCGTGTGGATGGGGTGGTCTTCTTTCAAATTATTGACAGTGTTAAAGCGGCTTATGAAGTGGCCGGTTTGGAAAACGCCATTATTAATCTAACCATGACAAACGTTCGGACGGTCATGGGGGAAATGGTCTTGGACGGCTTGCTCTCGAATCGGGAGAAAATTAATGCAACCTTGTTGGGTGTCATCGATGATGCAACCAATCCCTGGGGGGTGAAAGTAACCCGCATTGAGATTAAAGACATTACGCCAGCAAAAGATCTGGTTGAATCCATGGCGCGCCAAATGAAGGCAGAGCGAGAAAAACGCGCCACCATCCTTGAAGCAGAAGGGGTGCGGGAAGCGGCTATTTTGGAAGCGGAAGGACAACGCCAATCGGCGATTTTGAAAGCAGAAGGAGATAAAGAGGCTGAATTTAGAGCAGCGGAAGGCCGCGAACGTTCGGCTCAAGCAGAAGCCGCCGCAACGCAAATGGTTTCTGAGGCTATTTCCAAGGGGAATATGCAAGCTGTTAATTATTTTGTTGCCCAGAAATATGTAGAATCTTTAAAGCACATTGGCTCTGCTGATAATAGCAAAGTGATCTTTATGCCCCTTGATTCCTCAAGTGTGATTGGGGCTTTGGGGGGTGTGGCTGAACTTGCTAAAGAAGCCTTTAAAAAGTAGGGAGTGACCTTCATGGATATCATGGCTATGGAATTTGTTTACTGGCACTGGTGGCTTTTCGCCGTTGTCCTTTTTATCATTGAAATTATTGTGCCGGGGACATTCTTCTTGTGGATGGGTGTTTCAGCCCTTTTTGTTGGCGTGCTTTCAGCGGTCTTACCGTCTATGGATACGTCCTTTGAACTGATTATTTTTGCTCTGTTTTCCGTCATTAGCGTTATCGCATGGAAAAGATATCAATACAAGAACCCGTCAAAAACGGATCATCCCACCTTAAATCGAGGAGGGGCGCAATATATTGGCCGTGTAATTCAGCTCTCCCAGCCCATTGTCAATGGGTTTGGTAAGGAAAAAGTGGGGGCGACTTTTTGGACTTTGCGAGGTCCTGATGCAAAACAGGGCACAAAGGTTAAAATTACCGCCGTTGATAGCACGGTTCTTGTGGTTGAACTTTTATAAACCCTCAAGAGCCCTTCAAAATAAAAGGGAGGGACATGCGACCCTAAGAGAAAAAGAGCTATTTTTAGGGAGATTTCTCCCTTATACTGGTTATAATGAGAGTCTTAAAAGGGTTGCGACAATGACAGCGCGCATTTACAAACCAAATCGCCACGCCATGCAAGTGGGTCGTGCGAAAACAAGGCAGTGGATTTTAGAATACTCTCCATCGGGGGATCGGTTTTTGGATCCTTTAATGGGGTGGACTAGCGGCACTCAAACCCAAACACAGCTTCGTCTCAAGTTTCCTACACAAGAAGCAGCTATACGATATGTCGAGAAAAATAACATTCCTTACACCGTTGTGCCTGAACAAGTTCCCATTCAACAGAGAAAGAATTATGCGGATAATTTTGCAAATAACCGTCTGAAATAAGCCTCACCGAGCAAAAGGCGTTTTGAATACTTTTTCTTTCTGATGGTGAAAAAACTGCTCAACGGGCTGGAACAGGGGGACTGGGAGGTTTTGCTCTGGGAACCACCTCCACTCTGAACACTTATGGGGCTCCATAAGGTGAGCTTCTTGGCTCTTTGTTAAGGCAACATGGGCGATTAAGCTGACAAAATGTTTGTTGTCCTTGGGAAAAACATCATTTTGTACACCAAGGATGCGAGGGGTTTCCGTTTCAAGGTTTATACCAACCTCCTCCTTAACCTCTCGTATAATGCAGTCTTGAAAGTCTTCACCAAAATCAAGTTTCCCTCCTGGTGGCCCCCAAGTTCCGGCACCATGGGAAGATTTACGTTTGCCAAGAAGGAGCTCACCTTTAGTATTGAGAATCAGAACGCCAATACCAACGTGTATCATATCATTTTGCACTAACATTATACTTATCCAATAGGTCCGTGGTTGAAAATCCTTTTTCAAAGGGAATAAAAACACAAGAGGCGCCAACGCTTTTGGCCTGCTGTTCTTTATTATGAGCTCGGGGATCCCCTTGTGTTAGAGCAATGACTCTTGGGGAAATAAGCTGTACCAGCTCTAAGTAAGAGTGATCCGACGTCATGGGGGGAAGGGTGAGGACCTCATCAATAAAAGAGAGGCTATCAAGAATTTCGGCCCGTTGATCTTGTGTATGAAAAACCTTGCGGTTTTTTGTTTCAACAAGGGTAAAATCACTTTCGAGGGCAACAATAAGATGCTCTCCTAAGGCTTTAGCTTTCTTTAAAAAGCACAGATGCCCGTAATGCAATACATCAAAACATCCGCCAACAAGGACGATATTTTTGCTTGTTATAGGCTGGTAAGATTCATTATACAGAGAAATCATAGGGCAATACTTCTTTTAATAGCCTCGCCCAAGACAAAAATCAACCAAAGAGGCAAGAGCTGTTTTTAACTCACTATCTTCAAAAACAGTAAGGGCTGATTTTGCTTGAGCCCCAAAGAAGGCGGCTTTGTCCCGTGCATAGTCAAGGGCATTGTGCTTAAAAAGGTAGGCTTGGGCTTGGGTTAAATCGCTTTTATCCAAGAAGGCCGTTGTGAAAACCCGCTCCCAGAACTGTCTTTCTTCTGCGCTTCCCTTATGATAGGCATAAATCACCGGTAGGGTTACTTTGCCTTCCCTAAAATCATCTCCGATGCTTTTCCCCAGTTCTTGTTCATCGGCGGCATAATCCAAGACATCATCAATGATTTGAAAACAAACACCAAAGGCTGACCCATAGGTACCCAACGCTTTGGAAAGAGAAGCGTTTGACTGTGAAATCATTCCCCCCACAAGGCAAGCAGCCTCAAAAAGGGCAGCGGTTTTGGCTTTCACAATATCAAAATAGCGCTGCTCAACAATATCAAGATTATTGTTATCCATGAGCTGCATCACTTCGCCCTCGGCAATGGTAGCAGAAGCATTAGCGAGCACACCAAGGGTTTCAAGATGTCCAACACGAACCATTAATTGGAAGGCCCGTGAAAAGAGGAAATCTCCCACAAGGACGCTTGCTTGATTGCCCCAAAGAGCATTAGCAGACGCTTTTCCGCGACGCATCTTACTCTCATCGACCACATCGTCATGGAGTAAGGTTGCCGTGTGAATAAATTCAACACAGGCCGCAAGGTCAATATGTTTTGTGCCGTTATAGCCACAGAGCTTTGCTGACGCGAGGGTTAAAAGGGGACGTATACGCTTGCCGCCCGAGGAAATAAGGTGGTGGGCCAGTTGGGGAATAAGGTCTATCTCACTTTGCATTTCCTGAAGAAGAACAGCGTTAACGGCGGCAAGGTCAGATTTCACAAAGTCCGTTAATAGGCTAAGGGCTGTTGAATCTTGAGAAGAAGAGAGGGGGGGGGTTGCTTCTAAAGAGACACGTGCTATTGGGGAGGATCCCATTGTTTTTCCTATATTATTAAATCTTTTTTGGCTACGCGGCCTTTGGCTATAGTTGATTAAGTTTGTGTTGTCACGAGGCGCCAGCGACAACGCCTATGTTTATAGGCGCGGAGCACAGGAACAAAGTGTTAGCGCAAAGGTAATCCACTATAATAGCTTTTTCCAAGGGAGCCTTTAAAGGGCATTGCCTTGAGTTGACTATGCATTATATTGGAAGAAAAATAAATGAGTATTTATCCAATGGATCTTCTAAATCAAAAAAAAATGCAAACAAACACCAATACAATTCTGGGGGGCGCTGTTGAAATGCTGCAGCCTGTTGAGGGCTATCGCGCTTCCATTGACCCTATTTTTCTTGCTGCAAGTGTCCAAACCAATAGTGCTGAAAGTATTCTCGATATGGGGACAGGTGTTGGCACAGCTATGCTTGCCTTGGCCCACCGCGTGCCAGGGGTCAAAGCAACGGGTCTTGAATTTCAACGGGACATGGTGCGGTTGACAAGTCGAAATATCAAACTCAATGGTTTTCATGATCGCCTTGAAGTGATTCACGGAGACCTTCTAACACCCCCACCGCGCCTGGCAGCCAGTTCCTTTTCACAAGTCATCGCGAACCCGCCTTATTTTGAGAGTAAGGCGTCCGTTGCGTCTCCTCGGGATGTAAAAGCGTTGTCCAACCATGATCAAGGTATTCCCCTTGAAAAGTGGGTAAATTTTGCCCACCGTATGGTGAAACCAAAAGGATTTGTCACTTTTATTTTTACCGCAGATCGCCTGGATGATCTTTTGGCTGCTTTTTATGGGCGTTTTGGTGATATAACCCTTTTTCCTTTTTGGCCCAAAGAAGGCCGAAAAGCCAAACGTATCCTTGTGAGAGGACGTAAAAATGTGAACTCTCCCTCAAAAATACTCAACGGCCTTGTTGTTCATCAAGAGGATGGCAGTTATACTCAAGAAGCAGGTGCCATTTTGACTGGCTTAACAGGGCTTTCTTTAGATTAAAGTTGAGGTGAAGGATAAAAAGCTAAATGCTCTATTCAGAAAAAATACAGTACTTTATTGAACT
>CAXBEY010000016.1:0-26211 GCA_963974885.1 uncultured Alphaproteobacteria bacterium
AAATCTGGGCCAAAAAGCTGAGGTCCAAGGTTATGAACCAAGTCTAATATGCTCACGCTGGCAAGGGCAGCACCCAAGCTATGTCCTGATACATAAATTTGAACTTTAGCCTTTTTGCTTTCTTCAATGGAAGCATGGAATTGGCGAACCAACTCAGCAACATTATCTTTGCAGCTTTCAACTAAGTTCGCAAAACCGCGGTGCACTTTAACATCACCAGGTAAATTTAAACCGGTTGTACTGGCACGCACTTGGCGAGCATCAAAGTTTGCTTCCCAATCGCTGCCATCACGGGACCCATGATAAATCACAGAAATAGTATTTGTCTTCCGGTGAAAGGCTACAAAACCACGGTCGTCATTCACCCAATTATCACCAGGGTTTCCAAGGGCACGCTTATAACCGCTCTTACCTTCAAAAGCTTTGAGTTCCCAACCGTCTTTATAGAGCACATCAGCTAATTTTTGCTCGGCAGAAACCTGATCCATAATATAGGCTTCAAGCTTTGAAATTTCTTTTTTAATATAGGAGCCGCGATCTTGATAATCCATCTCTTCAAAAACATCCAACATATCCATGCAACCGAAGAAATCATCTTCAAGGTCCTTAAGAAATTCTGCATGTTCCGTCGAATTGCTATTGAGCGCCGCAATCCACTTATTCATTTGATCGCTGGCAGACTGACGTTTTGAAGTGGCATAGCTCAGAGCATTCATTTCTAAAATTGTTGTTTTATGGTGTGAAAAATGTGGGTTAACAGTTTTATTACCATCGTCATCAAGCATCACAAGGGGGTTTGACGCCATTTTTGTGATCATATCAACGGGGCTCTCAAGATGAACCCAACTTGACTCTAAGGAAGAAAGCTCTACAGCCTTTGCCGCAGTCTTTGCTTGCGCTTGATCTTTCACTTGGGCATCATGCTCAAAACGCTTTAAAATCTCAGAGACAAGCTTATCACCCTCTAAACCTTCAGCCAGAGAAACTTTACCATAACCATGATGAGGGAAGTCCATAAGAGCAGGCTCCATAGGGGCCCTTGCCACACGAGCAACAACATCAAAACTGATAGAGGTTGCAAGGGCTGTTGATCCCAACAAGATAGCCAGTGTTTTTTTACGCAAATTCATTTTCTTCTACTCCTTACCATATAGGCAAAATTAACTTTCACTATATATATAGGTATTCTTACCAGAAAAAGCAAATGCATATACTGCATTGGCCCTATGCATATAATGCAAACATCCAAGAAAATATTCTATTTCTTACGTATTTCATATAAAACTTATTAATAAATAACATAATTCAGTCAAAAAGTATATATTTTATTGAAAACAAAGGGAGAAATTAAAATGATCGTCTTTTAAGAAAGAAGTCTAGTCTTTCCAAAAAGGTTTGAGTCTAGGCGCCAGCGATAAAGCCTATGTTTATAGGTGAGGAGCGCAGAAACGACGTCTGGAACCTTTTAAGAAAGACTATATTAGAAATTACTCAGACTTGTCATAAGCCCTAACAATACGTGAAACAAGGGGATGGCGCATCACATCACTGGCTTGAAGGCGGCAAAAGGCGATCCCCTCTACCCCATCAAGTTTTTCTATGGCATCAACAAGACCACTTTTAACCCCTCGAGGAAGATCAACCTGGGTGGGATCCCCTGTCACAATCATGCGAGAATCATCCCCAAGGCGGGTGAGAAACATTTTCATTTGCTCAACGGTGGTGTTTTGAGCCTCATCCAAAATCACATAGGCCCTCGATAAGGTCCGCCCCCTCATAAAGGCCAAAGGGGCCACTTCAATTTCACCGCTTTCAAGGCGACGTTCCACTTGATCAGCGGGAAGCATATCAAAAATTGCATCATATAAAGGGCGCAAATAGGGGTCGACTTTTTCCCTCATATCTCCTGGTAGGAAGCCAAGCTTCTCACCGGCTTCGACGGCAGGGCGTGAGATAATAATACGGTCAACCTGTCCTGCTAAAAGCTGCGAGATCGCCATGGCTGTTGCAAGATAGGTTTTTCCTGTCCCAGCTGGCCCCAGTCCAAAGGTTAAATCATGTTGTTGAAGGAGGCGGATATAGTGAATTTGACCTTCAGAGCGCGGCATAATGACTTTGCGCCGCGTTGAAATAGAAAGCCCCCCATGGGAGACCTGGGTTTTACCATTATGGTCTGGTTTTGCTAGACGCAGGTTTGCATCGATTTCCCCAACGCTGACCACCTGTCCATTTTCAAGGCGCTCATACATTTTGTGGAGGACCACTTCAGCAATAGCGACCCCTTCAGCGCATCCCGTTAACGTCACCCGATTACCTCGGGCTTGAATCATAATATTAAGATTATTTTCGATGCGTTGTAAATAACGATCCCGCTCACCAAACAAAAGAGGCAACAAACGGTTATCTTTGAATTCAATATCTAGGGTTATCTCAGCGTTGACCTCAGCAGAGGGTGACATGTCTGGTGTGGTATTGAGAGATTTTGGATTTTTGGAACCTGTTTTTTTCCCCACCTAAGCCTGCTCTCCTTATATTGAAATATTAAAAGACTACACTTTAATTATCAATGACAAGCACTTCCCCTGTCAAACTATTATTTCCGCATCCAACGATCTTAACAGGCACGACCGTATTGATCAAACGAGGATTGGCCTGCACATAGACAGACTGCATATAAGGGCTACGGCCAGAAAGTTGCCCTTCATGGCGTGACTTACGTTCAAAAAGAACGCCCATTTCTTGCCCTACACATTTTTGGTTAAAGGCTATTTGTTGTTCATTTAAAAGATTTTGAAGTTCAGCCAAACGTGCGCTCTTAACGCCTTCGTCAATTTGCTGTTCAGAGGCCCACGCCGGTGTACCAGGGCGCCGGCTATACTTAAAGGAATAAGCCTGTGCATAATTCACATGGCGAACAAGGTCCAGTGTCTCTTTATGATCTCGGTCATCTTCGCCAGGGAAACCAACAATAAAGTCCGATGAAAAAGCAATGTCAGGGCGTGCGTTACGGAATTGATCAATGAGATCGAAATAAAAGTCACGGTCATGCTTACGGTTCATGGCCTTTAAAATACGATTGGAGCCCGATTGTACGGGTAAATGCAAATAAGGGGACAGTTTTTTAACATCTCGGTGAGCGTCTATCAGATCCTGTGTCACATCCCGCGGATGGGAGGTAATATAACGAATAATTTCAAAGGCATCAAATTCTGCAATTTCTTGAATGAGGCGCCCTAAGCCCCATTCTTGGCTAGCTGAATTTGGAGACTCACCATGATAGGCATTCACATTTTGCCCCAGTAGGGTCACTTCTTTGACACCAAGCTCAATCAAGCGTTTTGCATCTTTGAGAATATCTTTCACAGGCCTTGAATACTCAGCCCCTCTTGTATAGGGCACAACGCAAAAATGACAAAACTTATCACATCCCTCTTGAATGGATAAAAAAGCTGAGGCGCCTTCGACATTGGTTATTTCAGGTAGCGCATCGAACTTTGGATTTTCAGGGAAATCCACATTCAGAACTCCAGCACCCCGTAGCAAAGAATTTTCACGTTTTGCCTTTGTCCGCATGGCGCGTGCAACCATTTCAGGAAGCTCTTGATAGGATTGAGGACCGAACACCATGTCCACATAAGGAGCACGGCGCATGACTTCAGCCCCTTCTGCTTGAGCTGTACAACCGGCAACCGCAATAAGCATGTCTTCACCGCGAGCCACACGCTTTATCTTATGGGGCCTTACCCTTCCCAAATCAGAGTAGAGTTTTTCCGACGCTTTTTCACGGATGTGGCACGTATTATAAATAGCCATATCAGCCTTCTCTAACTCTTGGGTGATTTCAAACCCAAGGGGCATGAGAATATCTGACATACGGTTGCTATCATAAACATTCATTTGACATCCATAAGTCTTGATATAAAGCTGTTTTTTCGCAGTTTCAGTTGTCATCAGTGTGCTCGCCATAATATAATTATTGTAAAGAATTTTTAGCATCGATGAGGGCAAACCTGCAAGCACAAAAAAACCAGCGCTCTGTTAAGAACACTGGTTTAAGGTATCTGGCGATCTGCGGTTTTGGTGCCGATAACTCAAAAGAGAAGACCATAGGGTCATATAGGCCGATTATATTTTGAGCTGCCGGTATTAAAACAAAGACGACGTTCCCGGAGCCTACATTAGTAGGTGAGGACAACGACGATCTGCGGCTTTGGTGCCGACAGGTCGAAAGAGAACGGCCTACTAGGCAGCTTTACGCTTACGACCTAGTCCAATTTGCATAGCCAAGCTGCTGCGCTTTTTTGCATAGTTAGGCGCAACCATTGGATAATCAGCTGAAAGGCCCCAACGCTCGCGATATTGATCAGGAGTCATATTATAAGAACTCTTCAAGTGACGCTTAAGCATTTTCAATTGCTTACCATCTTCAAGACAGATGATAAAATCTTCTGTCACAGATTGGTTTACAGGTACAGCTGGATCTGGACGGTTTGTATTTGCCACACCGTGTGTTGAAAGCCTAACTAGGGCTTGATATACTTGATCAATTACAGCGGGAATATCTTCAACAGCAACAGTATTGTTGGCAAAGTATGCTGAAGAAATTTCAGTGGCTAGGCTTAGAAGTTCTGCAGAGCTCATTGCTTCTACCGCAGGCAAGTTCATGTTTGTAATCATTTTATTTTCCTTTTCATCATCAAACGAATTTAAGACACTATAGTCTTATCAAAAAATCTTTTCTTTAAGATATACTAATATCACAAGAGATATTCATTTCGTATAATCTGTTCTAGGACAATCACAAGAACAAAGCAAGTATTTTTTTATAAATAAACCATTTTTTTTGAATAACCGTAAATGATCGCGTCTTGAGAGATGTTTTGACTTTTTTGATGTTCTCCTTGATAATACCCTTTGCGAAAGCCTCTTTTGACAAAGCCTAGCCTTTCATAGAGAGAAATCGCAACCTTATTTTGTGAATGAACCTCAAGAAAACAACTCATAATTTTTGACTGTTTTAAAATATCTTGGAGGAGAGCTTCACCAACGCCTTGTTTTCTATTCTTTTTATCCACACAAAATGTCAAAATTTCAGCCTCATCCTCCACAAGCTGTACAAAAATAAACCCTACCAGATCATTTTTTAAAAAGGCCCCTGTTGCAAAACAGCTTTCCTCCAGCTTGTCCTTGAAAAAAGAAGTCTCCCAAGAATCTTCAAAACACTGTGTATAAAGTGCAGCCATTTCACAGGCCTGGTCTGACTTAAGCTCTTTTAGCTCAATCATTTTGATAATGTCTTTGCTTTAGTGGTATCCGCCTCTCTTACATAAAGGGGGAGGCAAGGATACTGTTCAAAATCTATTTCAGGAATATCAAGGGCTAGTTTAGCTAATTGAATCCCTTGGGGCATAAAAGAGTCTATCTTAAAGTCATGTGCCTTCATATGGTGCGCCCCATTGCCTAAACAAAGGGCACCTTTAAAGGCAGGGGTTTTTGCAATATCTTCTGGAGACAAAGAAAAAGCAGTCCCCACAGCCTCCCCCTCTTTCGTGAAAAGCTGTCCATAGAGCTCTAAGCGTAAAGACGCCAAAAGCACTAAAACAGACTGTGCAGGGTTGACCTCTTTAAGATAGGTTTTCATGACCCACGAAAAGGAATCAATGCCGAGAGCTGGTCTATCTGCTGCAAAGGAAAGTCCCTGAGCCGTTGCAAGGGCGACACGGATCCCTGTAAAGGAGCCCGGCCCCCTCGTGGTCACAAGTCGATCCAAATCCTGAAAAGTCAGATTGTGCTCCGTTAAAAGCTTTTGTAATTTTGGCAGCAAGGTTATATCTTGCCCTCGAAAAGCTTCATTATGCTCGGAGAACACAATTTCTCCCCCCTTTATCAAAGCAATGGAAGACGAAAAATTGGCAAGATCAAAGGCTAAAATATTCATATCTGGCTTTTTGATGACAAGGCTGTTAACGTTTAAACATACTTATCCATATCATATCTTAGCGTAAAATGACATGCATACCATTTTCGGAATTAAATCAGGCAAATGAATTTCAGGACAACGCTAGCGGAGCGTATTCTTTACACGTACGCAAAGCAACATCCATGATGGAGTAAGACTATGAGTACAAAAGACAAAATCCACGTCCTCAGTCGCGCTGTGGTTAGGGACCAAGATCACCTATTACTATGCAAAACCCTTGATCTTCCCAAGACTTTTTATTTCTTACCCGGCGGGCATGTTGAGCATGGGGAAAGCGTGCAAGAAACCGTTCTGCGAGAGCTTCAAGAAGAAGCCGGCGCGCAGGATTGTACAATCAAAGGCCTGTTGGGCTGTCTTGAATATAGCTTCGAGCCAGGCCACAGCAGCATTTGTCATAACCATGAATATAACTTTGTTTTTGACGTAACCTCTCCAAGTCTAAAAAAACACAACCCTATTCCGCGCCTTGAAGACCACATTGAGCTCCTCTGGCTCCCTTTAGCCGATCTTTCTACCGTTGACTTTAGGCCAGAGCCCCTTCAAAATCTCTTGCCAAAATGGTTATCAACGCCGTCCAAGCACCCCCTTGAAAGCGTCATGATATGAGAACTCATCCTCTTTTCAACCGCATTAAGATATGGGGCACAGGGTGCCAGCTAGCGATAAAGTCGTCGATTTTTTCAAAGCCAACCTTTTCGTAAACATGAATCGCTTTTTCATTAGCACCTTCAGGATCAATAAAGATAAGGTCTTTATCGGCATGCAGGGTTGAAATAAATTCCTGAATCATGGGCACTGACAAACCTTTGCCTAGATAGGTCTCCTTCCCAATGAGAACATCTAACGTCATTGCTTTTTCCCCGGGTTCGATCCATTGAGCAAGAAGTTCGTCGGAATCCTGCACATTAGAAGTCATTAAAAAAGCAAAAGGTTCCCCATTGAAATAAGCAACCCAGGGGTCAAATCGTGGATGATCATTGGTCACAAAAGCTTTCAGACCCTCAATGGTATTTTGAAGTCCCGCACCATGAAACCATTCATTCACATGGGGTTTATGGAGCCATGCCAGAATAAGTTTTTCTTGATCTGGCGCTACTAATGAAAAAGTTAAATTGCCCATAATGCACCTTTATTCATCCTTTCATAACGGACTTATCTGGTCTCCCTTTTTTAAAAACTTTACGACGTTTTGAGAGAGCTGTCATAAGATAACCCGCTTTCTCAACATCCATGGCAGCGAGGATAGCTGAGGCCTTTTTTTCTTTTACCTTTTCCATAATCTCAAGGAGAATTGAGAACTCTATCCCCTCTAGGACTTTTGCAGCTTGAGCTGGTTTCATGGCTTCCGTCATCTTCACAAGGCGCTTTGTATTGGCATTTTCATCTTCATCAATTTTATCAACAAGGAGCCTAAGCTCTTCTTTTGTTTTTTTGAGCTCGGCAACTTTCTCGTCCACTTTTTTAACCAAGGCCTGGAGGACTTGTTCTTTTTCAGAAATAGAATGCTCACGATCAGAGAGCTGATCTCTCTTCTCAACAACACCTTTAAGGACTCGGTATTGGTCAGCGGTCATATTAAAGGGATCAAATTCATCAAGAGCCTTTAGGCCTTTTTTCTTTTCTTCGGGAAGAGAGTCCAGCTTTCCCAAGGGTTTTTGTTTCGTTTCTTTTACAGCAGTCGCATGGACTTCTTTAAAAAGATTTTTACCTCCCATATGGGTGAAAAATGTTGTGACCCGCGCTCCTAAAACTAAAACAGCGAAAAAAATCACAAGGGGCACAAGGCGTATTTTAAAGATAAATAAAAAGCTTAGCTTTTCCTTAAAGGTTTCCCAGAGACCTTTGTGCAAGGAGCCCCCAGAATACGAAATCCCCCCCCCATTTCCCTGCGATGAAGCTCCGGCGACATTTAATTGATAGGCTTTTAAAAGAGACTTCATGGATTATAACCTTATATTATCTAAAGCGCAAAAGGGGATCAGCGCACATTTCTCAACTGGCGAACCAGCTCTGGTTGCTGTTCTTGCCCCCCATGGTTATGAGGTTTTGAAGCAACGGATGCCATCGCTGAGACATCAGAAGCACTCTCCTCCAATTCTTTGTAAAGAGCTCGAGCAATCCGAATGGAGCCATCAAGACGCTCTGCCAATTCCTCTCCCCTCTCATTCAAAAAAGCTAGGTCATCTTTTAAGGCACGGGCCGCATCCATTTCCTTTTGAGCGGTTTTGAAAACAGACTCACCTATGCCTCGCAAATCCTTTATACTCGCATCAGCCTTTGACATAGAATCTGTGAATTGATTTAAAAAAGTTTGTATCTCTTCTCTACTTTTGTAAATTGTTGCTAATTTTTTATTGAGGCGCACCGCAAAGGCAATGGTTACTCCCAAACAACTAATAACAATCAAATCTAGAATAATATCAAAACTCATGACGCTTCCTTTTTCTGTGCTTTCTGTGCTTTCTGTGCTTTTTGCTCTTCATAAATATGCTGCAACTTTTTTTGCACAATATTTTGCTCAACGCGCAAGGAAACAAATCCATCCCGGCGACCAGCTTTTCCCTCTATAATCTTGAATCCACCAACGCAGCCTTTTAAGAGAGATTGAGGTTTAGTCCGCAGTGTTAAATGAGAGCCAACTTTCCAATTCAAAACATCACCCAACGCAATAGGCATTTCGCCCAAAATAGTATCAACCTTTACCTCCGCATCCCACACTTCCGTTTGCAAGTGACCGGACCACATATTATCGCCACCGGATTTTTCACCCATAAACATTTGCACAATTTGATCGCGCACAGGTTCAATGGACGCATAAGGAATACAGAATTGAACATTACCACCACGCCCTTCCATGGTAATGCGAACGTTCACCAAAATAGCTGCATCAACGGGGCGTACAATAGCGGCAAAGCGCGGTGTTGTTTCCATACGATCGTAGGAAAAAGTCACAGGAGCAATATTCGCAAATGCCTGAGTAAACTCATACAAAATAATTTCAGCGAGCTCTTTTACAAGACCTCTCTCGATGGAAGTAAAGGGGCGACCCTCAACTTTCAACTCAGCCGTTTCGTTTTTGCCCCCCAGTAACGTATCCACCAATGTATAAACAAGGCCCGTTTCTACATACAATAGAGACAAAGTCTCCCACTCTTCAGCTTTAAAAACTGTCAAAAGAGCCGGCAAAGAGACCGTATCAAGGTAATCTCCAAAACGAACAGAGGTCATCTCATCAACGCTTAAATCAACGGTAGAGGATGTAAAATTTCGTAAAGATGTTGTGAGGTTTCGCACAAGGCGATCAAAGACAACCTCCAACATAGGAAGGCGTTCATGGGAAAGCTTGCTATTGTTAATAAGAAAATTAATGCCACCGGTTTCTTTCTCAGCACCGCTAGCGCCCCCTAACAGGTTATCAATTTCATCTTGGCTTAGAATGCGCTCGGGTTCACCATCACCTTCATCTTCGGCTTCAGCTGCCCATTGAGCTGCAAGCTCTTCGTCGCTTAATTCTTCTTCTGCAGCATCATCACTCATTTACTTAACCTTCCTGTTTACAAACGTCTCAATAAGCTATCTTTCAATAGTCCTACTGTCTTGCTTCTCCCCAAGGCCACACCCAAAAAGAAGAAGAGTGCCTTTACTGAACAACAAATACCTGAAATAAGACATCTATCACCTTTATTGGGGCGGCAACCGTATTGACGCGCTTCAATAATTCTTCCTTCAAACGTTGAGAACCTGCAGATCCCTCCAAGTCATCGACCCGCAACTCCCGCAAATAAACTTGAAAAGCATCAATGATACGAGGCTTAATCAAATCAAGGGTTTTAATAGCCTCCGGGTCATGTATTTCAAATTTAACGGCCAAGCGTAAATAAGGTTTACGTTTAGAGGAACTTGTTTGAATGTTCACCAATAGCTCTGGCATTTCATAATACGTAATGTTCTCAGGAAGTTCCACGACCGCTTCTTCGGCAACTTCTTCCTCACCGTATTTTTTTTCACCCTGATCAAGACCAATGAGTCCTCGTCCAAAAGAAGTAAAGAGGAGAACAACCACAAGAATAAGGATAAGAAGGGTTGGAATACCTGCGGCCAGCAAAATTGTCATCATCCCGCCGCTAGATTCTTTGCTCTTCTTCTCTTTGCCATCCTCACCATCAGAGGCCTCCTCGGCATTTTTTTCAGCACCTTCAGCATTAACTTCTTCAGCCTCAGCTACAGCCTCTTTATCTTCTTCAGCCATTCTATAAAATCTCCCTGCTAGATCCCCATTCTTTTTCAACTCATCAGTATTGAAATAAAATAAGTATATATATATTTTATAATAATTTTGACCTATTTCCACGGCTTTGGCAAGAGGCCTTTACCCCATCGGACTTTTCCTATCCAGACTGGGTGCATCATCCGTTTACAGGTTATAGAACCCTCTTTTCACATCCAAAAATTGTTTATAATTCTTCTCCAAACAGAAATTAAACCATTGCCATGTTTTTGAAAACATTATAGGTTTAATAAGTTTTACTGTATAAAATGGAAAAAACCTCATGCTAAATATCTCTGAAAAAAGGCGGGCCTATTTTGTCCTGTTTGCCATGATGATCTTAATTCTTTTAATCAACGTGGACTATACGGCTGTAAACATTGCTTTACTTCCTATTTCCAAAGATAGTGGTGCAGACCTCAACACCCTCCAATGGCTGTTGAGCGGCTATGTCTTAGCCTGGGCAACCCTCGTTATTCCCGCAGGACAAATGGCAGATATCTATGGTAAACGTCGCCTTCTTTTGTGGGGGGTGAGCCTTTTTGCCCTTGCCTCTATTTTATGTGGCTTGGTGACATCAGCCCCTCTTTTAATCTTTGCCCGCGTCCTACAGGGTTTTGGTGGGGCTCTTTTTGTCCCTCCCCTTTACGCCCTAGTCTTTGAGTGTTTTCCCCCAAAAAAGCGCGGATTTGCCATTGGCATGTTAGGTGTTGGGGCCGCTATCGGCCTTGCCATTGGTCCAAGTTTTGGAGGATATATCCTTGCCAACTTTGGCTGGCGTTGGATCTTTTTAATCAATGCCCCCCTTTGCTTGCTCACCATTTCTATGATTATGCTCTCTGTTGCAAAGGAACCTAAACGTCTTTCCCATGGGAAAGTGGATGCTCAAGGCGCCCTCCTTCTGGGTGCCTCTCTTATGGGCTTTATGTATGCCCTTAACCAAAGTGAAATTTGGGGGCTTAAGGATCCTGCTTTATGGAGCATTTTTGCGTTCTCTTTAGGTCTCTTAATCGCCTTTATCAAAACATCACAACACAAAGAAAACCGCTTGATTCCACAGGGTCTTTTTAGCAACAAACCTTTTGTGGGCTGCCTAATTGGTTTTGCTGTTTATTGTTTTTCCTTTTCAACAGTTCTTGTAATCATTGGGCTTTATTTACAAAACATACAAAGCTATAGCCCCTATGAGGCTGGTCTTATTTTCCTTGCCATGACCTTTGCCCTTGGCATTCTTTCTCCTTTTGGAGGAAGTCTTGTTGATAAAATGGATGCACGTTACCCCATTTGTGGTGGACTTTTGTTGCTTGGTATCAGCCTTGCCTACGCCATGTCCTTTGATGCAAATACTGATAAAACAACCCTTCTATTTGTGTTGTTTACCATGGGCCTTGGTATGGGGCTTTCCTTTCCAGCCCTCAATGCCATGATGATGAAGGTCGTTGATCCCAAGAATCTCAGCACGGCCTCTGGCACTTTTATTATGGCTGCTTGCACCTCTAATAGCTTAGGTGTCGTTGTCTCAACAAGCCTCTTTACAGGACTCGGAGCATTTTATTTTAATCAATCTTTAGCTATGGATTCCATCCTTTTAAGCCCTGAAAATCACCAAGCTCTTTTAGATGTCTTGGCAAGTGCTTACCGAGATCTAAGCTCCCTTGGCGGCTTCACAGCACAAGAAATTGCCAGCTATATCTCACTGATTAACACCTCTTTGGTGGATGCATTATTCTGGGTGATGGGACTTGTGGCCCTTCTTTCCTTTGGCGCTGCCCTCCTTTGTTATCGAACCATTAAGCTAGAGGAGCCTCTTGACAACCCTGAAACCTGCCTCGCATAAAGGGGTAAATTTCCTATCCATAGGCCTGCTCATATGTTATGTTTTTTTATAAACATGCGAACTGTAAGAGAAGCGAATGGTAGATCTTAGAAAGATTCATTGTCTTGGCATTATTGCTGGTCACGGCGACTTGCCCCGCGATATCATCCAAGCCTGCCAAATGCAAAATATCCCCTATTACATCATGGCTTATGACCGGCAAACAGATCCCAAATTTGTGCAAGGACTTCCCCATGATTGGGTTGGCCTTGGACAAGCTGGCAAAACCATCAAGCATTTTAAAACCAATAAAGTAGATCACATTGTCATGGCTGGCTATTTCAATCGTCCCGCATGGAGCGAACTTAAGCCTGATTTCAAAGGGGTTGCTCTCATGGCAAAGCTTGTTGGTAAGCCCATGGGTGACGATGGCCTCTTTCGCGTCATTGTGGATTTTTTTGAAAGTGAAGGACTTACTGTCGTCAGCCCCGAGGATCTTCTGGGCCCCAAAGCCATGGTCAGCCTTGGCACCTTAACAAAAGCAGAACCTGACGAGCAAGCCTTGAAAGATATCCAGCGTGGCCTGAAAGTGGCTAAAGCCCTTGGGGCTCAAGATGTAGGACAAAGTGTTGTTGTGCAGCAAGGCCTTGTCTTAGGTGTTGAAGCCCTTGAAGGATCTGATAATCTGATAAAACGCACGGCGTCTCTTAAACAGGAGGGACTTGGCGGCATCTTTGTAAAGATCATTAAACCCAATCAAGAAACACGTGTTGATCGTGCTGTCATTGGTCCCCTGACCGTTAATTATGCAGCACAAGCCGGCCTTCGGGGTATTGCTGCCGAAGCAGATCATGTTATTTTATTAAATAAAGACGAGACCATTGCCCTTGCGGATTCAAAGGGTCTCTTTATCGTAGGGGTATCCCATGACTAAAGAACGCAAAACCATCTATATTATTGCCGGTGAAGAAAGTGGCGACCAAATAGGCGGCGCTTTAATGAAAGCCATAAAACATAGCGCTCCAAAAGACAGTCATCTTCTTTTTGAAGGTGTTGGGAGCACTCACATGGAAAAGGAAGGATTACGCAGCCTTTTCCCCATGGGTGAACTCTCTATTATGGGCATTTTAGAAATCGTCCCCCATATCCTTAATGTCTTGGCTCGCCTGTCACAAACAGTTGATGACATCAAGAAAATTCGCCCAGACCTCGTGGTCACCATTGATGCGCCAGGGTTTAACTTTAGACTCGCCAAGCGCTTAAAATCTCTCAACATTCCCGTGGTCCATATCACAGCACCAACGGTTTGGGCTTGGCGCCCTCGCCGCGCTGAACGGGTTGCTGGCTATTTAACACACCTCTTAACGCTTTTTCATTTTGAGCCCCCTTACTTTACAAAACACGGCCTCAAAACAACCTTCATGGGTCACCCCCTTGTTGAAAAAAAGCTTTGGGACATCTCTCCTGAGACCTACCGCAAAAAACATAAGGTCAAGAAAAATCAACCTTTACTTTGCCTTCTTCCCGGTAGCCGCGTCTCTGAAATCAACACCCACCTTCCTCTCTTTTTGAATGCTGTTGAACTCCTTAAATCCCATCATCCTGATATAGAGGTGGTTATCCCTACCCTCCCCCGTTTTAAGGATCAAATTGAAAAAGCCCTAAAAGGCCATGGCATTTCAGGATATGTCACCACCGATGAAACCGAAAAATATGAGGCCATGCGCGGCGCAACGGCGGCTCTTGCGGCTTCTGGAACCGTCACATTAGAGCTTGGTCTATGTGGCACACCCATGATTGTCGCCTATAAAGGAAATCCTATTTCTGCTGCTATTGTTCGTAAATTAATCCTCACGAAACATGTCTCTTTAACCAATATTCTTTTAGAAAAAGAAGTCGTACCAGAGCTCTTACAAGACGCGTGCAAATCGGAAGACCTGTCCCATGCCCTTCATAAACTCCTCAAGGATCAATCAGAGTCCCACGCCGTACAAAAAAAAGAGCTCACAAAACTGCGTGCCCTTGTGCAGTCGGCGTCAGGTGAGTCCCCAAGTGATGTTGCCGCAAAAGCTATCCTCGAGAGTCTCCTTAAGGAACCCTCTGCATAGTAGCTAAGCACAGCGGTATAGTAGCTAAGCACAGCGGTTCTGGATGGAAAAAGGTGAAGCTAGGTCGTGGAAATGGAGGTGTACCTTAAAGTACGTGCGCCCCTTGATAAGTCGACTCTTTGACTTTTTATCGCTAAAAGAGCATTATACAGAGGTTCTAAAATCACTACATCAACCCTTTTGCCCTAAAGGAAACATGGCTATCTTTACCAATAATAATATGGTCGTGAACTTGAATGCTGAGCTTTTCAGCAGCACTTTGAATGTCTCGTGTAGCCTTAATGTCTGCTTGGGAGGGCGTTGGATCACCGCTTGGGTGATTATGAACAATAATTAAACCCGACGCTCCTAGTTCTAAAGCCCTTTTAATGACTTCTCGGGTATAAACTGGAGTGTGATCAACGGTACCTTCTTGCTGGACTTCATCCGTAATAATTTGGTGGCGCTTATCCAAAAACAAGAGTCGCAACTGCTCATTTTTTAAGGAGCCCATGGCAACCTTGCAATACTCGATAACTTGAGGAAGTGTTGACTGCAAGGGCCCTATTTGAGCTTTCTCCCGAAGCAGTCTATGAGCTGAGGCTTCTGCGACTTTTAACGCTGCAACGCCTGCTTTTCCCATACCCTTAAAGCGCAGAAGTTCTATTTCCGATGCTGTAATCACACCAGAAAATGTCTTAAAAGCTTTGAGTAAATTCTTGGCCAGGGGCTTAATATCTCCCCGTGGAAAAGCGGCAAAAAGAATAAGCTCTAATAACTCATAATCGGCTACAGCTTCGACATTTCCCACAAGAAAACGTTCTCGAAGCCGTGCTCGATGTCCTAAACGATGTTGATCTTCTGCCACGGCAACCCTGCAAAAATTTCATTTACTTTTCATGCTACTATATCATCCTTTCTTTTAAAAGAACCCTTTCAAAAAGAGCCAAATTAAGACCCTTTACTCTTTTTGAAAGCCGCGTAGAATATAATAAATGAAGAATTATATGAAGAATCTTGGTCTTGCCTTTTTCATCAAAGTGATTGCTTTGATCTTGCTAGCTATTTTCTTTTCATACTATAAAAAATGGTACCCTCAACGGAAGGTGGACCGGAGCAATATTTATCGTTCCGTGGATACAAATAGCAAAAGTGACGAGAGGTAAATTAAATGGATAGCAAGCTATGGATATAAGTGCCCTAGACCTTTCTAGAATTCAATTTGGCATGACGGCGATGTACCATTTCTTGTTTGTGCCCTTGACCCTTGGCCTTTCCTTTATCCTTGCCATCATGGAGAGTGTTTACGTCATGACCGGTAAAACCATTTGGCGAGATATGACAAAGTTTTGGGGCATCTTGTTTGGTATTAACTTTGCCATGGGGGTTTGCACAGGCGTTCCTTTGGAATTTCAATTTGGCACAAATTGGGCCTATTACTCTCAGTATGTCGGCGATATCTTTGGTTCTCTCCTTGCTATTGAGGGCCTCATGGCCTTTTTCCTTGAGGCAACTTTCATTGGCCTGTTCTTTTTTGGCTGGAATAAACTCTCTAAAATTGGGCATTTAATTGTCACATGGCTTGTAGCCTTTGGCTCTAATTTCTCGGCCCTTTGGATTCTTGTGGCCAATGGGTGGATGCAAAACCCTGTGGGCTCCCATTTCAACCCTGATACCATGCGCATGGAGCTAACCTCTTTTTATGACGTGCTTTTTAACCCCGTTGCCCAAGCAAAATTTGTTCATACGGTGAGTGCCGGCTATGTGACAGGCGCTATGTTTGTTCTCTCTATTAGTGCCTTTTATTTGCTGCGCAAAAAGCATGTGGAATTTGCCAAGCGCTCTATGACCGTTGCCGCAAGTTTTGGTCTTGCAGCGGCTTTATCTGTTGTGGTTTTAGGCGACGAAAGCGGCTACACAGTCAGCCAAGGTCAACGCATGAAACTCGCTGCCATGGAAGCTCTGTGGGAGACCCATGAGGCACCATCACCCCTTACTATTTTTGGTATTCCTGATCAAAAAAACATGAAAACAGATTATGAAATTAGCATGCCTTGGGTTCTTGGTATCATTGCAACACGCACCTTTGACCAAAAGGTTCCTGGTATAAAGGACCTCTTGATAGAAGCACAACAACGCATCAAAGGGGGAATCAAAGCTTACACTGCCCTTCAAGAAATTCGCTCGAATGCAACCAATGCTCACGCCCGAGAAAAGCTTAAGGCAAACTCTCATAATCTTGGTTATGCTTTGTTACTGAAGCGTTATACCGATGATGTCGAAAATGCCAGTGATGAACTCATTGAAAAAGCAGCTCTCTCAACAGTGCCAAATGTGCCCGTGCTCTTTTGGTCATTTCGCTTAATGGTTGCCATGGGTTTATTTATGATTGGCCTTTTTTCTGTAGCCTTTTATCTTTGCTCTCGACATCGAGCCCACACAAATAAGACATTCTTGAGCATAGCAATCATCAGCCTTCCTGTTCCTTGGCTTGCCATTGAATGCGGCTGGCTTTTGGCCGAACATGGGCGGCAACCTTGGACCATTGATGGTATTTTACCCACCTTCTTAAGTGGCTCGAGCATCACATCTGGACAAGTTTGGACAACTCTTATTGCCTTTATAAGCTTTTACACCATTCTCCTTATTGTGGATATTATATTGATGAGAAAGTACATAAAAATGGGTCCCGAAAAAGCCTTAAGTTAGGATAAATAAATGTTAGATTATGAATTATTGCGACTAATTTGGTGGGCCCTTTTGGGAATTCTCCTTATTGGCTTTGCTATCCTTGATGGCTTTGATTTAGGTGTTGCAGGATTACTCCCTTTTGTGAGCAAAACTGATATTGAACGCCGCGTTGTCCTCAATACCGTAGGGCCCGTTTGGGAAGGCAATCAAGTTTGGTTAATCCTTGGAGGAGGTGCTATTTTTGCCGCTTGGCCTGCGCTTTATGCGGTCTCCTTTTCTGGGTTTTACCTTGCTATTTTCCTGGCTCTTTTTGCCATTATTATTCGCCCTGTGGGCTTTAAATTCCGCAGTAAAATGCCGAGCAAAACATGGCGGCAATTCTGGGATATGGCCTTATTCATTGGCGGTATTATTCCAGCTCTCATTTTTGGCGTTGCCTTTGGCAATCTCTTTTTAGGGGTTCCTTTTTATTTTAACGAAGAGCTTCGCTCCTTTTATACCGGAGGTTTTTTTGATCTTCTTAGTCCCTTTCCGCTTTTGTGTGGCGTCTTAGCCATTGCCATGATGCTCTTGCAGGGAGCTACTTTTCTATCCCTTAAAACAGAAGCAAAAATCCAACAACGTGCCCGTCACTATGGGCAATGGATTGGCATAGGCACGGCCCTTTTATTTGCTCTTTGTGGGGTTTGGTTATGGGCTGATATTGACGGTTATGCCATTGTTTCCGAGATCAATACTGCCGGCTCTTCAAACCCAGTAATCAAGGAAGTTATTCGTAAAACAGGTGCTTGGATGTCTTGGCATCAAACAAATCCTCTGACCTATAGTATACCGGCCTTTGCGATTTTTATGGCCCTCATGACGGCACTTTTATTAAAGGTCAACTGTCATATGTCTGCCTTTATCACGAGTTCTTTGACGACCTTTTTTATCATTGCAACAGCAGGGCTTTCCCTTTTTCCCTTCCTCCTTCCCTCAAGCACCACCCCTAACCATAGCTTGACCGTTTGGGATGCAAGTAGTTCCCAAATGACTTTATTTGTCATGCTGATTGCCACTCTTATTTTCCTTCCCATCGTCCTTGTCTATACAGCTTGGGTCTATCGTGTCTTGCGAGGAAAAGTAACGGAAAAAAGTATAAAAAAAGAAACAAACGCTTACTAAAAGGACAGCTTAAGATGTGGTATTTTACATGGATTTTGGGTCTCGGCTTAGCCTGTGCCTTTGGCATATTAAATGCAATGTGGTTTGAGCTCCAAGATGCCGATCGCCAAAAGGCCAAAGAAGCCAATAAGGCTCTCTTTAAAAAATAAAACCTCAGAAGACTGGGTAACATTTTGTAATAAAAGTATATTTGAAAATAGAGAGAGCCGTCCTTTAAAATGAAAGAGACTAAAATCAAATAAATAAGCTCGTACATGCACTCTGTTTGCCCAAAACAAACCACTCTTAAAGCACCAGTTTCCATTAAGGGAATTGGCGTCCATAGTGCTCTATCTGCGACACTAGAGCTGTTTCCCCTTGCGGCTAATATGGGTATTATTTTTGAGAGAACAGATCTTAAAAATAACAATCAGATCATAGCCAACATCACCAATGTTGTGGACACGAGCTTTTCAACAACCCTTGGAAATTCCCATGGCGTAACATTGAGTACCGTTGAGCACTTAATGGCCGCCCTTTCAGCCTGCCAAATCAGTAACGTTTTAGTGAAAGTATCTGGACCTGAAATGCCTATTATGGATGGAAGCGCCACAGCTTTTGTTGACCTGATTAATACCGTTGGCATTGTTGAGCAAAATGCGCCTCGCAAGATTATCCGCATTCTAAAACCCCTTGAAATTAAAGAAGAGCGCCGTTGGGTTCGCCTAGAACCAGCTGATACTTTTAGCTTTAAATTGAGTGTTGATTTTGGCGGTCGTGAAGGTCTACAACCGGAAGATCACGTATATGATTTTTCAACGGAATCCTTCACAACAGATATTTCCCAAGCCCGCAGCTTTGGCTTCTATGAAGATGCCCAAAAGCTTTATGCAGCAGGCCTTGCTAAGGGATCTTCCCTTGATAATGCCGTTGTTATTAAAGAGGGTGCCGTCATGAATGAAGATGGCCTACGATACGAAAATGAAATGGTTCGCCATAAAATTCTTGATGCCATGGGGGATTTTTATCTGACAGGTTCTTTGATTCAAGGGCGCTGTGTTGGCTTTAACATTGGCCATGAATTTAATAATCGCCTTATGCGTAATCTTTTAGCCGATAAAACAACCTATGAACTTGTTGATCTTGCTAAGAGACCTGCAGAGGAAAAAGAAGTTCCCAAAAAAGCTGAAGCAATTGTCGCCTTCACTTCCCCCTCAAAATCCTTTTTCCAACCCCTATCTACTACTGCTTTATAAACTTTTCCCTTGAATGCTGGGTCAAGCATGTTATATTACAGACGATCATGGATCGGGGCGTAGCGCAGCCTGGTAGCGCACCACGCTGGGGGTGTGGGGGTCGGAGGTTCGAATCCTCTCGCCCCGACCATGATCACCTTTTCCTCCTTTTTTACCATTCTAGACTCATTCCTAAACCACTACAACTTCACGCCAGCTTTATAAAAAACTAAATGAAAAAAAGGTCTATTTTTATCTTAAAAAATAAAAAAACCGCCCCAATAGGGAGGCGGTTTCTTAAGGGGAAAATAGAGTGCTTTAGGTTTGCCCCTACAAATGACCGGAGGGACAAGAGACGACGTCTGGGAGCTTTTTGAAACGATCTAGAATACTTTCTATTTCGCTGGCCCATGGCAATGGCCACAACACCCCTTAACTTTATAAGAAGCCGTTACCACATTACCATTGCTCATTTCAAGGGTAACAGGAATTTCTGTACCAGGCTCTAAATCCTGTGTGAGGTCAATGAGCATAACATGATACCCTCCTGATTTCAATTCCACCTCACCCACACCATCTTCTGTTTTACCAGCAAGTTCAATGAAGTCAACGGGACGCATTTTATGTACACCATTGTCTTCAAAGGAGGTATGAAGCTCTACGATATTTGCAAGGGGACTCGTCGCTTTTACGATGCGGCAACCGACTTCACAGTTATTTTGAACGACCACAAAAGCCGCAGAATTTTGCCCCTTTTTCGCTTTTCTAGCAAAAGGATTCACGAGGGTGATTTTCTCTTTTTCAAACACCATGACGCGCTCTTGAGCTCGTTCCTGCTGAGGCTGAACTGCACCAGCTGCCACAGGTGTTGCTAAGGATAAGACAAGCGCACTCGTCATAAAAGCTTTTTTAAAATTAATCATTTTTATACTACTCCTTGGTTTATATATAGTCGTTCCAAAAAAGTTCCAGTCTAGAAAAGCATGACCGACGACTACCTCTTGTCGTTTAGGAGAGAATGACGACGTCTGGGACCTTTTTGGAACGACTATAGGTTTTTAACCCCATTTGTTAACATAGGTCTCTTGATTTTTGGGGCGCTCCGCTGAAAGAAAAGGAATCATATCTTCGACCCGTTCGATCAAGGTAAAAAGGTTTTTATCTTCTTTTCTAACAAATTTATTTTTAACCATAATCTCCATTGCCTCACAAAAAATAGGAGACCAGTAACGATTAATGTCGAGGATAAAAATATACTTCTTATGGAGGCCAACTTGCTTCCACGTCAAAATTTCGCAAAGCTCATCCAATGTCCCAAAACCGCCTGGTAAGACAGCAAAAGCATCGGAACGTTCAAACATCAATTGTTTGCGTTCATGCATACTGTCCACGTAATGAAGCTCGGTGATTTCTGAGAATCCCCCTTCATGGTTATCCAAAAAACGTGGAATAACACCGCACACTTTTCCCCCATTATCTATACAAGCTTTAGCTGTGATCCCCATAAGACCAACACGCCCTCCCCCATAAACAATTTCAACTTTATTTTTAGCCATGAGTATTCCAAAATCACGGGCAGCCTCATTAAAGACTTCTGGGCAATGATTTGACGCGCCACAATAAACGCCAATGGATTGAATTTTAGTCATCTATTTCTCTCTATTCGCTTTATATTTTATAAAAGAATTAAGCCAATTTCCGTGGCAATTTCAAACTCGGTTTCGTTTTTAGATCAGGGACTTTCTCATCATGTTTTTTAATGATTTTGTCCAATTCTTTCAAGCCACAGTCCAGCTGAGGGTCAAGACCCTTGGCATAATCCTGAGGCTTAAATTCAACTTCAATATCAGGATCAACACCGTAGTTTTCAATATTCCATCCAATATCTTTGAACCAAAAAGAAAACTCTGGTTGGGTTGTCATCCCCCCGTCAACCAAACCATGACGAGGCCAAATACCAATAACACCACCCCACGTGCGTTTCCCAATGAGGGGACCTAAATTCATCAACTTAAAGTTGTGAGAAAACATGTCTCCATCGGATCCCGCATATTCGTTGGTTAAGGCCACCATAGGCCCCATAGGGGCTTGGTCAGGATAAGGCGCCATACCATTCCAACGCGTCACATCATAGCCCAAACGGCGACGTGCCAGCTTCTCAAGAAGGAGTTGGGAAACATTACCTCCCCCATTAAAACGCACGTCAATGATAAGGCCTTCTTTGTCGACTTCTTGGAGGAAAGAACGGTGGAATTCCGCATAGCCCCAAGAGCTCATATCAGGAATATGGATATAACCCACCTTTCCTTTCGTTTTTTTCGTCACATAAGCGCGATTCTTTTCCACCCAATCCCGATAGCGTGTTGGGTACTGATTGCGAAGAGTTCTCACTAAAACAGTACGCTTCTTTTTTGGTGTTTTTTGAGCGGCAACATTAAGTTCAACAACCTCCGCAGCTTTATGAAAAAGAAATTCATAGGGCGATAGAGTTTCACTTAAAGACTCTTTATTAATGGCAAACAAAAGGTCGCCATCTTCAAGGTTAATGCCAGGATGAG
Source organism: uncultured Alphaproteobacteria bacterium (assembly GCA_963974885.1). Lineage (GTDB taxonomy): Bacteria > Pseudomonadota > Alphaproteobacteria > Caedimonadales > UBA9215 > UBA9215. The sequence goes on from CAXBEY010000016.1 coordinate 21,778, forward strand.
TTAACGGAGATGAGCAATCAGGATTCCAAGAATCTCCCCTTGAGATGTTAGAAATCACATAGGCTTTCTGTTTTTTATCCCACGTAAAATCAGCTCCAAGAGCCCCAACACTCCAGCGAGGTGATGGCTTTACATCGCCGCCAAAGGAATAGGCATGGGACGTGCCAAGTTCACCCTGCATTTCCCACACAATGTCGGTGAATTCATCACGGGTCGAAACACGCTCAACCAAAGGTTCATAGCGATCAAAGACCTTTTGCCAATCAATATCAGCCATGTCCTCAACCCAATATTGGTCCCGTTGCAAACGCCATGCCTCTTTATACATCTGCGCCCATTCCAAACAAGGGGTCACCATAAGTTTAATACGGGCAAGATCAACCCAGCCAGATTTTTCAGAAGGCTTTGGATCCTCTTCAGGTTTCATCCCCCCTTTAAAGACCCGCAAACGCTTGCCGTTAAGAGTCAAAAGGTGAGACTTTGTCATGTTGGTTTGAATATCATCAAGGCCCGTAGCAACGGTATCTGTTTTTAAACTTTCAAAGTCAAAGCACTCAAGATTGTTTGTACTTTCAGGGCCGCGCTCTTCAGCTTCAAAAGCGCCTTCAACGGGACAAGACACATAGTATACTTTGCCTTTTGTTGCACACAAACCACCATAAATTCCGGCTTCAATGGGGAACTCAAAGAGACGTTTTTCAATATCCTTAAGATCGATTTTTACCTCAATTTCTTTCTCACCTTCATCGTCTTTTTCGGCGTCTTTCTTGCCTTTTTTCTTGCCCTTTTCCTCTTTTTCTTTTTTATCGTCTTCTTCAAATAAAGGATCAGGGGCTTTCAAAAATGGGGATGTTGTCTCTGCCGACAAAGGAATGGCATAGAGCTTTGTTGCATACATAAAAGAAAGCTCGAAATGTAAAGCATCGTGGACCGGATCAAAATGACGATGTGAAAAGAAGTAAATATACTTGCCCTCGGGATCAAAAACAGGGGACTCATCAACAAGAACAGGTGTTGAAATTTGCGTCACTTTTTTGGTTTTCACCTCAAATAATTTCACGGCCATCTTTGGGCGATCAATGGAAACAGAATAGGTGAACCACTTGCCATCGGAAGACCAATCACCCTGACCTGGCCTTGAAAATTCACTGTTATCAATTTTTGTCACTGTCCATTTTTTAAGATCAACAAACAAGACATCGCTTCGGTGATTAAAAAGAATAACGCTATCGCTCTTTGGATTCGTCCACATATCAAGGACACGACCAATATCGATTTTATTCTTTGGCTTTGAAGCTAATGTTGACGTTGTCGCATCATAAATTTCGAGACTTTCATCACCGGCATCATCGTTGACAACAAGGACTCGTTTACCGTCGTGCATCCATTTTGGCAAGCGATAGCGAATACCATCCTTTGCCCCAAATTGTAAAACCGGACCCTCCCAGTTTCCAAATGTACAGGCTTTTCCTCGGGTCACAATACTCAAATGGCTTCCCTTAGGGTGCAAGTCATAGCCCTGCAAATAACGGGTTGGTGCAAAGAATTTACGGGCTCTCTCAGGACGATCGCTGTAATACTCAATGTCTAATTTATGGTTTTTCCCCGTTGCAAGATTAAGGGTCCACAAGTCAGCACCCGCATGGTAAACAACGGTTTTTCCATCACTCGATTGATTGCGCACATAGTAATCCGTATGGTTTGTCAAACGCTCAATATTTTTGCCATTGGGCGTGCAAGCATATAAATTTCCAATGCCTTCATGGTCAGAGCTAAAGACAATTTTTCCCTCTTTATTTTCTTTTGACTTTACCCAAATTGGCCTTGCAAGATCGCCGGTTAACTCCACAAGCTTCTCAAAGGTGCCTGTCCCCTTTTGATCCACCCAAAGATCACCAGCGGTACCGCCGCGATAACGCTTCCAATAGCCATATTCACGATAACCATGACGCTGAATAACAGAGCCACTTTTAAGGGTTCCCCCTTTAAAACTAATAAAGTTCGCTGGACCTATATTGAGCTTTTCTGGCACCCCGCCCTTTGGTGAAATCTTCCAAACCACATTCCACTTCAAAAAGGGTTGTCCATAAGAAGAGGAGAAATAGATGCCTTCCTTGGTCCACGCAAGTACGGTTACATCATCCCCCATATAAGTGAGGCGAGTAATTTCTCCGCCCTGTGCCGGCATAATATAAAGCTCGCTATGGCCTTCGTCCGTAGAAGAAAACGCAAGGGTTTTCCCATCCGGTGAAAACACAGGGGTTTTAATAGCCCCCTTATTATAGGTCAATCGCCGCGCGGTTACCGCCCTTTTATCAGAAAGGGGCCCATTTTCCGTAAGGGAAATACGCCATAAATCCCCCTCACTCACAAAAATAACAGTGTCATTAAACACCGTTGGATAGCGGTAATAACCTTGGGTCGACATTCAAAGAGCCTTCTTATTGTTCATTCTAATCCCTGAAGTATAGCCTTTAGTTTAAAGCCTGTCCATGGATTGGAATCACTCTTGCTTTAAAAAAAGACCTCTCCTAGAATGAGGAGAAAATACCCCGAAAAAGAAAGTTGGAAACCATGGGAAAAAATATTGCAATTATTATTCTGCTGGGGCTTATTAGCTTTTTTGGCTACTATGCGTTTCAATCAAAACCCCCCTCAAAAGGCACGGAACAAAACCTTGTACAACGGGTAAAACAAAAAGTTAGCGTTGTTATTTATTCAAGTGACACCTGTCGCTATTGTCTTATGGCTAAAGCCTTTATGGAGAAAAAAGGTATTCAATTTGACGTCCGAGACGTTAATATTGGGAAGAATGCCCAAGAAATGAGCGAACGCACAAATGGATCCAGAGCCATTCCTCAAATCTTTATTAACCACAAGCACATTGGCGGATGGAGAGAACTCAACATCCTTGAGCAAAGGGGATTGCTGGACTTAATGATTGCGGGACAAAGTATTGATCTTTCTAGCTAATCATCTTTGCGCTTACACTTTGTTCCTGCGCTCCTAAACTATAACGCATAGTCGTCGTCGCTGGCGCCTCCTGTAAACACAAACCTAATCAACTATGAAGATCTAATAAACATGAAACCTTTTACAAAAAAACAAGCCAAAGAATTTTTTGACCTCCTTGCAAAAGCACACCCCGATCCAAAAACAGAGTTAAACTCTGTGAACAATTATACCCTGTTGGTTGCCGTCGCCTTGTCGGCTCAATCAACGGATGTTGGGGTAAATAAAGCCACCAAAGAGCTTTTTAAAATCGTTACAACCCCTTATCAAATGCTGGAATTGGGGGAAGACGGCCTCAAGAAATATATCAAAACCATTGGCCTTTATAATACCAAAGCCAAAAATGTTATAAAAGCCGCTCGTCTATTGGTGGATTTGCATGGGGGGGAGGTACCCGATGAGAGAAAAGCCCTTGAGGCCCTCCCCGGCGTCGGCCGAAAGACAGCCAATGTTATTTTAAACGTTGCCTTTGGACACCCCACAATTGCCGTAGATACTCACCTTTTTCGCCTCGGCAATCGCATTGGTATCGCCCCGGGGAAAACGCCTCTTGAGGTTGAAAAAGCTTATGAAAAGATCATCCCAAAAGAGCACATTCATGATGCTCACATAGCCCTCATTCTCCACGGGCGCTATACCTGTAAAGCTAAAAACCCTTTATGTGATCAATGCCCTGTGCGGCATTTATGTCCTTATCCTTTGGAGCAAGTTTAAAACTGTCCTCTTTTCATAGGGATATTAAAGAAAATGTACCAAACAGCCCTCAATAATTCACAGGAATCAAGCTATTGATGGGGAGATCTCTTGAATTGAGGTCCAGGAGGTAACTTAGGTATTTTATACCTTTCAGAAGACGCCTCAGATCTTAATTGCAGTAGTGCTCTTTCTTCCATAACAAGGTCGTATATTCTAGCGCTTCTTTCTGCGTTTTCTCTCTCTAAAAAATCGTCAATCAAAGATTCTCCCCGTATAAATTTATTCTTTCTTATAATGCGGCCAATACCATTCATAATATAAAAAACACTGGGGTTTGTTCTACACTCACGCATATCATCTGGAGATATCGAAAAAAGCTTCCAATGCACCTTACGTAAGCGCTCTTCTAAGTAATCAACATAAGGTGGCCATGGCACTTGTTTTAAAGGATGTGGCTCCTCTAAGTTATAATCCGAGGCAAAAGACGAAGAGAGAAAAAGAGCAGAAAAGACAAGGCTCTTGGTCAAATATCCGGGCACTTTTTAATCCTCTCCCTGAGCTTTGGTAAAGCCTTTTTCCCCGTCAAAAATCGTAAGGCGTTCTGTATGCATCCAGCTATATTTTTCCCCAACGGCTTTGAGGAGCTTAAGGGTGAGGTTAAGGTCCATTTCACCCTCCTCATCCATAAGAAAACGAGCCCGACAGTGATCAACCATATCCGGTAGC
>CAXBEY010000017.1:0-24374 GCA_963974885.1 uncultured Alphaproteobacteria bacterium
AAACGTCAAAATCAAAGGACTCCTTTAACTTCTAACTTTTTTTGCAACAGAGCCGGTTTTTTTATGTTCTTTCCCCTATCTTTTCTTCAGATTCCTTTACATTATTCCCTTAATGAGCGCCCCAAAGATTCCCTTAAACCCTGTGGCATTCTTGCAACTCTCATTTGTTAAATTAAATTTGAATCAATTTTTCCATTGGTTTTAGCCAAAAGTAAAGTAATGATGGGAGTATCTATCATAGGAGAAAAATAGATGAAACATATCTTAACACTAACATGTGCTTCTGTTTTGGCACTGAGTTGTGCGACAGATCTTTCTGCTGCCACACCGACAACAAAACAAGGGGATGCCGGCTTAAAGGCTCAAGTTGAAATGCTTATGAAGCGCGTTAATGAGCTTGAAGCAAAAGAGAAAGCCATTGGCAACCTTACCGATAAAGAAGCTGTTACATCAGGAAACAACTTAAACCTGAAACTTTCTGGTCAAGTAAACAGAGCTGTTTTATGGCATGATGATGGCGATCATTCAAACTTTGTCCACGTAGATCCAAGTTCCCTTGCATCTACACGTTTTCGTGTTGAGGCAACGGGGAAAATATCTGAAGGCAATATGGCCGGTGGTGCCATCGAACTTGGTGTTCGTCCCAATGCTGCAGAGAATATTGATGTTCACCGCGCCAATGATAATACAGCTTATCCCAAAATGCGTATTGCTGAAGCCTATTTTGATAGCAAGCGTTGGGGTAAAGTAACACTTGGTCACGGTTGGACAGCTGCATCTTGTACCACACGTTATCCTGATCTATCCAATACAGGTGCTATTTCCAGCGGAACAAGTGTTGGACATCTTGCTGGTGGAACACAGTTTGTGGACAAAACCCTCCCTTCTGCAAATCCAGCCTTTGGTGCTGTTGCTGCGAATAAAGCAACAACAAACGGTGGTGCAGCTTTGACTGTTGCACGTGTCTTTAATGACCTTGGCAATGGCACAGGTCGTGAGAACCGTATCCAATATGATACACCTACCTATTGGGGTACAAAGCTTGCTGCAAGCCATGTGTACAAAGGGCGTAATGACATGTGGGATATTGCGTTAAAGCATGCCTCTGAATATATGGGCACAAAGATTGCTTTCCAAGCGGCCTATACTCATAATTTGGCTAATACCAGCTTTATCAATGCAGCAGATACTGTTTTACCTGCTAAATATACACAATGGAATGGAGCTATTGGCACCTTGTTCCCTATTGGTTTAAGCCTTCTATTTGCAACAACATATCGTAACTGGAATGTTGACAGAGCGCGTGATGGCAAGATCTATTATGGTAAGGTTGGTTATCAACAAAACTTCTTTGAAGCTGGTAAAACTGCTCTTGCCCTTGATTATGGTCACTTTGAAAATATGTTCTTGAACACGAACAGTGCCACTAACAATGCTAATATCCGCCAGGACTTTGTTGGTAAAACATATGGTGCAGGTCTTGTTCAACATATCGATCGTATTGCAACAGAGCTTTATCTCTCTGCTCGTATCTATGCAATGGATGGTGACTCAAATGATAATGCGCGTTACAAAGACATCACTATGGTTATGTCCGGTATACGTGTTAAATTCTAAAATTAAGGGAGAAATAAGTTTTGCGTAATTTAAAACTTATGGCCTTTTTGATCCTACAGTCAGTCTTGCTTTTGCAGGCTGGCTGTAGTCATTTTAAGCCAGGTAAAATTCCAGAAGATGATATGGCCGATGGCCCGGGTCTATTTTCCGGTGAAAAAGGTTATTTTGAACTTTAAGTAGAGGAGGCTCTGCAAAATTGCTAAGCAAAGCGGTTTTGCAGCCCTGACCGATAAAAGTGAAGGGAGGCAAATAATCAAAAAGTGAGAAAATGGAGGCGTCCCTTTATAGTGTTTTAGTTTTGGATTGACAGCTTTGGATCTGTAGTTTTTGAGTCTATTGCTTGTGTTTTCACAAATGAGATTGGCCTTCGCAAGATTAAATCACTTTAGTACGTGCGTGCGTCCCTTGATGAGTCAAGCCTTTGCTTTTTTATCGCCAAAAGAGCCTTTTGCAGAGGTTCCTATAGTGAGTTAGGTTTTGCCCCTGAAAATGACCGAAGGCGCAAGGGACGACGGCTATATTTCATAGCTTAGGAGCCAGGAACAAACGGTCAGTGCAAAGATAAGTTACTGTAGGAAAGAGCACTCGACAACGCCCCCTTGTCGTTGAGGAGAGCTTTGCAATGTCTGGGACATTTTTGGAACGACTGTATATTTAACAAAGGGGGGATGATTTTTTGTATTTCACTAAAGCTTTTAGGCTTTAATGAGGGCCTCAAGTTCGCCATTTTTATCCATGGTTTGGAGCTCATCAAAACCACCAACATGGAGGTCACCAATAAAAATTTGGGGAACAGTCTTGCGCCCTTGGGCCTTTTTTACGAGCATCATCCGTAAGTCAGGATCTGAAACGTCTACTTCTGAATAGGGGTAGCTTTTGCGTTGCAGGAGGGTTTTTGACGCATCACAATAAGGGCAACGTTTGGTTGTATAGACAACAATTTTTTCTTTCATCGACACATACTCGTCTTGTTTGCTTATCTTATTAATTTATTTTAAGGGGACCTGCTGTATTGCCGTCGCTTTCTTTATAATCGGGCAACTCGAGCAAGGGTGAGCACGTTTATTTCATCAGCCCCCGCTTTTTTAAGGGCAGCCGCGCAGGCCTTGACCGTTGCACCGGATGTATAAACATCATCTATGATAGTTATTACTTTTTTATTAACAAAGTCAATATTTTTTGACGGGACGACGAATTTCCCGGAAACATTTTGATGGCGCTCTGCTTTTGTGAGATAACCTTGAGTTGGTGTATGTGCTGTGCGTTCAAGTCCTTCCAGTAAGGCTGGTATAGCGCAGGTTTTTTCTAAGGCATTCACCAATAAAGCCGCTTGGTTATATTGACGTTTCAAAAGACGTTTCCAGTGGAGCGGAACAGGCACAAGGTAATCTGTGCGCTCAAGGATATCTTTGCCTGCTTTAGCAAGCCATTGCCCAAAGGCTGGGGCCATATGGGTGGCATCCCCATGCTTGAAACGTAAAATGAGATCTTTACTTTTATCGTCATAGAGCAAGGATGAAAGGGCACAGTGAAAGGGGGGCGGGTCTTTAAAACAGGATGGACATGTTAGGGAATCACTATTCTCATCGCTTCCATTTTCAAGGTCAATGATATCAAAGGGGATGCCGCATCGATTGCACCGTGCGCCTGATAAGAAGGTTAGCTCTCCCCAACAAGAGGCACAAATATGCCCTTCTTCTTCAATAACCTCTCGGCACATGAGGCAGCGTGCGGGGAGTAAAAATTTAAGGAGTGTTTTTAAAGGGGCCTGTCCCATGGCTTAATTTAACAAGTGGGATTCATAGGGACTATCCAAGGAAAAAGTTGGGATATCAATGTCGACGAAGGTGCCTTTTGCTTTTTCCAGGGCATATTTGCCTGTCATAAAACCTGAGGTTGTTCCAAGGGGAATCGTATTTGTATATTCAAAGGCATCTCCTGGTTTTAAAGAGGGTCGATCTTTGAAAACACCAGGACCAGAGATGTTTTGTGTGACACCATGGGCATCAATGACTTTCCATTGGCGATCAAGAATCGTGATTGAGGAAGGACTTAGGTTCTCAATACGGACCTGATAAGCCCATAAATAAAAGAGGTCTTCTGGTTTAGAGTCTTCGTCCATAAAAACAGGGGTGACGAGAACACGGATATCATCGGTAGTTTTTTCAAAGGTATAAAGGGGAGGCATTATGGCTTAGAATTCCTGTTTCAAGATTAAGGCTCAAGGCCAGCGCGTTTAAGATAAGTCTCGATGGCATCGAGGGATTTGTCAAGCTCCTCTTGGGAGTTTGCTTCGGCCCGTGCCACAAGAATTTCTTGAGTGTTAGAAGCCCGTAAAAGCCACCACCCTTTTTCCGTTGAAACCCGCACGCCGTCAATACCACTATAGGAAACACCGTCTTGATCCAAGCAGGCCTTTACTTTGCCAGCGACAGAAAACTTATTAAGGTGATCACAGGGAATACGAATTTCCGGCGTATTAAAGACCGGGGGTAAGTCATCAATCCACTGGGAGAGCTTAATCCCTTTTGAATTGATAATCCCAATGAAACGAAGGGCTGCATAAAGGGCATCATCATAACCATAGTAACGGTCGGCAAAGAAAATATGGCCACTCATTTCACCGGCTAAAGGACTATTCGTTTCTCTCATTTTCTTCTTAATAAGGGAGTGCCCCGTGCGCCACATTAAAGGCTCTCCGCCGAGTTCTTTCACATGATCAAATAAGCGTTGGCTGGTTTTAACGTCAGCAATGATTGTCGCGCCGGGATGGGTTGCAAGGACTTCCTCTGAGAATAAAGCCATAAGCTGATCCCCAAAAAGAATGCGTCCCTTATCATCCACAACCCCTATGCGATCGCCATCTCCATCAAAGGCAACACCAAAATCACAGTCCATCTGATCAACGAGCTCAACCAATTGCTCTAGGTTTTCTTCAACGGTGGGATCAGGATGATGGGCTGGAAACGTCCCATCAATTTCCCCATTGATCAGATAATGCTCTCCGTCAATTTGGGCGAGAAGATCCTGAACGACCTCTCCCGTTGCCCCATTACCAGGGTCCCAAGCAACCCGTACATTAATATCACTGTAGTAGGTTGTGAAATCAGAAATGAGGCGTTGCACATAATCATTATGCAAGCTGTGGGACTTGTGAGAGCCTTCTTTTTGTGCCGTGATTAAATCGTCGGTTTTGATGAGGGTTTCGAGTTCTTTAATATCAGAACCAAAAAGCGCTTGTTGATCGATTACCATCTTAAAACCGTTGTATTCTGGCGGATTATGGGAGCCTGTGATCATTAAGGCACCATGGGCTTTAAAGTGGTGGGACGCAAAATAGAGTAAAGGTGTTGGGCCACATCCGATGCTAATAACATCAGCCCCAGCGGCTTTGAAGCCTTTTATAAGAGCGGCTTCAAGGTCCGGCGAACTTAACCGCCCATCATAACCTAATGCAATTGTTGACCCACCGGTTAGACGTTTTACTTTGGTGGCAAAGGCTTGTCCTAGCAGAACAACACCTGCGTCATCAAAATCTTGTCCAACAACACCGCGGATATCATATTCACGGAAAATAGAGGAATCGAGCATATCAGGGGCCCCTTAAGCTGTTTGACGCGTTTGTGTAAAGGTAGGATCAAAGGTAGCCCGCCCAATGGAATAATAAGCCAGCCCGTGTTTTTCAATCTCAGAAAGGGGATAAACATTTCTCAAGTCAATAATGCTTGGGGTCTTAAGAAGGCTTTTTACTTTTTCAAGGTCCAAGGCTCTAAATTCGTTCCATTCAGTGATAATCACCAGTGCAGCTGCATCTTGCATCACGCCATAGGCATCTTGTGCATACTCAACATTGGTGAAATGGTCTTCAGCTTCTTTCATACCTTGAGGGTCAAAAGCGGCAATAAGGGCCCCTTCTTTTTGAAGGTCAGGAATGATGTCTAAGCTTGGACTATCGCGCATGTCATCGGTATTTGGTTTAAAGGTAAGACCCAAAATCGCAATTTTTTTACCTTGAACAGACCCCCCACATGCTTTTATGATTTTACGAGCCATGTCTTTTTTGCGCTGGTCATTGGCGGCCACAACGGCACTTACAATGGTCGGTTCAGCCTTAAAGTCCTTGCCTGTTTGAAGCAAGGCTAGGGTGTCCTTTGGGAAGCAAGATCCTCCATAACCAGGGCCAGCATGTAAAAACTTCGAGCCAATACGATGGTCAAGGCCCATCCCCTTAGAAATGGCTTGGACGTCAGCACCACACTCTTCGCATAAATCAGCCATTTGGTTGATGAAGGCAATTTTTGTGGCAAGGAACGCATTGGCTGCGTATTTGATTAACTCGGAACTTTCAGGATTTGTAAAAAGCATGGGTGTTTCGAGAAGGTAAAGAGGCCTGTAAAGGTCACGCATAACGGTTTCGGCGCGCTCATTATCACACCCAATCACAATACGGTTTGGCCGCATGAAATCTTCAATGGCTGAGCCTTCTCGCAAGAATTCGGGGTTTGAAACAACATCAAAATCAGCCGATGGGTTAGCGTCTTGCACAAGTTTCGTCACAACGCGAACGGTACCAACAGGAACCGTTGATTTCGTCACAAGCACCGTGTAGCCCTTAAGATTCACAGCAACTTCTTTGGCGGCAGCCTGAACATATTGCATGTCTGCGCGCCCCGTTTTAGCATCTGAAGGCGTTCCAACGGCGATAAAAACAACATCAGCTTTAGCAACAGCTTGACTTAGATTTGTTGTGAAAAATAGGCGTTTTTTACCTTGATTTGCGTCAACAAGACGATCAAGGCCGGGTTCATAAATGGGGATGATGCCTTTGTGCAAGTTGTCAATTTTGGTTTTATCCTTATCAACACACGTCACTTCAAAACCAAATTCGGCTAAGCATGTCCCTGTGACAAGTCCTACATAGCCTGTTCCAATAACCGTTACCTTCATTTTTTTACTCCAGCTTAACTACCTAAATTTTTTCTTTTGCGTTTCTGTTGTTTGGCACTCTGCTATAAAATCAGAAACTTCCTCAACAAGGTCTGCTCGATCAAGGGCAACCCTTAGGTTGGCTTTGATATAGCCAGCTTTTGACCCACAATCCAAACGCTCTCCTTCATAACGAAAGCCATAAAAATCTTGCTCTTTTAAAAGAGGCGTGAAGGCATCAGTGAGCTGAATTTCACCGCCAACGCCTTTTTCTTGTGTTTCAAGAAAATCAAAAATACGGGAATCGAGGATATAACGCCCGACAACCGCTTGACGAGACGGTGCCTCAGCTAGGGCTGGTTTTTCGACAACCCCTTTAATCTTAAAGAGATTTGTGGATACAGCCTGTTCTGGTGCGACAATACCATAGCGATTTACCTGAGAATCAGGGACTTCCATAATGGCTAAGATATTGCTTTGAACGCGCTCATAGGCATCGACCATTTGCTTTAAACAGGGTGTCTTTGAATAAATAAAATCATCGGCTAAAAGAACAGCAAAGGGCTCATCATGGATAAAGTGCCTGGCGCACCAAACAGCATGACCAAGCCCTAAAGGTTGCTGTTGACGTGTATAAGTAACAGAACCAGGCTTAAACATAATGGATTCAAGACCTAATAACTCAACTTTTTTCCCCTTTGCTTTTAAAGTAGCTTCAAGCTCAAAGGAAAGGTCAAAATGATCTTCAATGGCTGTTTTATTGCGACCGGTTACAAAAATAAATTCTTCAATGCCAGCAGCTGCCGCTTCCTCAACGGCATACTGAATCAAGGGTTTATCAACGATGGGAAGCATTTCCTTGGGGAGCGCTTTTGTTGCGGGTAAAAAACGTGTTCCAAGACCGCCTACGGGAAATATTGCTTTACGAACTTTTTTTGTCATAAAATCAACCTCTAAAAATTGTTGCAGTATAGGCCTTTTTTGAGAAAAAAATCAAGTTTTTAAGAACATGAACCTCTCTTTCAAAAGGTATCTAACTTCACACTCCCATTGAAAAAAAAGAAAAACAGCTTATACTGTGTCCATAAAAACTTATTTTCAGAAAGATTAAACATGAATATTGATAAAATTAAATGTGGCGAAAATGCGCCGTGGGATTGCAATGTCATTATTGAAATTTCAGCAGGGGGAGACCCTGTTAAATATGAATTTGATAAAGAATCTGGCGCCCTCTTCGTCGATCGTATGTTGCACACGTCCATGCAATACCCAGCAAACTATGGCTTTATTCCTCATACTCTTTCCGATGATGGGGATCCTGTTGATGCTCTTGTTCTAACAAACCTTCCTATTATAAATGGGGCTGTTATACGGGCGCGTCCTATTGGTGTGTTGATTATGGAAGATGAATCTGGGCAAGATGAGAAAATCTTGATGGTTCCTGTTGATAAACTCTTCCCCTATCATGCGACTGTTAAGAATTACACCGACCTTCCTCCCATTATTCTTGAGCAAATCTCCCACTTTTTTGAACGCTATAAGGACCTCGAGAAAGAAAAGTGGGTTAAAATTGTACGTTGGGGAGATGCACAAGAAGCAGCGGATCTTATTCAAGCCGGTATGGATAGCGTGAAATAGGTTTTTCTATTTGTCATTTTTAGAATTAGCGTATAGCCTGTTTTAAGACTTACTTAAAAAGTTAACAATAATAAGGATTTATCTGTGTCTGTTTCTGAATTGCCGTCCAGAATGCCTAAAGATTTCGCCCTCGAAAAACAACCAAAAGCCCTTTATGTTCTTTTCTTTGCTGAGCTTTGGGAGCGCTTTAGTTTTTACGGTATGCGGGCCCTCCTGATCCTCTATATGACTAAGGAACTTGCCTTTAGTGACCATAATTCCTATGGTATTTTAGGGGCTTATGGCGCTCTTGTTTATGGGTCAAATATTATTGGTGGGTATTTAGCAGATACCTTCTTGGGCAACCGACGGGCCATTGTCATCGGAAGTTTCTTCATTATTTTGGGACACATTACCCTGGCTTTGCCCCTAGAAGAGCATTCTTTTTATTATGGTTTAGCTTTTTTGGTTGTGGGAACGGGGTTTTTTAAACCCAATGTCTCGAGCTTTCTAGGGCAATTTTATCATAAAAATGACCCAAGACGTGATGGCGGGTTTACCATTTTTTATATGGGTATTAATGTTGGTGCGCTTTTAGCACCTTTAGTGTGCGGTACCGTGGGTGAGCTTTATGGCTGGCACTACGGTTTTGGTATTGCAGCTATTGGCATGTTTGCTGGCGCTATTGTCTTTTATGGAGGCTACAAGCACTTTGGCCGCATTGGTCTCCCCCCTTTTCCAGAAGAGTTAAAACGTCCTCTTTTACTTGGTTTGTCATTGAGTAAAATCATTGTATTGGGAGCCCTGATTTTCGTGCCCCTTGTTGTTTTTATGATTCAAAACCATGACAATATGGGAAGTTTTCTAACCATTGCAGGCCTTATTGTTTTTATTATTATTTCCACTGTTGCTTTTAGATCATCCCTTGAAGAGCGGAAATGTATTTTCACCTTAATGCTTATGTTTATTTTTGTAGCGTGCTTTTTTTCTATTTTTGAGCAACTTGGCGGATCTCTTTTACTCTTCACAGAGCATAATATAAATCGTGAGCTTTTTGGCATGACCCTTCCTGCATCTTGGTCTCAATCCTTAAATCCCGTGTTTATTATTTTGCTCAGCCCTCTTGTGGCATCTTTATGGTCAAAATTGGGACAGCACAACCTAGAGCCCATGACGCCTTTTAAATTTTTCATGGGTTTTCTTGTCTCGGGATTTGGCTTTTATCTTTTCCTTCTGGGGATTCAATCCCATATTGAGGGATTTGTTAATATATGGTGGCTTGTGGCTGGTACAGCGTGCTTTACCCTTGGGGAATTGTTTATCTCCCCTGTGGGCTTGTCCATGGTAACCCGCCTTGCGCCTGCTCGGATGGGCAGTTTAATGATGGGAACTTTTTTCTTCTCTCATGCTTTTTCTCATTTTCTTGCCCAAAAAATAGCTCAAGTTTTTGGTGCTCCTGAAGGCGTGGATACAAAAGCGGATATTATGGCGTCCCTTGCTGGGTTTGAGAGCATCTTTACTTTTGTATCTCAATTCGCTTTTGCCTCGGCGGTGGCTGTTTTATTAGCCACACCCCTTGTTTATGGCATTTTTAAACGCCATGCTTAAGGAGGATCTTCGTCAATAACATTGACAAAGTGCTCCTTTTATCCCTATTCTTTTAGGAAATAGAAAAGGTAACCCCATGAAACGATCCCCTCTTTTTTGGAGCGCTTTTGACCGCCTCAAAATTGTTTTTATCCTCATTGTTGTCATGTGGATTGTTGTTTGGTGGTCCATTTAATAAGATATTATGCTAAAAAATCTTTTTCCTGAAAAACACAGCTTGCAGTCCCGCTCTTTATACCAAACCCATGACCATGGGCATGACCTCATTCGCCTAGAGGACATTTCCGTCAACTACCGCCAACATATTGCCCTTGAAAAAGTCAGTTGTTGCTTTAAACAAGGAAGTTTGACAGCCATTATTGGGCCCAATGGGGGGGGGAAGAGCACACTCCTTAAAGCAATTTTAGGAATGGTCCCGCTGTCTTCGGGGAAAATTTCTCTTAATGTGACCTTAGATAAAACGATTTCTTATCTCCCCCAGCAAGCAGAAATGGACCGTTCTTTTCCTTTAACCGTTCAAGATGTGGTGGCGTCTGGTCATTGTCAACACGAAGGGTTTTTCAAGCGATTTGGTCAAGACCTCCAAGAAAAGGTTGAGGTGGCCCTTAGGGAAGTGGGTATGCTTGAGTGTATGAATCGAGCGTTAGATGAGCTCTCAGGGGGACAATTCCAACGGGTCCTCTTTGCCCGCTTGATCCTTCAAGATGCCGATTGTATTTTGCTGGATGAGCCTTTCACGGCTATTGATACCTACACTATTAATGATTTGATCAAAGTAATTTTAAAGTGGCACGAAGAAGGCAAAACCCTTTTGATTGTCAACCATGATCTCGACCTTGTGCAAGACCACTTTCCAACGTCTATGATGGTTGCTCGGCGTATTTTAGATTGGGGGGACACAAAGGACGTTGTGACTCTGGGTAACCTCCGTCGGGCAAAGTACATTTCAAGACATTTGGAAAGCCGTGATGTTGAGACCGGTGATGAAATTTTTGAGGTGAAAAGGAGCTAAAATGTATGAGTTTTTTATAGAACCTTTTACCTCTTTTATGTTTATGAAACGCGCCCTTGCCGCCAGTTTTTCCTTGTCCCTTGGCTGTGCCCCCATTGGTGTTTTACTTGTTTTACGCCGCATGAGCCTTATGGGAGATGCCTTATCCCACTCTATTTTACCGGGGGTTGCTGTGGGGTATGTTTTTGCAGGCTTATCTTTGCCTATCATGGGAATAGGGGGCTTTATTGCGGGGCTTTTTGTAGCCTTTATTGCAACCCTTGTCACCCGTCATACAATTCTAAAAGAAGACGCCAGCTTTGTTGGTTTTTACTTAATCGCCCTAGCATTGGGAGCCGTGATCGTCTCTATTTTTGGCAGCAACGTTGATCTGTTGCATATTCTTTTTGGGCAAATTCTAGGGGTGACAACGGATGCTCTTTATTTGATTGCGGCCATCACAACATTTTCCCTGGTGACCCTGAGCTTTATTTATAGACCCCTTATGATTGAGTGTTATGACCCTGTTTATATGCGCTCTATCGGAGCCAGTGGTGCCTTTTACCATGTGATTTTTATGATGCTTGTGGTGCTCAATATGATCGCAGCTTTTCAAGCCCTTGGGACGTTAATGGCCCTTGGTATGATGATGCTTCCGGCGGTTGCGGCTCGTTTTTGGGGGCGTGAAGTAGGGAGTATTTTTGTGATTGCCTTTATTTTAGCCTTTATTTCCGGTTATTTAGGCCTCTTGCTTTCTTACCATTACAAGCTGCCCAGTGGTCCCGCTATCATTTTGGTAGCTGGAGTGATTTATATAGCCTCTCTCTTGCTGGGGCGTTATGGGAGTGTGCGCCAGAGGGTATTGTCATGATGAAGAAGTTCTTATTAGCGTTTTTCTTTCTTCTTTCTTTTGCCCCGCAAGGGCAGGCACAAACGCAAGAAAAACTTATTGTCACAGCAAGTTTTAGTATTCTTGGGGATATCATAAAAAATATTGGGAGAGACCGCGTTACTGTTAACGTTATTGTGGGGCCAAACCAAGATACCCATGTTTATAAACCGACCCCAGGGGATAATATCCAGATTGTCAAATCTGACCTTGTGATTATTAATGGCTTAAGTTTTGAAACATGGTTTGAACGCCTTGTGTCAGCTTCTGGTTATAAGGGCCCTGTTGTTGTTGCTTCATTGGGGATTCCTTTCCATAAAATGATGGAGCCCCAACTCTCAAATGATCCCGTACCGGACCCCCATGTATGGAATGATGTACAGCATGTCATAACATGGGTTTATAATATTAAAAGAGCCTTGCAAGAACGGGACGCAAAAAATGCATCAGTTTATGAAAAAAATGCAGCTCTTTATTTAGAGAAACTTGAAGAACTTGACCGGTGGATCAAAGAGCAGTTTAAAGATGTACCCCCAGATTCTTGCAAGGTGATTACAGCCCACGATGCCTTTAATTATTTTGAAAAAGCCTATGGCCTTGTCTTTTTATCTCCCCAAGGACTCTCAACCACCGATGAGCCCTCGGCCCATGAAATGGCTTCGTTGATTCTGCAAATTAAAAAAGAAAAAATTTCGACTCTTTTTGTGGAAAACATCTCAAGCCAACGCCTTATTCGGCAATTAGCAAGTGAAACAGGGGCTCGAGTTGGAGGGACGCTTTACTCTGATGCGCTTTCAACCCAAGAAGAACCTGCAAGTACCTATATAAAGCTTATGGAGAGCAATGTTAATCTCCTTGCCAAGTCCCTAGGGTGTGTTGTTTCCCCCGCAAAGTAAGAAATCTCTGCAAAATACTTTTCTGGCGCTCAAAAGTTAAAACGTCATTAAATCATCCCTAAATTATAGGAACTTTCTTGAAAAGATTATATTTTTTTAAGAATGGTGCGGTCGAGAAGACTCGAACTTCCACAGGGTTGCCCCCACAGCGACCTCAACGCTGCGCGTCTACCAATTCCGCCACGACCGCATATTAAAAAGAGTGACTGGTATATACTTCTTCTATAAACCAAAAACAGGACACTTTAGCAAGGAGTTTTTTAAAAAAAGAGCCCCTCTTTCTACTCTACTGCCCCAAGAAGACAGAGGGATCAAAAAGAGTCGGCGTTAAATCATGACCGGAGGTGACTCCTTCAAGGTTTACAATGGTTTTTTTGTTTTGGGAATCTAGGATGATCCACTGGATCAATTGAAGGGAAGGAGATTTTCGGAAAACAAGGGTCAAAGCTCCTAAATCATCATTGCCTTTTTTACGAATGGTGAGTTTAATTTTATTGCCGTCGACGTGAAAACTTTTAATTTTAAAACCCTTTTGAAAGTCAATATGAGCATCCAATAGAAAAGAAGCTGGAGATTGACCAATGGGTGAATAAGAGAGGTCTTTTGTGGCACGATCAATAAAAAATAAAGTTTCGCCATCAGCTAAAATCACCAATTTTGAGGGTTTATTATAGGTCATGCGAATGTGCCCTGGGCGCTGAAGATACAGAGTTCCTGTGGTCAAAGCCCCATTTTGATCCCATTGTTTAAAAGACGCCTGCAGGGTCTTTAACTTGTTTAAATAAGACTCAACATGGGAGAGCTTTACAGGGGCGCTCGTCGAAGATTTGAGAGGAACAACCGCCTGTGCGATGCCTATGCTTTGAGCACAAAAGCCCACAAAAATTAATAACCTTAATAGATTACATGCCATCTACTTATCCTGCCTCATCAATAATAATTTCCCGCTTACCCACATGGTTTGCAGGTGTCACAATATTAGCGACTTCCATTTGTTCAATAATCCGAGCTGCTCGGTTATATCCAATTTGTAAACGCCGTTGGATAAAGCTCGTTGAGGCCTTACGCTCATGCCTGACAATGGCAACGGCTTTCATATAAAGGCCATCACTATCCTCCCCAGAAGTGCCCCCGAGAGCCTCCATACCAAGGTCACTGGACTCATCACATACATTTCCCACATAATCGGGCGCGCCCTGGGTTTTTAAGAATGTCACAATGCGCTCGACTTCTTCATCGCTCACAAAGGGAGCATGAATCCGTTGGATGCGGCCACCGGCCTCCATAAAGAGCATATCGCCTCGACCCAGTAGTTGTTCAGCGCCTTGTTCGCCCAGAATAGTTCGGCTATCAAACCTTGACGTCACTTGAAAGCTGATACGCGTTGGAAAGTTAGCCTTAATGGTTCCCGTAATAACATCAACGGACGGGCGTTGAGTTGCCATAATCACATGGATACCAGCTGCACGGGCCATCTGAGCCAGCCTTTGCACCGCGGATTCAATATCTTTACCGGCAACCATCATAAGGTCTGCCATTTCGTCTACAATCACAACAATATAGGGCAAAGGCTTCATATTAATAGGCTGTTCTTCAAAAATAGGCTGCCCCGATTCTGGATCAAAGCCCGTTTGGACTGTTCGGGTAATTTCACGGCCCTCGGCTGTGGCTTGTTTTAAAGCTGCATTATAATTTTCAATATTACGCACCCCTAAATGGGACATGCCGCGGTATCTATTTTCCATTTCTCGCACGGCCCATTTCAACGCAAACACAGCTTTATTGGGCTCTGTCACCACAGGCGTGAGCAAATGAGGAATGTCGTTATACATTGAGAACTCAAGCATTTTGGGATCGATCAAGATCAACCGGCAGGTCTCGGGAGAATGGCGATAAAGCAAAGAAAGAATCATCGCATTAATCCCAACGGACTTACCAGATCCTGTTGTGCCCGCCACAATCATATGAGGCATTCTAGCCAAATCCGTTAACACAGGAACACCGCTGATATTTTTTCCAAGGGCTAGGTTCAATTTTGCAGAACTATCGTCAAAGCCCTTTGAGGATAGTAAATCTTGCAGATAAACCGTTTGTCGTTTTGCGTTGGGAAGCTCAATACCAATGATGTTTTTCCCGGGTACAACAGCGATACGAGCCGAAAGGGCATGCATAGAGCGGGCAATATCATCGGCCAGCCCAATAATGCGGGAAGATTTAATCCCCGGTTCGGGCACAAGCTCATAAAGGGTCACAACGGGACCAGGTTTAGCGCCTACAATTTGGCCCTTCACACCATAATCCGCCAGCACTTGGGCCAAACGCTCTATATTATCCTCTAGTTCGGATTTTGTGAGGGTTGTTTTTTGCACCGCACTGGAATCTTGTAATAAATCAAGGGAAGGAAGGGTATATGTCCCTTCGTCCCTAAGGGATAAAGGCTTTGGCTGTTTAAAGGCTTTGCGACGGGGAGACGTTTTTTGAACGGTTTCTTTTGGTGTCACCTCTTCATTTAAAAGTAAATAGTCATCGGGGTCCTGCTCATTTGATTGATCAGCATAAGACTCATAAGCTGGTTCTTTTGCCTCTTGTTTCTTTGGCTTAAGAGACAGATAGGCGTGCCCTTTTTTCCAAACCCATATTACAACTCTAAAGGTATTTTTTAAGACCGTGTTCAAGCTGAGAATAAGATTTTGCCACTGGGAAAAGGATAGGGAGGTTGCATAAAAGAAAGAGGCAGCAAAACCGGCAAAACATAAACCCGCCGCCAACAAGATAAAGGAGCCCATGTTAATGTTATTTAAAAGAGAAAAGAGCTTTAAGGAAAGCGTTAGGGCGATAACACCCTGCGGGGGCTCCGATTGCATAAAAACAGCAAGACAAGCTCCGGAAAGGGAAAGGAAAAAAGGAGCAGTCCCCATGGCAACCAATCGTTTGAAAGGCTTTGTTAAGGGGCAATGTGCCAAGGTTAGAAATCCCCAAAAGGCAATGGAAATAGGAAGAGCATAAGAGGCCCAACCGATATATTGCCTAAAAAAATCTGCAATATAAGCCCCCTTTTTCCCGAAAGCATTTCTAAAATGCTCGAGGGAAGAAATGACATTAACCGATGCATCACTATGATCATAGGTCAATAAGGACAAAAAGAAAAAGCCAGAGAAAGCAAGAAGAGATAACCCCAATAACTCAAGGCTGCGAGCCTTGATGAAAACTCTAAAAGACTCGGGAAAGAAATGAACCTTTTTGTCTTTTTGATACATAGACTTACGCTCCCAATTTTGACCAATTTATAGGGGGGAGTTTCACCACAGGAATAGAACCAATGACAACATCATTATCTTGAACAGTCACCGCAACTTTATGATAAATGCTTTGTCCTTTATCATTTTTCTTGCTCTCTTTTAGGAAATTAAGAGACGCTTTTAAAAGGGGGAGGATGTTCTCGTGAATAAACCCAAGTTCACTCAATTTTGTGAGAATCTCATTAAGGCCATAAATTTCTGCCGAAAAAGCAGCAAGGGGCTGCAAAGCCTGATCTAAGGCAAATGTCCCCTCTAAATCAACTTTCAAATCTCCCCATTCCATAGACAGAGTACCAATATCTATGGTTCCTTCACTTTCATACCAATTGGCAAGAGCCGTTTCTAAGGGCACATCCACCCGCACTTTTCCTTTTAGAGAAAGCTGTGCTTTGAGATTTTTGATGACTTGGGGGAAACTGGAAACAAGTTGTTTTCCTGGGTCAATTTCTATCATTTCAAAGGTATAAAGATCCAGTGCTCGATCATTTTCATGGAGTTTTAAGCCAAGACTTAATGAGTTTGCTGTTACATCAACGGCCCCAATATGGGGGTTTTGAAAGGTCACCTTGAAATCTTGAAAAGGCTTTGGCAAAGGCATTTGAGCTGTCAGGCCAGCGGCGCGCAGAACCGTATTGTTATCCTCTCCCAGTAGAGCTGTTTTAATTTCAACACCTTGGTCCGCAGAAAAATCAACAGCTGTTGGGGCAAAAATAGAGGCATAACCGTGAAGGGTGCCTGTGATAGAAAGGGAAGCGGCAACGGGGCCGGGAGCCTCAATCAAGGGATCATCAATTTCAAGGTTAATTCTTAAGGGAAAACCTTTCACGCGAATGGCTCCGTAGGCAACTCGATACCCCTTTTCTTCTAAAACGGTTACCTGATCAATAACAGCCATCTCAAGCTTATTAGCTGCTAAATACCAAAGGTACGTATACCCCCCAAGAAAAACTAAAAGGGCCAAAAAGAGAGAGAGTTTAAATTTTTTCATGTTTTTTTTATCCTTCCGATAAAGGGGGTTTCGGGAGTAAATTTAAAGAAGCCTTTTCAAGGACAGTTTCTAATTGAGTCATAAAGTCTTTTTCACTTAAGCCTGGCAGAATAGGCGGGAGATATTCAACCACGATATGCCCTTTTTTCTTTAAAAAACCACGCCTTGGCCAAAAACAACCAGAGTTCAAGGCAATAGGCAGGACAGGCACATTTAGGGCCTTATAAAGGAAGAAAATGCCCCGGCGATACTTGCCATGTTTCCCAGGAACACCACGGGTTCCTTCGGGGAAAATAAAGATGGGCCTATTATTTTCTAAGCTTTTTTTAGCTCCTTCAATCATTTGCTCTAAAACAAGTTTGCCCTTTTTTCTGTCAATAAGAATGGAGCCTGCTAATTTAACAACCAAGCCAAAAAGAGGCACATACAACAGTTCTTTTTTCATAATGACCGTTGGATTCTTGACAAAGCGATGGAGAGAAATTGTTTCCCAAGCAGATTGATGCTTGCAGGCAACTAAAAATTGGCCATGGTCGGGAATATTTTCCTTCCCTCTGAACTCTGTTGTCGTGCCAATGACGACCTTGAGTAGTTTTTCAACACCAGCAGAACAGAGCTCGCCGATACGATCAACCCCTTTGTATCCCTTAATAAGACCAGCAAGGACACAAAGAACAGAGATGATCGTCATCCAGATAAAGAAAAGAATATTAAAAATTAAAGAGCGAACATACTGCATCATTTGGTCTTATAGGTCCTTTTTATAAACGCGCTGAATTTTCATTCGAGCAAATGCCCCTAAATATTTGTGATATTCATTGAGGTACAAACAGAAAATCTTATAGTCTTTACACCACGCGTTTTCCCCAGAATCAAGCGGATTTATAGCGTGCGGTACTATCTTAACACTTTTCATATAGTGATTAAACTCAATAAGTGCCCGCCGCATATGATAATTTGCCGTGACAAGCCTAATGGATTTTACCTGTTTGCGCTTGGCCCATGTTGCAACATTTTGTGCATTTTCAACGGTGGTGGTAGATTTGTAATCAAGGGCAACTTTCCGAGGATCAAAAGATCCTCTATAGCCTGATCCTTTAACAATGGCCTTTAAGGAGGCCCCTTGGCGCACACCAGATATGAGTAATTGGTTAGATTTGTTTTGTGACAGTAAGGTTAGGCCTTCGGAAATTCGGTTGTTACCCCCCGTTAGCACCACAATAGCGTTTGTCTTTAGGGTTGGATTTGGGGTTCCTTGGGGCATATCCTCAATGAACCAGACCAACCCGCCAAACCATAAAGCAAAACTCAAGATCATAAGCGTTAACGTCTTGAAAAACATCTATATCATTCCTTCATTAAAAATCACTATACAGAAATATTATCAATGACTAAAGGATTTACTTTTAGAGTATCGTCTTAAAAGGGACACTTTGCTTGTCTAAAAGGCTTATGGGTTTGTAAGATTCTCATAGGCAAGAATATCACCTGGTTGACAGTCTAAAATACGACAGAGAGCCTCTAAGGTTGAAAAACGAATGGCTCTGGCTCTGCCTGTTTTTAAGACGGAAAGATTTTGAGGGGTGATGCCAACTTGGCTTGCTAGATCTTGCAATTTCATCTTTCGCTTAGCTAACATCACATCAAGGTTAATGATAAGGGGCATTGTAGAATTCCTTTTATATGGTGAGGTCTTGTTCAGAACGCAGTTTAAATCCCTCTAACGTAATCCAACCAACAAGGGTTATCATAAAAGCGCCGACAATCATTTCAATATTTGGAGAGCCAAAACTGATACTTAACAGGCGTTCCCCTGGAGGATTATCAAAAGTGACCGCGATGCCAAGGATCGACCCCCCAACAACAAGACCAAAGGTCCCATAAAGTAGCATGCACTGACCGATGCGCTTGAAAAAGTGAACATGTTTTTGAGAAAACAAGTCACCTTGAGCATAGAGTTTCAAAAGGGAAAAGGTAAAGAAAGCCGCAACCCACTTGAAGAAATCATGGGTGAAATCTCCAACAAGGCCCAAAAGGCGTGCCGTCCACGAAAAATCTTGTCCATAAAGAGAGTAGGTTTTTCCTAAAGCTCTGGTCGTTATGTCAAATACCCCTTGATCAAACAGTTCCCCCATAAATGTCCCTTTGAGGGGAAGGAAAACCGAAAGGATCCAAAAGAATACAGAAGCTAAAGGCAATAATATAAGGTAAAGACCAAAGGTCCATTGTAAAATGAGGCTAATTTTTTTAATGTTTGTCATTGTGTTCTCCAATCAATTATTATTCTTTATAGATCATATTTTATCGTTAATCAATAAAAAAATAACATAAGAAAACGCCCCTAAAAGAAAAATAAGGCCAAAATTTGAGAACCAGAAATGACAAGTATCCCCAAGAATAACAAGGGGCATTTTAGGATAAAAAGAGGTCAATAGACGGGAATTGAAGGAAGAAAAAGGGGTAAGGGTTACAAAAAAAGTAAAAGTAGCTCCCTGAGTAAATTCTTAAGACCTTTTGCAGAGGTTTCCATACTCTGTTGACAACGGTATAGATAAAAGATAACTTTGCTTCTCAAACTTCTTAAAAAAGGGTTCTCTTATGAAACAGCTAAAGCTACAGTGTGATGTTCTTGTTCTTTCTTGTATTGACTATCGGTTTCCCCATTTAATTTGTGATTATTTGGATGCGAGAGGCCTTATTGGAAACTATGATATTTTCACTCTGCCGGGGGCCTCCCTTGGCGCTTGTTGTCCAGAATTTCCCCATTGGAATGAAACCTTTGAGGAAGTTGTGAATCTTGCCATTGGCCTCCATAGCATCAAGAAAGTTATTATTCTTAACCATGAAGAGTGTGGTGCTTTCCAAAAACTACGGGGCATTCCTAAAAAGAAGTCTGACGAAATTACTATGCACAAAGATCAAGCTGCTATCACACAGGCGTGGTTTGAAAAAAAATTTCCCCAGCTTGACTCTGAATTTCTGTACATAAATTTATCTGGGGATGTCTCAACTTTGTAAAGCCCCTCTAAAAAGAATTCTCTGTATAAGGCTCTTACTCAGGAGCCTTTAAAAACCATTCAAAATAGCATCAATTTCATCTTGTGAGGCGGCTTCATTGGTATCTTGAGGGCCGTTCATAAGCTCATCATCTGTTGTTTTCTTTTCTTCTGTCACTTCTGTTGCAACAGTTTCATAATTTTCACCATAGGCAGATAGAAGTCCCTTAAGGCGCCCTTCCAAATCGTGCAGTATTTTAATAACCTTTCGAATGCGCTGGCCATTTAAGTCATCAAAATTGCTGGACTCAAAGAGCTTTGTTGACACATCCATTAATCTCTCGTTAAGCTTAGAAGGGACAAATTCAGCAATTTCCATAAGCTCTTCGCCGCAGGCAAGGATGTTCGAGCAAGCCTCCTCAGAAGTCTGAATAATAATATCCAAGGAAGTTGCGGCATCGGGTAAATCTTTTTCGGCAAGTTCTTTTGGGCGAATAGCCGCAATTTCATCTTTGGCCGAATCAATGGAATTCACAATATTTTTTAGCTCTGATAAGAACTCTGAATCCTTATTACCAAGCTCTTTTACGATTTCTTGAGCAACCTTGGCCGCAAGGGTTGCATAAAGAGTATTATTTTCTTCTTCGTTTTTTTCATGGCCCTCAAGAGTGTGGTCTATTTTCAACTTGCTTGCAATGAGGGTCTCCAGTTCTTTTTGTTCTAACTGTGGCTGAAGGTGAGAAGTCTTATCTGTCGCCAAAGGAACATCCCCTTCTGCTGGCCCTGTTGTCTCTCTTTCTGGAGTGGTATTTGCCTCTGCCATATGAGCCTCTTTTTCTTTGAATTTTGTTGTTTTTTCTTAAAAATCACCAATAACAGTGCTGAGTTTTTCTTTTAAAGTTTTTGCATTAAAAGGCTTAACAATATATTGGTTAACACCAGCCTTTTTGGCCTCAACAATATTTTCAACCTTGCTTTCTGCGGTGATCAAAATAAAAGGCATATCCTTATGTTTCTCACTTTGTCGAACTTCACGCAAAAGCTCAATACCAGATTTAGGCTCCATATTCCAATCTGACAAAATAAGGGCATATTCTTTTGATGAAATTTTGGAGAGAGCATCATTCCCATCAACGGCTTCATCCACGTTATTAAAGCCCAATTGCTTTAAAAGAGATCGTACAATACGTCGCATTGTATTAAAGTCATCGACCACCAGAATGGACATATCTTTATTTACTGCCATTATTTCTCTCCGCTTAAAACAGGCTCAATTTATTCTATGCTAGAGTGAAAAAGGTTAACAATAAGTGAATAAAATAAAAAAAGATAAGAAAATATAGTCTATTCGTAACTGTTCAGAACTTGGAAAGAGAAATGATATCTCTCTTTCAAAAAACGCTCTACACCTGATGTTAGGGAAATGCTACACTATAGAGATAATATAAAAAAAATAAGCAGGGTAGGCCATGAAAGCACTTGTATGTGTAAAGCGGGTTCTTGATTACAACATCAAAGCACGTGTGAAATCCGATGAATCTGGCATTGATTTAAACAATGTTAAAATGTCCATTAATCCTTTCGATGAAATTGCTGTCGAAGAAGCCGTACGCTTGAAAGAAGCTGGTACAGTCAGTGAAATTATTATTGCCTCCATTGGAGAGCAATCTTCCCAAGAAGTTATTCGAGCAGCCTTAGCCCTTGGAGGGGATAGGGGCATTCTTGTGGAAACAAGTGAAAAAATTCAACCCTTAGCTGCCGCTAAAATTTTTAAAGCCCTTGCTGAAAAAGAATCTCCTAATCTGGTTTTTCTCGGCAAACAGGCCATTGATGATGACTGCAACCAGACAGGGCAAATGCTGGCCAGTCTTTTGAATTGGTCCCAAGGCACTTTTGCCTCAAAGATTGAACTCACCGCTAATGCTGCAACGGTGACCCGGGAAATTGATGGGGGTCTTGAGACAATTTCATGCACACTCCCAACGGTTCTGACAACGGACTTGCGCCTCAATACGCCCCGTTACCCAAAGCTTCCTAATATTATGAAGGCTAAACAAAAGCCCCTTGAAACCCTCACACCTAGTGATTTGGGCATAGAGGTTAAAGCGTCTCAAAAAACCCTTAAGGTTTGTGAACCGCCGGTGCGTCAGGGAGGACGTAAAGTAAAAGACGTCCAAGAGCTTATTAATTGTCTTCGTAACGACGCAAAGGTGATCTAATGTCTATTCTCATTCTAGCAGAACATAATAACAAAACCGTCAACCCAGCAACCCTTTCCACGATCACCGCAGCCCTAAAAATAGAGGCAAAGGATATTCATCTCTGTATCCTCGGGGCAAACTGTGAGAGCGTTGCTAAAAGTGCCTGCACTATTCAAGGTGTTTCAAAAGTTCTTGTGGGGGCTGATGCTGCCTTAGAACACCCCTTAGCAGAAACTTATACAGAGGTGTTAAAAGGCATTGCAAGGAACTATAGCCACATTCTAGCTCCTGCCACAACATTTGGGAAAAATATTCTCCCTCGCCTTGCTGCTCAGCTTGATGTAGGACAGCTCTCCGATGTCATTGCTGTTGAAAACCCCACAACCTTTACGCGTCCCATTTATGCTGGAAACGGCATTGCTACCGTTGAGTCTTCCGATGGGATTAAAGTGATGACCATTCGCTCAACGGCCTTTGATAAAGCAGCAGACACGGGCGGCAACGGTTCCCTTGAGGCCCTTAGTGTCCCAACATTGCCGACGCTCTCTTCTTTTGTTTCCGTTCAAGAAAATAAATCAGATCGCCCCGAACTCACCTCAGCTCGCGTTGTTGTTTCTGGAGGGCGTGGCCTTCAAAATGGCGAAAACTTCAAGATGCTTGAAGAACTTGCCGATCATTTAGGGGGGGCCATTGGTGCCTCTCGGGCAGCCGTTGACGCTGGCTATGTCCCCAATGATTATCAGGTAGGGCAAACGGGTAAAGTTGTTGCCCCTGATCTTTATATTGCCATTGGCATTTCAGGCGCCATTCAACACCTAGCAGGCATGAAAGAGAGTAAAGTCATTGTGGCTATTAATAATGATGAGGATGCGCCTATTTTCCAAATAGCCGATTACGGCTTAGTGGGTGACCTATTCGAGATTTTGCCAGAGTTGACTCAATCTTTGGCAGAGGCAAAACAAAGTGCTTAACCCTTTTGTAGAGGTTCCTATAGGTGGTTGATAGCCCAAAAACAATAACGAGCAACCCTCTACCAGATGAGGGACACAATGCCTTTCAGCGCTTTGTGCTCTCCACACCTATGCTCTATATTTTTGCCATCGGGGTTTGGGGAAGTACGTGGTATGTCATTACCCTTCAGCTAGGTGTTGTGGGAGAAGAGGTCTCCATTGGATACCGTTTTTGCATCGCCTCCCTTGCTCTCTTTTTGTGGGGAGCTCTTCGTGGAAAAGACTTCTCTTTCCCCTGGGAGGATCACCGCATTTTTATGTTCAAGGGTGTCGCCCTTTATAGTATTGGTTATTTCTTTGCTTATTATGCGGGAGGGGCTATTCCCTCGGGCCTCAATGCGGTTCTCTTTTCCACAATTGTGATCTTCAATATTTTTAACGCTGCCATTTTCTTTAAACAAAAAATTTCCTTTCTTACTCTTTTGGGTGCAGGGCTTGGACTTGGAGGATTAGCCCTTATCTTCTTGCCCGAAATACAATCCCTTGATATGCAAGACACAACGGTCCTAATGGGGATGGGGTTTGCGGTTTGTGGGGGCTTAATCGGGTCCTTTGGTAATATTGCCTCCATGAAAAGTCAAAATAGAGGGGTCCGCATTATTGAAGCCAATGCCTTTAGTATGGGCTATGGTGGTCTCTTGAGCCTTGCCATTGCTCTGATGATGGGAGAAAATCTAGCTTTTGATACGTCTTTCTCTTATATTGGTTCGTTGCTTTACCTTGCTATCTTTGGGTCCATCGTAACCTTTGGATGCTATTTAAAGGTCTTGGGGCGTTTGGGAGCCGATAAAGCCGCTTACCCCATGGTTCTTATTCCTGTTGTTGCCCTTTGTATTTCCGCTGTTTTTGAAGATTATCAATGGTCTACCTATGCTATTCTAGGCATTGTTCTCATGATCTTAGGAAATATTATGATAACTGTGAAAGGAAAAGAAAAGCTTCTAAAGCATTTCAAAAAGATATTTCGCAAAAAAGGCGCCATAACCCCTTGATTTACAAGGGTTTCAAGCAAAATTAAGAATTTTTCCAAGCAGGAAAGAATTTTTTCATAGGGAAACATAAAAAAAAATGTTGACGTAGGGAAACATTCTCCCTATATATAAAAGGTAACCTGTTTTGAAGTCACTCTAGATTTCAAGATATCGTTGTAACTTTTTACTTCCTGTTAAAATATTACAGCATTATAAAGCTAGTTTATTCCTGTTTTCTAGTTTTATTCCCTGAACTTGCCCTGTAGGTCTGTAACGCCTACAGGGATTTTTTTTGCTTTTTCCCTATGAGGAACCCTCTGCATAATAGTTAAGCATAGCGGTTTTGGATGAGAAAATGGTGAAGC
>CAXBEY010000018.1:0-24118 GCA_963974885.1 uncultured Alphaproteobacteria bacterium
GATAAACATGTCTTTTTTTGTTGATTTTAAATTTTTATCATGTATATTAGCAACAGTTGATCAGGGAATACTTCCTTGGCCACCGCTCAAAAGAGTATAAATAACAGGAAGGTTTTAACCTTGGCACGATTTTCTAAGCCCAAGAATCCATTTTTCTGTTGTTTTTAGACATTAAGAGTTTTAAGAAAAAGCCCTAACAAGCTTTTCAAACGCGTTTCGCAGTGATTCACCGTTCTTTTAAGGGATCATTGCCATCAGTTTGCCTCTCCTTTATTCCTGTTTTGTGGGAGGCAAAAATAAGGCACAGTCGACTTGTAACCTCGAAAATGTGCCTTACCCAACTTGGCCCGGATGATATTAATCCTACTGGATTAAACGTCTCCGGGCATTTTTGTGTCGAGCCGTTTGAGAGTGTTGGATATTTTCCAGGTCACTAACGCCGCTTTTTACACCTTTTGTTTTAAGAACCCTCTGCAAAAGGCTCTTTTGGCAATAAAAAAGCAAAGACTCGACTTATCAAGGGACGCACGTACTGAAGGTACGCCTCCATTTCCCCATTGTTCGATTATTTGGCTCCCTTCACTGTTTTCTGTCAGGGCTGCAAAATCGCGACCCTTAGCTATTATGCAGAGAGTTCTTTAAGTCAACTTTTTCAAGAACAGAGTCTAAAAGAACGGGCAATAAATCAAAACAGGTCTTGCTTATTTTGCGAAGATCTTCCGGGGCATAGGCTATACCGTGGACATATTGGGACATCACCCGATAGTTTACATATAAAGACTCCCATGAATTTTCTGTATCCCTAAAAGCCGTCTCTAGTTTTCGCTGAAAATTAAACCCTTTCACATGCTCTGAGTAATCTTCTTCCAACTCTCTGACCCGAATTTTATTTTTCTTTATGGTCGATCCCTGAACTTTTTTAATGCCATATGAAAGCAACTCTGGGTCTGTTTGAATTTTTAACATCCCCTTTAATTCTTGATACTCAAGCAATCGACAATAATTCTCATCTTGAAGAATGAGGAACAAATCGACTTGAGCTTCAAAAAGAGCCCTAAAAATAAGAGGAATAGACTCTAAGCACTGATGGCCTTCCAACACATAAAGACTCTCAGAGAGATGGACAATTCTTTTAAAAAGAAAGACCTTCCAAGATCCTTTTTCAGCGGCTGGTGCATTCCAAGGATGCTGCTTTAATTTGTCAAAAACTAAGGAAACAGCTTCCGTATTGTGGCTTTCAGCCATAAAAATAAACCTTCAAAGTTAATAAGAAATCTAGCGTGTTAAAGGCTTGTACTTAATGCGGGTTGGTTGAGCCGCGTCATCTCCAAGGCGGCGCTTGCGATCCGCTTCGTAATCCGCATAGTTTCCTTCAAACCATTCCACATGGCTATCCCCTTCAAAAGCAAGGATATGGGTTGCAATCCGATCCAAGAACCAGCGATCATGGCTCACGACGACAGCACAGCCGGCAAAATCAATGAGCGCTTCTTCAAGGGCACGTAAGGTGTCTACATCAAGGTCGTTGGTTGGCTCATCGAGGAGAATAACGTTAGCCCCACTTTTAAGAATCTTGGCCAAGTGAACGCGGTTGCGCTCTCCACCGGATAACTGTCCCATACGCTTTTGTTGGTCAGATCCTTTGAAGTTAAAACGGCCACAGTAAGCTCGGCTTTGCATCTTTGCTTTGCCCAATTCGATTTCATCAAGGCCATCGGATATTTCCTGCCAAACGGTTTTATCGTCATCAAGATTATCGCGCACTTGATCCACATAAGCCATCTTAACTGTTTCTCCGATGCGGATCTCCCCTTGGTCGGGATTATCGTTACTGGTCATCATCTTTGTGAGGGTCGTTTTACCGGCTCCGTTTGGACCGATCACGCCAACAATGGCCCCCGGAGGCATTTTAAAAGAGAGATCATCAATGAGGAATTTCTCGCCAAAGGCTTTGCTCACATTCTCAAACTCGATGACATTGCTGCCCAAACGAGGGCCTGCTGGAATCATAATTTGGGCAGTCTTCATTTTCTCGGTCATATCCTGATTCAACAACTGATCATAGGATTGGATACGGGCTTTGCTCTTGGCCTGACGGGCTTTTGGAGATTGGCGAATCCACTCGAGCTCTCGCAGCAATGTTTTCTGGCGACCACTTTCTTCTTTTTCTTCCTTGGCAAGGCGCTTTTGTTTTTGCTCTAACCATGAGGAGTAATTCCCCTTAAAGGGAATCCCCTCACCGCGATCCAGCTCAAGAACCCAATCCACAA
Organism: uncultured Alphaproteobacteria bacterium; assembly: GCA_963974885.1. Classification (GTDB taxonomy): domain Bacteria; phylum Pseudomonadota; class Alphaproteobacteria; order Caedimonadales; family UBA9215; genus UBA9215. The sequence continues at coordinate 2,271 of CAXBEY010000018.1, forward strand.
CGTTGTCCAAGAAATAGCGATCGTGGGTTACGAGAATAACCATGCCCTTATAATTTTGAAGGTATTGATCTAACCACGCAACGGACTCGGCATCCAAGTGGTTGGTGGGCTCATCGAGGAGAAGAATATCAGGTTGTTGCATCAACAAGCGACATAACGCAACCCGGCGCTTTTCTCCGCCAGAAAGCTTATCAACGGCGCTGTCCGCTGGCGGGCAACGCAACGCATCCATGGCAATCTCAATGCGGCGATCTAAGTCCCAGGCATCAACAGCCTCAATTTGTTCCTGCAATTCCCCTTGCTCTTCAATGAGAGCATTCATCTCATCATCGCTCATTTCTTCGGCAAATTTTGCGCTAATTTCTTCAAAGCGTTTTAAAAGGCCAGAAACTTCTTTAATACCAGCTTCAATATTTTCTTTCACAGTTAAGGTCGGATCAAGGTCAGGCTCTTGGGGTAAATAACCCATGGTCGTGCCTTCCGCAGCCCACGCTTCGCCACCGAATTCCGTATCAAGTCCTGCAACAATTTTCATGAAGCTTGATTTTCCGGAACCGTTAACACCGATAACACCAATTTTAGCCCCTGGAATAAAAGACAGGGAAATATCACGGATGACTTGCTTGCCTCCGGGGTAATTTTTACTAACGCCTTGCATGGTGTAAATGTATTGAGTCATTATATTCCTAAATCCTTCTAGAAAATCTTTCCTAGTCATAGCGGATTTAGTAAAAAAAAACAAGGGAGTAGAATAATTCTGCCCCCGTTAAAAGATGTTACGTCGCCGTTTCCGTGCTTAAGGAACTTTTTTAAAAATTAGCATCCTTTTTTTTGATACCCCCACGGCCTTTAGCTCTTTTAATTGCTTCATCTTCTGCAAGTGCTTCTGCCTCACGGGGTGAACTTGTTTTACGTTCTTTACGCAGTTTGTCGCGCGGTGATTTTTCCTTATTAGTCTTTCTTAGCCTCGTGAATCTGAGAGGCTTTATATCATCACCCTCATTTTCTGTAATAGTGGGCAGGAGCTCAAGGGATGGTGATGGTGTCATGGGATATCCTGCACTCTCATAACTTTCATTGTCCGAACCATCGGCTCCGTCAAGAGCATGGGACCCTTGACATAACCCCACAAACAAAAAACTGCTTAAAATAATTTTCATTTCCATTTTTAAATCCTCAATTGTTTCTTTAATCTATGTGAGGAAAAACTTAATAATCTTCTAAGGAAAGTAGAAAAATTGGTTAATGTGGCCATCACCACCCTCTATTTCCGTTTTTCCCCTTCCGCAAAGAACGGGGTTTGGGTGTGCGATCCCTCTGTTCTTTTTGATCACGGGGCACCCTAGAGCTGGCACCCCCTCTAATTTGGCGTTCTTGGCGGCTCAAAAAACGGTAATAGGGCACAGTGAGATGAGGCACAAATTTTAGTGCTTTTTTATCTATTCGACCTCTTTTAATTTTCTTGTCAGGGCAAATGATATAACGTAAAAGAGTGCCCTTCCTCCAAATAAAACCCTGAAGACGCATCCAATTACCGCCTGTAAATTTAAAAAGAGGCACAAAACGAGATGCATCCTCTATTTCAAACTCTGTATCATAAGAAGCAAGGATATGTTGAAAAGCCTGGAGGCGATGCTGAATCTTTTCTTCAAGAGACACTCCTTCATTCTTACTCAAATAAAACATAAGGGCTCGATCGCTGGCAATAACAGCCTTAAGCAACCCCTTTTTTCCTTTAGAGGAGGGATAAACCAATGCTGACTCGTCTAACGCAAAGGATGTTGCCTTAATAGAAAGAAATTTTCCTTTCCCATAAGGATCTCGTTCTTCTATTACCTCCTGAAAAGAGGCAAAGCTTTCGTGGGTACCAAATAAAATAAAAAGAACGGCTAAAAAATACATAAAAAAATTCCCCTATTTCTTTTAAGATAGCGTACAAAAGCCGTTCTCAAAAGAACGCCCTACCTTAAAAAAAGGTAGAGCGTTGATTTCGTAGAGGTATTTTTTTCTGAGTAAGCGAGAACTAGCCAAAGCCGCGAACAAGGCTCTGGACGACCAAATACCACCCGTCCACCAACACAAAGAAAATGATCTTAAAGGGTAAGGAAATCATCATGGGGGGCAACATCATCATACCCATAGACATCAGAATTGACGCAACGACCATATCAATGATCACAAAAGGCAAGAACAGGAGAAAACCGATCTCAAAGGCGCGGCGAAGTTCACTAATCATAAAAGCTGGCACAAGAATCTTAAGGGGAATATCCTCAACCTTTTCAACAACATCTATCTGAGCAATATCAGCAAACAACTCTATTTCTTTTTCACGGGTGTTCTTGCGCATAAACCCATGAAAGGGCTCTGTGATAAGGTCAAAGGCTTCTTTTTCATCGATCTCTTCTTCCATGAAAGGTTTGATACCCGTTTCATAGGCTTTTTCGAAAGTAGGCGCCATAATAAATAACGTCAAAAAGAGAGCAAGGCTTACCAAAATTGTATTGGGCGGTGATTGCTGCATACCAAGAGCGCTTCGCAAAAAGGAAAAAACAACGATCAGCCGTGTAAAAGAGGTCACCATCAACAAAATAGAAGGCGCCAAAGAAATCACCGTGACCAATAAAATAAACTGCACAAGGCGTGCTGTTAGACCACTACTATTTTCTCCCATATCCAGAGAAATACTCTGAGCCATAGCATCGGGGATAAAAAGCCCCCCAAAAGCCGTCAAAAAGAACAGGGCAAAAAAGGTTTTCCCTATGGTCGTTTTGGGCAATAAAAATGTAGAAAGAGTCTTGAGGAAAAGAACTGAAAAACTGTTTTTTCTCAGGTGCTCAACGGTATCAACTCTTTTAAAATCAGCACTCAAACGCTCTGTTCCTTTTTCGTGACTTCATCTGCTGGTTTTTTATCCAACAAAAAGCCGCCTTCTCCCGTAAGCGCGATGAGATATTGCGTCTGATTCCAGTGAACAATGGCGAGCCTTTGTTGAGGACTTAGATGGGTGGTTTGCACAATTTTTAAATCACTTTTCAATCCAGAAAAAGCCATTTTTTTTCTTTGCAAAAATTTCAACGCCAAAACCAAAAAGCCCAAAAGCCCAAGGATGAGCAGCAAACCAAAAACAAGTTTTCCAAGCATAGCAATATTAAGAATCGATTCCCCTGATTCCATTAATTCCCTGCTCCATTGCCCGCTTTCAAATAAGCCGTGGCGCTTTTATTGTGACCACGCGCCTTATTGGTTTCCTGAACAATCTCATCTTTATGCTGGTTTGCTGCCCCCAATAAGCTGTCTAAAGATTTACGAAACTCTGTTACCGTTTCCTGCACTTGAGCTCTCAGACTTGGGTCCATGGTGGGGAGTTCTGGTGCCAAGCTATTCATTGCCCGCAGATGAGGTGTCAAACAAGATAGATCAAAGGGTTCGGCAGCATTCTCCAAATTTTCGACATCCCCAAGACTCTGAGGCAGTTCCTCTTGATAGCTACGAATAATACCTATTGCTTCTTCTATTTTTTGGATTTTTTCTGGAATGCTCATTGTCATAATTTCACCTATTTTTTTTCAAGATCAGCAAGGAGCTGAAAGCTCTGTGAAGCCTCTCGGTTCTCCTCTTGAATGCGTTGATAAACCTCTTCCCGATGCACTTGCATGTCCGCTGGAAACTCAAAACCAAGCTTTGCTGTTTTTCCCGAAATCTCGAGAACCGTCACCTTAACTCGGTCGGCAATCACAACACTTTCACCCTGTTTTCGTCCAATATAAAGCATGGCTCATCAATTCATTAGTGTAACAAACGTGATAGGTACCCCCATCAACCTTTACAAATATATCATAAAATTAATTAAAATTTACTATTTATTAATATTTTTTCGCAAAAATTGTTATGATGCAATGACTCTTCTTCTCAACGTGAGTTTGAAAAAGTATAGATGCAAATAAAAAGGTATTGTTTTCATGGCTTTAACGAATACACCCCAGGCACAGCTTCTTTTTGAAAAAATGCGTCATACCCAGGCGAGACAAGAAACCACCTCTGATAATTTGGCCCGTTCTGGTGTGGCAGGAGAAAAAACAAAAGAAGTTGAATCTTTTAGCAAATCCCTTAACCGCAATTCAAAGCCCGCTTCAATCAAAACCACCAATGCCAATCACTTAAGCGGCAGCCTTAAAAATGCTGGCTTTAAAGTAAAGACGTCTAAAGAACAGGCCGATCCTAGCTTAACAGGCAACAGTATTAGCCCTGAAGAGCAACTCTTACAACTAAACGAAGCCGGTACAGATTTTTATCGTCTTCAACAAATTCATAAAAGTGAGGAAGAGAGAATGAAAACAGTCCTCAATATGGGAAACGGAAAGTAAGATGACCCAAGCTTTGAGCACCCTTTTTCTGTCCTCTTTTCTTTTCCTAACCCTGGGAACCTTTAGCGCTCTTTATGCAAAATCTACCCCTAGCCATGATACCCTCGCCCGCGCTCAACGCACCTTAACCGATGCCATGAAGGCAAATAATATTAGACTACGGGTCGCTTCAGAAAATATGGCCGGCAGCAAAACTGCCGATTATGTGCCTAAAAATGTTCAAATGAAAACAACAAGAGACCCCCGAACAAAATCCACCAGCGTGGCTGTAAAAAAAATTACCCAAGATAAAAGCAAAATGATCAAAAAATACGACCCCAGTCACCCAAAGGCCGACGCACAGGGCAATGTGAATATGCCAAAACTTGATCCCCTCATGACAATGATGGACATGCATCAGGCAAAACTAGATAACGAGCGCGCCATGAAAAGCTATCAGATGACAACGGATATGCGTCAACGCACGCTCCAAATGATGAACTAAAAAATGATGAACTAAAAAATAAGGAAGAGAACACCTATGGCAATCACACCCAGCGCAACCCCAAATCTTTCATCAGCCTTAACGGGTATTGATAAAACCTCCCCTCTCTCCAGTGCTGGAGCCGGAAAAGCAGGCGGTGCTCCAGGCGGCGGATTTGCAGACCTTGTGAAAGGCATTGCCACTGAAACCCTTGAGGCTTCAAAAGCAGCAGACCAAGCCTCCATTGCGGCAGTTCATGGAAAAATCTCTGATCTAGAGTTAGTGCATACCATGAAAGAAGCTGAAATGAGCTTACAACGCTTTAAAGGGGTTTATGAAAAAACAAAAGACAGCCTCGATAAGATCCTGAATATGAATATCTAAAATAGCTAAGCGCAGCGGTTAAGGACAGGGCTCGTGAATAGAGTGATTTAGGTTTGTGATGACCGGAGGCGCAAGCGACGACGGCTATATTTCATAGCTTAGGAGCGCAGGAACAAACGGTCAGTGCAAAGATAAGTTACTATATTAAAAATAAAAAAAAGAAGAAACACAAGCCCATGAAAATTCTCTTTATTACGTCCACTCGAATTGGAGATGCTGTTTTATCTACGTGCCTTTTGCAGCACTTGGAAAAAGTGCATCCCGAGGCGCGTTTTACCATTGCTTGTGGCGCCCTTTCTGCCCCTCTTTTTGAGGACTTTGAGAAGGTGGATCAGCTGATTGCCCTGACGTCGAAAAAATATGGCAAGCATTGGATTGAGATTTGGACAAAAGCCATTGGAACAAAATGGGATCTTGTTATTGACCTTCGAGGCTCTGCCCTTGCCTTTTTAGTGCGGGCAAAAAAGCGTCTTATATGGCGCTCGAAAGCTGTTAAAAAACATCGTGTTGAGCAACTTTGTGATCTCTTAAAAGGCGCTGGATATGAAATAACCCATCCCCAACCCCATCTTTGGCTTTCCACAAGACGGTTGCAGAAAATCCCCTCTATAAAAGACTCTGCAGAAGTCCCTATCATTGCGGTGGCTCCCCTTGCTAACTGGCCGGGAAAAGAGTGGCCTCATTCTCAGATGATTGACTTGCTTAAACGGGTTCACTCTAAAGGAGGCCCCTTTCAAGGCGCACGGTTTGCCTTTTTTGCGGCCCCTAATGAGCAAGACCGCTTGGCTGATTTTAAAAGCCACTTTGATGAAAAAGATCTTATTGATGTTGGCGGTTATTCCCATCTTTTAGACGTGGCATCCCTGATGAAACAATGTGATTTTTTCATTGGAAATGACTCTGGTTTAATGCATATGGCAGCGGCTCTTGGCTTGCCAACCCTTGGCCTTTTTGGCCCCAGCTATGATATGTTTTATCACCCTTGGGGCAAGAAAACGCATTTTTTGCGGACCCCAGAACCACCCCAAGATCTCATTGATCAAGCTGACGCTGGGAATGAAGATCTCTTGATGCAAAACCTCACGGTCCAAGAGGTTTATAGGTCCATAAAAGACCTTGCTATTTTATATAAAATCCGCTAGAAATAACCCAACTCCTTGCTGGCCCTCCTAGTAAGGCCGGCTTTGTTGAGTTTTATCAACCTAACCGAAAGGAGATCGTCATGACTTTATATGAAACGATTTTTATTGTGCGCCAAGATATGGCCCCAAGCCAAGTTGACGCTTTATCCGAGAAATATGCCGGCATTCTTCGCGATGGCGGTGGTTCTGTTAAGAAAACAGAATATTGTGGTTTGCGTACCCTTGCTTATCCCATCAAAAAGAATAACAAAGGGCATTATGTCCTTATGAACATTTCTTCAAATCCTGAAGCAATCAAAGAAGTTGAGCGTCAAATGTATTTAAGCGATGATGTTATTCGTTATATGTCTGTGTGTGTTGACTCTCATAAAGAGGGACCTTCTTCTCTTTTGAAATCTTCAAGAAACAGCAATATCCGTGATATTTCTATGACGACGGGAAGAGATTCCGGCCATCATGGCTCATCCCATGGACGTTCTGCGCCATCATCTGCGTCGGCATCTGAAGACTCAACACCAGCTGCAGCTGAATAAGAAAGGAATTTAAAATGTCTGAACGTAATGATCGCTCTGAAGATAGCTCCGGAGAACGCCGCCACTTTTTTAAACGTAAAAAGACCTGTCCTTTTAGTGGACCTGGTGCGCAAACAATTGATTATAAAGATATCAAACTATTGCAAAAATATGTTTCTGAACGGGGTCGTATTATTCCGCGCCGCATCACAGCTGTTTCTGCGAAACACCAACGAGCCCTTGCAAACGCTATCAAGCGTGCGCGCTTCTTGGCTTTGTTGCCTTATACTGTTAAATAAAAAGGATGAAGAGTGCTGCTAAACGTGTTTAAGTTCACAAAAAAACAGCGCTTTTCCCATCCTATCCTAGGAGGGCTTTTTAGTGCCCTCCTTTTTTCTTTTTTATGGCGCCTTATGGGCGACCTTTCAACCATTTTTGCTGTGATTCCACTGTTTACCCTTGGGTTAATGAACCCGCAGCCCAAACCCCTTGCGACTGCTTTTGCTGTTTCTTTGGTGTGTGTCTCCCTTTTTCTGGGTGTTGAGCATATCTTAAACTATGCCCTTTACGTGGCGTTGCCAGGGCTTGCTTTGCCGTATCTTGCTATGCAATATCAAGAAAAAGAGGGGCAGAAAAACTGGTATCCCCTAGAGCGTCTTGCCGGTGTTTTTGCTCTTTATGTCCTGGGTTCTGCCTTGATTCTCCTGCTTGTATGGCACCTCTTTGGTGTGGGGGAAAAAGCTTTTGAGGTCTTGCAAGCCAGCCTAAAGCAAACGCCCCTCGAAGCTCAAGATAAAGTGGCGCTTCTCACGAGCTACCTCAAGCTTCTATGGCCCTATGTCCCTGGTATTAGTATGGGGCTCTTTGTGTTTATGATTGCCATTGCTGCGTCTTTGACACCTAAGTGGTTTAAGGTCCACAAGATCAAGTATCCTCGCCCTTCATTTTTGCTATCAGACCTGTATTTACCGTGGTGGTGCTGGAAGGCTTTTGCTTTTATTGGTGTGGCTTGGGTGATCTCTTTGCAAACCGAAAGGGTATTTATCCAGCATCTTTTTGGCAATCTTATAGCCCCTTTGACAGCTCTCTTTATCCTTCAAGGCCTTTCCATTGTTGTGACTTTTGCAAAAAAACAAAAAAACCCACAGATGTTCCTTGTTATTTTCTATGGTTTCGTGCTAGTTTTTGGATGGACTTTACTTATTTTAATTTTGGCGGGTTTGCTAGAGCCTTGGTTGGATCTTCGGACACGTTTGACACAGAGAAAAGAAAAGGAGTAACTCATGGAAGTTATTTTATTACAACGGGTTGAAAAACTTGGTCACATGGGTGAAATCGTCACCGTAAAACCTGGCTATGCTCGTAATCACCTTATCCCTAAAGGATTTGCGGACCGTGCAACAAAAGATCGTATTGCTCATTTTGAAACAATGAAAAAGCAATTTGAAGCGGACAACATCAAAAAACGTGATGAAGCTCAAAGTATTGCTGATAAAATGGAAGCCCTTGTGGTTGAATTTATTCGCCCCGCTGGTGATACGGGTAATCTTTATGGGTCTATTCGTAGAAAAGACATTGCACAAGCTGTGAGTGATGCTGGCTTTACCATTACTAAAAACCAAGTGAAAATTCCTGAGCCCGTTAAAAGCATTGGTATCCACACCATTGAAGTTGAGCTTCACCCTGAACTTTCAACATCTGTTATCTTAAATATTGCGATGACATCTGAAGAAGCAAAGCTTCAGTTGAAGGGCGATACAAAAGAAGCTGATGAGCCTCAAGAGGCTGCTGAAGTAGAAGAGACATCAACAGCCGATTAGGCCCAGATTATTTTTGAAAATACGAAAACGGACCTTGAAAAAGGCCCGTTTTTTTGTGGTTATTTTGCGGCCTCTTTTTGCCATTCTTGATAAATTTTGTCAAACCCTGCTGGTCCTTTCCCTGTGGTCGCCCATTGGACAAAGCCCGCAAGACCAGACGCAAATCGAGAGCAATTGCTTGAGTAAGCCGTCACCTCATCGCGTAATTGACTTGGTGTTTTAGCAGTTCGAACCTGAATTTTACTGTTTGTGAACCGTGTGAATTCAGCAAAGTTTATATCAAATGTTTTGAGGTTGAGTGCTAAGTTTTTATAAGCTATTTTTTTCTTTGTGGACGCAAATAAAAAGGGCTTTTTTACCTTGCTAAAGCGCTTGCGCTCATCTTTTGTGTTCTGATAGGATTTTTCACAAGCTCGAATTGCCGTCTCAGCCTTTGCTCGCATTGCTGGTGTGATCTCCGTGGGGCCTCCATATACTGAAAAACTACTTATTACAAAAACACTTGCTAAAAGGATATTTTTTTTCATGGGAGGTTTTTCCTTTCTATGCTTACTATTAGAAACAAATATTGTTAATGTAACCTTAACAGTCTGAAAAAAATAGCACTTCTTAAGTCTTACAGTGCAGATCAATCCAACCAATATTACCATCGCTTCGGCGGTAGACCACATTAATGGCATTGTTTTTTACATTGCGAAAAACATAAGCGCCTTCTTCGCTGAGATCAAAGCGCGTTACAGCTTCTCCAACGCTTAAAGTAGGCACATCGGTTTTTGTTTCTGCGATAATAGCAGGGGCCAGTTCTTTCTCTGTAATATGGCCATTTGTGGGCGTGTCTGCATTCATGACATAAGAGGAAACCTCTTCAAAATGAATGTCATGATGCTTATGGTGGTCATCAACCCAGTTTTTATGACGACGTACTCTGGTGCGCAGTTTATCAAGGGCATTTTGAAAACAGGAATAAGCGTCGCCACCCTCCCCACGGGAGCGCAAATTTAACCCTCTAGCGAGGTGAGAATTAATATCTGCAGCGAACTGATGCCCTTGCTTCGTAAGCGTAATAGAGGTTTGAAGGGGGGTTATATTATGTTTTGATGTGAGATCTTCTAAACTGGATTCGACGGACTCACGGAATGAATCGCTAATATCAATATGACGACCTGTAATTTGAATTGTCATAGGGGGAGTACTCCTTTTCCTTTTATATTGAAAGACTTGGGTATAATTTCACACCCTAATTACAGTCTACACCTAAAAGGTTAATAATCAAATAACAGCGCCCTTTTTTAATTTTTTGCGGACAAGAAGCTAAGGGTATCGGGAATGGGCTTAATGCCCTTGATATGGGCTTGATGCCAAAGGGCATACATCAAAAGTGTCCAGGCCGCTTGTGTATAGTATTCATCTTTGCAGGAAAAAGCATCTCGCACAAAGTCCCGCGAGAAAATCGCCTCAATTTCTTCTTGGTGGGCAACAAGGGCTGAGAGTCTTGAGGCTTTGTTGCGAAGCCATTGATTGAGTTTGGCGCGTTTGAAATGACAGAGACTGGACAAATCAAGGGTTGGAAATTTATGGCGAAGCAGTTCGTAAAAAGCAAATCCTGTTTGACCATGATGGATTTTTAAGGAATCCCCTAGCCCCATGAGCTCATAACGCACCTTAGGGTCTAAAAAAGGAAAGCGCGATTCAAGACCATGGAAGGTTGTTAGCCTCTCGAAACTTGCTAGATTTTGTGTAACAAAACGATTTTCATATTCAAGGACTTGGCTTTTTTGGAGGCGAGATAACTCACTGTGCTCGTCTAATTCGAGTCTAGCTTTTTTAATGTCCTCGCTCCAGCTATTTAAAAAGAGAGGAACATCTCGTAGATACTGAAAAATACCACGCCTTGGAAGGGGCCGCCCTCCCAAAATCTTTAAACGTTTTGCCCGTTTAAAAAGAGGCATATCCGCATTTAAGACTTTTGTCCCAAGGGCGGAAAAGAGGACAGTGAAGTGGCCTTTGAGCTTTTTGGCAAGGTAATAGGTCAGGGCGCGTTCTGGAATATTGCAAGGCTCATCAAGGGCTGCGGCTACAAAGGGAAGGGTGCGCCAAAAATCATGTTCATCAAAGGGTAACTCTGTTAAGTTCGTGACTTTAAATTGGTGTTTACTATCTTCGCTCTCTCCGTCCAAGAGGATGCTAAAGCAATGGGTGCGTTCTCCATAACATTGATCCAGTGTACTGGCCAAAAGATAGTCACCAGGGCGCTCTAAGGAACAAGCTGCTTTTTGTGTTGGCTCATCAAGGTCAGCTAGGGCTTCACAAAGGGCTGCCGGAATCTCTTCAAAGGACTGTTTTAACGTCATTTTGCTAGGCTTTAAATCGTCAAAAGGACGATCTCGGAAGGTTTTTAAAAGGCGTCCTTTTTGTACAATAAGAGTTTCCCCTGGCAGCACTGTTTTTATGCCATGGATAATGGTTTTCCCTCCGAGGGTTGCCCCATATTGAAGAGACTCTTTACGCCCTTGTCGATCAATGTCGGGGCGGATGTGCTCCAGTCCTAAGAGGACTTTGATTTCAGAGGCGAAAATAAAATAACGATCATCCAAGAAATAATAGAGAGGTTTAATGCCTGCTGGATCTCTTGTTAAAATGAGCTCATCTGCATGGCCGTCATAGAGGGCTATGGCATACATACCAAAAAGGTGGTGGGTGAATTCAGCACCATATTTTTCATAGAGAGGGAAAATAGTTTCAACCTCAAGGGCTGTTGCAAAGTCGTAAGAATCGGCAAAACGGTCCCTGGTAGATTCGGTATTTAAAAGGCGGCAGTCTGCTACAAGGGTTAATTTGGACTCATTGCACAAAGGTTGATGACCTGCATCAAGGGGGGCAATGGAAAGGCGTCGATGGATCAGGCCCAATCCATTTTGAATTGTAATGCCCTGATCATCTTTTCCGCGCCTTAAAAGCCTTGTGCTTAAAGCATGTAAAAGATCCTCAGGGGGCTCAGAGCCATCAACTGTTAAAACACCGGCGATGCCAGACATGTTTTGTTTACTCCCTTTTTTTTGGCGTTAGATGCCTTTTAGCCTTTGGCTTTTTTCGCCTCTATTTTTTTAAGTTTTGCTTTTGCAAGGGGGCTATCGCCATCGGGTAAGCCTTTAATAGATTCAATATAGATGCTTTGGCTTGGAAAGGCAAAACCGCTTCCTTCCTCTTCAACAATGCGTTTAAAAGCAAGAACACATTCTTCCTTGATATCCATATATTCTTTCCATTTAATTGTTTTTGTAAAGAAATAACAGAAAAGATCAATGGAGGAATCATTGAATTTATCCACGTTAATGAGGGTCGTTACTTTTTTGGGATCGGTTTCAATGTTGGGGTGGGACTCAAGGTAGGTGCGAATGCGTTTTACGATCCGCTCTAAAGTGTCTGCTGGCGTATCATAGGTGAGGCCAACGACCCAACGCACGCGACGATTGGTCATCTTGGCAAAGTTGATCACAGCAGCATCAGCCAGTTGGGCATTGGGAATATGAACAAGAGCTTTATCAAACTGGCGAATAGCCGTTGTTCTAAAACCAATATGCTCAACGGTTCCTTCCACTTTGTCCGTTTTGATCCAATGGCCCTTTTGGAAGGTCTTATCCATCAAAAGAGCAATACATCCAAAAAAGTTCTTAATGGTGTCTTGTGCCGCAAAACCAATGGCCATGCCCAAAATGCCAAGACCGGCTAAAAAGGCAACAACATCAACACCCCAAATTTGCATGACAGAAAGGATACCTAAAACAACCACGACAATTTCAAGGAGGTTGGCAACAAGCTCACGCATCTCTTCGTTGAGATTCCCTTTTTTTGCTTCTCTTGTGAGATGTGAGAGGGGTTTAATAAAGGAAAAAACACCCCAGAAAAAGGCAAAGGTAATGGCCGTTTTTAGGAGGCTTTTATAAAAAAGAGCAATCAGGAGAGGGAGTTCTGCCACAAGGCCTGCGATATGAAAGGCGCCGATAACAAAAGTTAAGCTAATGGGCTTCATCAGATTAATGAGATAATCTTCCCGCATAGAACTCTGGTTGTTCGCGGCAAATCTCTTAATAATGAGCATGACCCCTTTTGAGAAAAGGTTACGTGCTAAAAAGCCGACAGCTAAAATGATTGTAATGGTTAACACTTTATTGAAGGTGAGATCAAAAACTTGGCAAAATCCAAGATAGGCTTGTTGGGCAAAATCCATAGCTAGAAAAAATCCTTTGTTTGTCTCGTCTCTTATTAAGGGGCTTCCTATAGGAAGCTCTGCAAAATTGCTAAGCATAGCGGTTTTGGATGAGAAAGAAGTGAAGCGAGATCGTGGAAACGTAAGCGTACCTTTAGTACGTGCGTCCCGCGAAAGTTGAGCCTTTGCTTCTTTATCGCCAAAAGAGCCTTTTGCAGACCTTCCTATAGAATAAAGGGTCTTGGGCCTTTTGACAAGGATTAGGATGCTTTCCGCAATTTATTCCAGTACTCTAAACGTTTTTTAAGGTCGCGCTCAAATCCCCTTTCAACGGGCTCATAAAAAGTGGGTCGTTCTTTTATCTCCATTGGGAAATAATTTTGGCCAGAAAAACCTTGGGGCGTATCGTGATCATAGATATAACCTTGGCCATAGCCTTCGTTATCCATCAATTGGGTTGGTGCATTTAAAATGTGTTTGGGAGGCATAAGAGAGCCAGAATTTTTCGCCATTTTTGACGCGCTTTTTTGAGCCTGATAAAGGGCGTTAGATTTAGGGGCTGTTGCTAAATAGACCACCAGTTGGGCGATGGCTAAATCCCCCTCCGGCGATCCCAAAGTGTTATAGGCACTTTGGGCAGCGTTGGCTTGGAGCAACGCATTGGGGTCTGCAAGGGCAATATCTTCGACAGCAAAACGAATAAGGCGCCGCAAAATATACTTAGGATCTTCACCCCCTTGGAGCATTCGGTTGACCCAATACAAACCAGCATCAGGGTCCGATCCGCGCAAGGCTTTATGGAGGGCACTTATGAGATTATAATGGCCTTCTTGAGACTTATCATAGAGAGGGCGACGCTTTTGTAAAAGGGTGCTGAGGGCTTCTGGGGAAAGGTCTTTTTCTGCTTTACCCTTTTTGATGGTATTGTGGGCAATGATCTCGACCAAATTCAAGAAATAGCGCCCATCCCCATCGGCTAATGAGGGGAGTAAATCACGGGCTTCTTTAGTGAGGGGCAAGGTGACGTTCAAGAAAGCCTCGGCTTTTTCTAAAAGGGTTTTAAGGCTATTTTCTTTAAGGGGCTTTAAGGTAAGAACTTGTGTTCTTGATAAAAGAGCTCCCTTTAATTCAAAGGAGGGGTTCTCTGTGGTGGCGCCAATAAGGGTAAGGCGACCATCCTCAAGATGTGCTAAAAAGCTATCTTGTTGAGCTCGATTAAAACGGTGGATCTCATCAACAAACAAGAGAGTTCGCCGTCCTTGTTGGGCAGCTTTTTGGGCTTGATCAAAAACCTTTCTAAGCTCTACAACCCCTGATAAAACAGCAGAAAGGGCCACAAAATCAAAAGGCGTTTTCCCCTCTTTATTAAGGGTATGAGAAATCAATTTCGCCAGGGTCGTTTTGCCGCACCCAGGAGGGCCCCATAAAATTAAGGAGGGCAGAGAGCCGGAGGAGAGGATTCTTTCTAAGGGGGCACCTTTTTTTAAGAGATGTTCTTGGCCGATGATATCCTCAAGGCATTGAGGTCGCATGGCTTCTGCTAAAGGGGTTTGCCTTAAGGGAGGGGAGGGGTCTTGAAAGAGCCGTGACATTGTTTTCTTTCTCATCTTCTTTCTCTTGGACGTGATAAAATGAGCATAAAGGTTTTATTGTAAAAATTCGACATTTTTTCCCTTGAAAAATCAGAATGTTCCGCTATAGTCCCAGTATTGATACTGATTTAATGGTTTCAAGCGCTTAAGCGGGCGTAGCTCAGTGGTAGAGCACAACCTTGCCAAGGTTGGGGTCGAGGGTTCAAATCCCTTCGCCCGCTCCAATATTTTTCTCCTTTTTTCTGTATATTTAAATTTCCTTGACTAGACTTCTTTAACGAACTATTAAGGTTTTTTAGGCCTTATGTAAGGGTCTATATAAAAGAGGAAAAGAATATGCTTTATAAATTAATGCTACCGGTAGTTGGTTTGATAACTTTGATGTCTAGCTTTAACCTGAATGGGGCTAAGATAAAAAATGTTGATATTCCAGACAAATGTAAAATTATTGTGGTAAAAAATGATGAGACTAAACCTGAGTTTGATATGCCCGCTATTGGGAAAGAATCTGAGGCTGACCTTAGCAATCGTAAACGTATTGTTGTACAGTGTGAAACTTATAAGGGAGAGGGCCAGGCGACGGCTGTTTGTGATGTGCCAGTGGGAGAACTCATTGAGATATTAACGATCAGAAATGTTGTTGATCAATATGGAGATTACCCAGGCTGCAAAGCCAATTAAGAAGTATCGAAAAAAGTCCCCAAAAAATTGGGGATTTTTGCTAATCTGAAGAGTCCAGCGTAAGATAGTTTACGATATTTATAGTCGTTCCGCAACGGCCCCAGTCTAGGAAAGAGTGATCGACGACTACCCCTTGTCGTTTAGGAGAGATTGACGACGTCTGAAACCGTTGCGGAACGACTTTAGTGCTCTGCTTTTGCGCCTGATATGTCATCGGGGGTAAACTTTAAAGCAAGGCCATTGTTGCAGTAACGTTTTCCTGTGGGTTTGGGTCCATCCTTAAAAATATGACCTTGATGACTGTCACACCGAGCACAATGATATTCCGTTCGTGGGAAGATCAATTTAAAATCCCACTTTGTTTCAATATGTCCTTCAATGGGTTGCCAAAAGCTGGGCCAACCGGTTTTACTATCGTATTTTGTTTCAGATCTAAAAAGCTCTAGGCCGCAAGCCGCACAGACAAAAGTACCTTTGCGATGCTCATCATTTAGAGGACTTGAATGGGCGGGTTCTGTGCCGTCATTACGCAAAATATTATACTGCTCTGGTGTTAAAATCCTTGCCCATTCTGCGTTGGACGTTGTGTTTTTTATAATGACCCCATGGTTGGCATGGGAGAGCGTTGATGCGATAAAAAGCAAAGTAAGACTATAAAAAAGACAGGTCATTATATTTTTTCCTGTAGCTGCATTCACTCTCTCATTCTTCCGAAAAGATCCCAGACGTCTTTGTTATTTCCCCCTAAACCATAAGGGGGAGTCATCAGTCTAGACTGGAATCTTTGCCTTTTTACTGCCAAAAGAGCCTTATGCTGCTTCAGAAGCCATGCGTTGTGCCTTTTCCAAGGCTTCATCAATGGTCCCAACCATATAAAAGGCCATTTCAGGGATATGATCGTAATCTCCCTCAATCAAGCCCTTAAAGCCTTTAATGGTTTCTGGAAGATCAACAAAAACGCCCGGTGTGCCCGTGAAAATTTCGGCAACATGGAAGGGCTGTGAGAGGAAACGTTGAATCTTACGAGCCCGTGCAACGGTGAGCTTATCTTCTTCAGATAATTCATCCATACCCAGAATCGCGATGATATCTTGGAGGTTTTTATAGGTTTGTAAGACTTCTTGGACACGCCGTGCAATATCATAGTGCTCAGCTCCGATGACATCAGGGGTCAAAATACGAGAGGTTGAATCCAAGGGATCCACCGCTGGATAAATACCGAGTTCAGCAATTTGACGGTTCAAAACCGTTGTCGCATCTAAGTGGCTAAAGGACGTTGCAGGGGCCGGGTCGGTCAAGTCATCTGCCGGGACATAAATGGCTTGAACCGAGGTGATAGAGCCTTTGTTGGTGGAGGTAATCCGCTCTTGCAAGGCCCCCATTTCCGTTGCCAAGGTTGGTTGATATCCAACGGCAGAGGGAATACGACCCAACAAGGCAGAGACTTCCGCACCGGCTTGGGTAAAGCGGAAAATATTATCAATGAAGAAAAGAACGTCTTGTCCTTCTTCGTCACGGAAGTATTCAGCCTGAGACAAACCTGTCAGCGCAACGCGGGCACGGGCCCCAGGGGGTTCATTCATTTGACCGTAAACAAGGGCAGCCTTTGATTGGTCCCCCTTAAGATCAATAACGCCGGACTCAATCATTTCATGGTATAGATCGTTTCCCTCACGGGTCCGCTCTCCAACACCAGCGAAAACAGAGTATCCCCCATGGCCCTTAGCAATGTTATTAATAAGCT
This sequence comes from uncultured Alphaproteobacteria bacterium, assembly GCA_963974885.1. Classification (GTDB taxonomy): domain Bacteria; phylum Pseudomonadota; class Alphaproteobacteria; order Caedimonadales; family UBA9215; genus UBA9215. The sequence goes on from CAXBEY010000018.1 coordinate 19,180, forward strand.
CCATGATCAACACGGTTTTACCAACACCAGCTCCGCCAAAAAGACCAATTTTACCACCCTTAGAATAGGGGGCCAAAAGATCCACAACTTTAATACCTGTGATAAGGATTTCAGTCTCTGTTGCTTGGTCCGCAAAAGAAGGGGCAGGGCGGTGAATGGGGTATTTTTTCTTTGTTGTGACGGGGCCGCGCTCATCAATGGGCTCCCCCAGAACATTCATGATACGTCCAAGGGTCTCGGGGCCCACGGGAACAGAAATAGGTTCTCCTGTATTTTCTACAGGCACACCACGCTTTAAGCCATCAGTAGAATCAAGGGCAATGGCACGAATGGTATTTTCCCCAAGGTGCTTGCTCACTTCAAGGACGAGGTCTTTCCCCCCATTTTTTAGCTTTAAAGCCGTATAGATGGCAGGAATGTGCCCTTCCTCGAAAGTAACATCAACAACGGCACCAATAATTTGGCTCACTTTACCGGGTTTTCTCTGTGTCATCTTTTTCTCCTAATGAAAAATAAAATCATCTTTTCTTAAATTTTTTTAACTGGTTTCTCAAAGAGTCTCCTAGTGTATCATCATAATGCCTCAGCGCACCAGTTCTGAGCACACCGGTTTGAGGTCATGTTAAAGGGCTTCGGCCCCTGAAATAATCTCTATCAATTCGCTGGTAATATAAGCCTGTCTTTTTCTGTTGTACGTTAAGTTTAAGTTCCCAATTAAATCTTCGGCATTTCTTGTGGCACCATCCATAGCAGCCATGCGAGATCCATGTTCGCTGGCGGCACTTTCCAAGAGGGCACTGAAAATTTGGACCTTAATATTACGGGGTAAAAGGCGATCAAGAACTTCCTCTTGGGAGGGTTCGTATTCATAAATAGAGTCTAAAGGAGTGGCCTCTTTTTGTGCTTTTTTATCCTCAAGGGTTCCCCTAAAAGGAATGAGTTGTTTTAAGGTTGGCTCTTGGGAAAGGGCTGAAATAAATTTATTATAAGCAAGGGTACAAATATCAAAATCACCCTTCTCGAAGCGCTCAATAATGTCTGCTGCAATGGCCTCTGCATTAAAGAAACGAGGGTTCGTAATGGAGAGATGCTCCCCAACAAGGCGGTGACCATGGTCTTGCTTTAAGAGGTCAATGCCTTTTTTCCCCACCATGAGAATTTGTACATCTTTTTGCTCAGCTTCTTGGGAGCGAATAAATTTTTTCACTGTCCGTGTCACCGATGTATTGAAGCCACCACATAGTCCTCGATTAGAGGTCAACACAACCACAAGGTGCTTTAGATCACTCCCCGTGCCGGACAGCAGCTTTGGCGCTGTATCGCTGGCGGTTTGCTTACTTACAAGATCGGTCATAATACGACCCATTTCCGTTGCGTAAGCTCGGGAGGATTCAGCCGCATTTTGAGCTTTTTTAAGCTTGGCAGCGGCAATCATCTTCATGGCAGAGGTGATTTTCTTTGTGGACTGCACACTCTTAATGCGGTTTCTTAAATCTTTTAAATTTGCCATGACCTTGACCTTTTTCTCTTTTTACTTAAGCAAAAACCCGCGCAAAGTTTGCACAGAAGGCTTCAAGTTCCTGTTCCGTTTGCTCGGTGAGCTTTCCCTCTGAGTGAATGGACTCAAGAATGGCAGGCCTATCAACTTTGATATTGGCTAAGAGCTCTCTTTCAAAACGCTGGATTTCCTTCACGGGCACGGTATCAAGGTGGCCACGGGTTCCAGCAAAAAGACTCACAACTTGCTCTGAATTGATCAAAGGTGAAAATTGATTTTGCTTGAGAAGTTCTGTCAAACGCTCGCCACGGGAAAGCAATTTTTGAGACGCGGTATCAAGGTCGGAGGCAAACTGAGAAAAGGCAGCCATTTCGCGATATTGAGCCAATTCAAGCTTGATACTGCCTGCTACTTGTTTCATGGATTTAAGTTGAGCAGCTGATCCAACACGACTCACAGAAAGACCAACGTTAATGGCGGGGCGAATGCCTTTATAAAACAATTCGCTTTCCAAGAAAATTTGACCATCGGTAATAGAAATCACGTTTGTCGGAATATAAGCAGAAACGTCACCCGCTTGTGTTTCAATAATGGGAAGAGCTGTAAGAGAGCCTCCCCCTTCAGCATCACTCATTTTAGCGGCCCGCTCTAGAAGGCGAGAGTGAAGATAAAAAACATCTCCTGGATAGGCTTCACGACCAGGAGGGCGACGCAAAAGTAATGACATTTGGCGATAGGCCACGGCTTGTTTTGATAAATCATCATAGATGATCAAGGCATGCATGCCGTTATCTCTATAATATTCTCCTATGGTGCATCCGGAATAGGGAGCCAAGAATTGAAGGGGCGCTGAATCAGAGGCTGTTGCTGCCACAACGGTGGTATACGCCATGGCGCCAGCATCTTCGAGGGTTTTAACGATTTGAGCAACCGTTGAGCGTTTTTGGCCAATAGCAACATAAACGCAATGCAACTTTTCACCATCGGTTTTTGCGGCATCGTTTATGCGTTTTTGGTTAATAATAGCATCAATGGCAATGGTTGTTTTACCGGTTTGTCGGTCTCCAATAATAAGCTCCCGTTGTCCTCGACCAATAGGCACAAGAGCATCAATGGCTTTAATACCGGTGGACATAGGCTCCTCGACGGATTTACGGGCAATAATACCCGGAGCTTTTGTTTCTACGAGGGCACGCTTTGTCGTTTTAAGGGGACCTTTCCCATCAATGGGATTGCCAAGGGCATCTAAAACACGACCGCATAATTCTTTTCCAACGGGCACGTCAACAATTTTACCGGTTCGGCGAACGGTATCGCCTTCTTTGATTTGGGTATCATCCCCAAAAATCACAATACCGACGTTATCGGTTTCAAGGTTAAGGGCCATACCCTTTGTGCCATCAGAGAACTCTAGGAGTTCGGATGCTTGCACATTTTCAAGGCCATAGGCCCGGGCAATACCATCACCGACTTCAAGGATTTTGCCGACTTCGGCAAATTCAGCCTCCGCATTGTAGTTAGCAATTTGTTCTTTAATGATGCTAGAAATTTCGGCTGCACGTAATTCCATATTAGGAAGCCCCTTTCAATGTTCGACTTAAATTTGCCAGTTGTGTCATGACGGATGAATCAATTTGGTGAGAGCCAACTTGGAGGCGAAACCCTCCCAAAAGTGATTTATTCACCTTGAAATTAAAAATGAGGGTTGTCTTGAAGCGTTTTTCGAGAACGGTTCTGAAAGTTTCTTCAAGGTCCTTTGTTAGGGGATGAGCCGTTTCAACGTCAGCCTTTGAGATGTTATTGTCTGCGTGATAAAGGTCACTATAGGCGTCAATAATAAACGGAAGAGCTCTTAATCGACCCTCATCGACAACCAAAAGAAGAAAGCGCGTTAGGTTTTCGGACGCTTTTCCTTTTGTGCAAATTTCAGAGAGTATTTTTTTAGCGATGCTTTGGGGAAGAAGAGGATTGTCAATGAGCATACCAAAGTTGCTGGATCCTAACATCCAGGCTTTCATTTTGCCTAAGTCTTTATAATACTGTTCTTTTTCAGAAGCCGTTTTGGCTAATTGAAAAAGAGCCTTAGCATAACGTTCCGCTACTTTTTTCATCCCTGGATAAACCCTTGAAACTTTTCCCTAATTTTTACCATAGTTCTTGATCTCTCTCAAGGGTTTTCGGGGGATAAAAAAATTAATGATAGAGGTCCCCTTAGGAAGACGTATTGCATGAAGCATGAGAAAATTCTCCCTGTTTGGCGAGCTTAACGCTACCATGTGGGGAGAATTTTAAAAGAAAGAAGTTTGCAACTTTGTTATTTCTTTTTCTTAAACCAGCCTGAAATTTTTGAGGAAATAAACTTATAGGTTTTTTTAACCGCTGTGGTAACCCCCTTTTCAATGGCTGTTCGAACGAACTTCCCAGCCTTTGTTTTGATGTTTTTCACAAATTCAATATTATCCAAAGTTTGGTTGAATTTTTTAAGGGTTTCTGTAACGGCAAGCACCTCAGGGCCAAAAACAGCTGATCCAACAAGTCCAGCAACCGTTAATGTATTGTCTATAGTGATAAGATCAAGGGCCGTTTTGCCGGCAAATTTTGCCCCTTCTCCGGCAATGCCCAAGATGTCGCTTTTTAAGGATTTTGCGCTTTTTTGTCCCTCGTTTGTTTGCTCATCTTTAAGAGACATAAGGCTTTTTAAGGATTTTTGTTCGAGATCCATTGGGGCTGGCATCATTGTTTTGCTGCTGTGTCCCCTGCTGTCCATGGTTTCTAGGGGGGCCTGTACGGCCGCCATGCTTGATGTTGCCATGAGGCCTGTGATCATTAAGGCGCTTAATGTTCTCTTCAATGTCTTTTTTAATAAAATTTTCATTGTCATGCTCTTTACTCGCTTGTTTATACTATTAATATAACATTAAAAGGTTAATAAAACCCTTTCTTTTATGTAATCGCCACTATGCGTAAAAATCAATTGTAATTTTATACTATCATTTTACTTTTAGTTAACGAAATAAAAAGGATGTTCTGTTATGATAGTATTAAGTCATTATTATAAGGAGAATTTGTTATGATTACGCTTACTTTTGAAGAGGTTATACTGGATCCCGAACATTATTTTGAAACTCCCCATGATATTTTGCACTACCCTGGTTTTAATGGGGTAGAGAAAAGAAAAATTCTAAAAGCGTGGGCATTGGATGTTACGCTTTTACAAGTTTGTGATGAAGAAAATATGAGTGCTGCCACAGAACCTCGCTTATTGAGTCGTATCCATCAGGCCATACATCAGATTGAAACCGGCCTATAAACAAATTGACCATCCCCCTTTAAAAAAGCTATAAAAAGAAGACAGAAACACGCTTTTAAAAGGATCGTCTATGAAAATTAATGGTAACCATATCCGCCCCGGAAACCTCATCGAGCATAATGGTCGTTTAT
>CAXBEY010000019.1:0-22010 GCA_963974885.1 uncultured Alphaproteobacteria bacterium
TACACCACTAAATCTCTCTCAGAAATACCCATACACAACTTTTAGCTATATCTCTTCAGATCAAGGAGCGACCAAAAGTGAGATCCCATCGCAAATTGACCCGCGAGACCTTAGTTGCCCACCTCGAGAAGCACTCTGATCATTATTTAAAAGAGATAGCTGAAGCTCTTGGTGTAAAGGCCCCTTCGGTTTTTGTTGCCTTAAAAAAGTTCGGCATAAGTCGTAAAAAAAACGACCCTATATTGCGAGCGCGACGAGAAAACCAGGCAAGAGTTTTTAGCAGAAATCGAGAAGATCTATCCTGAGGATTTAGTCTATGCAGACGAGAGTGGTATTGACCATTCTTATTATAGAGAATACGCCAGGGGGCCAATTGGGTCAAGGGTTTACGGAGATATTTCTGGAAATCGTGTGTCTAGAACAACATTGATTGCGGGGTATGTGAAAGGTGGTTTCATGCCCCTTTTCGCTTCAAAGGGTATACGGACACAAATGTTTTTAATCAATGGGTTGAGAGGTGTCTTGTCCCTGATTTGAGACCAGGTCAGGTCGTTATTATAGACAATGCATCTTTCCATAAATCTAAGCAAACCATTGTGCTCATTGAGGCGGCTGGGTGTCGTGTGCTATTTCAACCGCCATACTCCCCGGACCTCAACAAAATTGAACCCATGTGGGCTAATATCAAACAGAGACTTAAATCATATTACGATGAGTCAAAAGAATTTTATGAAAATCTCGACCACTATTTTAAAGATATGTGTAAATGAAAAACTATTTAAATATACATGTGAGCTACAAAGGACGCTCCCGTATTGTTCCTTTCCAAGGTTAAAGAAATATTTCATTGCTCACAAAAACCCCCAGCCTGTAAAAGCTGGGGGTTTTCCATAAGAAGATAGTCATCTATCTGAAGCTCTGCAAGAACCTGAGACTTACTCTCTACATCCCTAACATATCCTCTGCAAGCTCAACTTGTAGGCGACTAACAAGGTCATTCTGTACAAAAAAGTTAATTAAAAGTCTCTTCTCCTTATCATCAAGCTTACCATATTTCTTATTTGCGCATTGTACATATTTACCTATAACAAATCTAACATTGCCATTTAAGTCCCGTTCATCATCACCTTCTTCTTTTTCTATAGGACTTTTCTCAAATCCAAAGTCTGATTGCATGTACTCATCAATGCGTAGTTTTTCCTTATGGTGCACAAAGGTACTATTCTCAATAATATCATTTAGGATTTCAACATCATTGGCATAGGTTCCTTCTGGCGCTAACTCTGAATAACTGGCTATCATTTTTTTACCAAATTGCTTCGTCTCTTGCCCCTTCTTTTTAAACTTAACACACTTAATGTACGCGCTGGCCCGTACAAACCCAGGGAGAGAAACGCCTTTAATTTTACTGGGCAATTTATCTTCAATAGTAATTCTAATGGCAGTAACGATTCTTTTTGAAGCTTCCATCTGTGGCATCACATAAGCAGTAGCCTTTGTAGATGCTCCGATATACAAAGGAATTTCCTCGTTACAGCCTTCATAATCACCATGACCAACTAATCCTAAAACAATTTTTTCCTCGCTAGAAAAAGGATAGAGATCACAGACAGGAATACGGCCGTTGTTAGCCTCATCAAGATCTAAAGGAACAAGGGGAGCCATTGGGTAACTTAACACTGATAAATTTTAGCTTCTTCTCAACGTTTGAACAGTTAGTCTGTGCACTAAAACGTATATACTCTCCAGCTACAGTGGTCAAAGCTCTTTTATTAATCGCTCTCTCTTCTTCTTGGTTCATCTCCGAGGAAAAAGCCGACGTCGCTAAAGTTAAAAGAAACAAAGAAGTTAACAAAACTGGTTTAACTTTTAAATAATTCATAATATTTATAATCCTTAATAATAATTAAAATAATAGCTGTAAAAAACAACTAACTCATAATAAATATATAGTTATGTAAGTTGAAAATAAAAACCCGTATAAATACCTATAGGAACCTCTGCAAAAGTCCCTCAGAGCTCCCTTTAACGTTAATTTAGGCATTTTTTTTGCACAAATCCCACCATTTTCTAAAAACACCTCCTTTTAGCACCTTTTTAGCTTGTTTTTAGCCTCTGACAGACCCTTCAGCCTATTTTTGGGCACACTTATCCTACAAAACAGGACTCCTTTCGGCTAAAATAGAGATTAGACAAGGCACACAAAACCGTAAAACGCTCTCTGTTTTTTGCCAGGCCTTTGTAGCGCAATTTTCGATGCCCCCACAAGTCTTTGATAATGCGAAAAGGATGCTCTACTTTGGCTCGCAAACTCGAGTGTTTGCGGTTGCGTTTTTTTTGAGATTTCGACAAAGAAGTCAAAAAGGAGGGCAACTATAACCTTATAACATTAATATAGTCATAAAAAAAACTTGACATTTTATAGCTTCGTCACTAATTAACTGATAACACCTTATAAAATATCAACTAACATTTGGAAAATATAGTCATGAAAAACAATTTTGTAAAAACCTTTGCCCTTTCCCTCCTTATTCTCACCCCCGCCCTTGCCAGTGACACTGAACAGGAGGCGCCTGATTGTTCCTCTGGTTCCCTCCTTATTCTCACCCCCGCCCTTGCCAGTGATATTGACCTTGGAAGTGACACTGAACAGACAGAAATTGATTATTCCTCTGGTCTTTGTGCAAGCCCAGCCTTTTATGGTGGTGTTCTCCCAGTTTTTCAATACCCAACTCCCACACCAGCAGATGAAGCCTTAACACCTCACTCCCAAACCCTTCTTGTCCCAAGTCCAAATTTTGATGATGGAACAAAAGAGCTCGGTATTTTTGAAAGCGCTGCACAACAGTATATTGAAGAGCTTACTCAAGGTAATACTGCCAATATTTCCGAAGCCCAAGAGATCCAAAGACTTCTTCATAAAAAAGTCCTCGCCAATGAGCAAACACAGAGCGAAGGCTACTTTTTCCTTGCCTTAACAAAAGCCCTTCAAGAAAAAGGGGGCGATCTGGTTTTTAAGCGAAACAAACAGCCTGAAGCATCTGGTGCAGAAGAAGCCACCAGCACAACTCCTAGTAGCACTAGCCCGAGCAAAAAATCTTTCTTCAACCGCTTCAAAAAATCATAATATATAAACCCGAGCTGCTTTAAAGGAGCTCGGGTTTTTTATAAAAACCTCCAAGGAGACACTATGACTACTTTATCTAAAAAACTATTTTTCTTAACTTTAACCTTTTCGTTGGGCTCCTTTTCAGCTCAGAGTAGCGATCTTCAAGAGTTCAATAACGAAGGAGAGTCCCCATGCCAAACAACACAAGAATTAGAAAAAGATCTTTTTCGTTTTATTGCAGGACGCACTTACCCAGAGATGAAAGAAGAGAAAAAAAATACAGTTATTGGGGCCCTTTATGCTGAAGAGTGGTCCAAAACCCGTCAACAATATGACTTGTTAGCAGCGCTTCACTATTTCAAGGTCGCCATCAATGACTCTCAGGATGAGGACGCTCACGGCCTTAGAGAACATCTGGTTAATTTAGGTGAAATATATTATAAAGACCAGACGCTGGAGGCTTTTAAAAAGGAGGTCCCTTACAGCAAAGTTGCCCATATTTTCAGTCTGCTTTATAGAATCACCTCAGATCCCTTTTACGAAACCAAAGCCGAATTTTATAAAAGCCTCTAGGTAAAATTTTCCGACCTTTGACAAGTGCCTTGCCATGGTATTACCAAAATACTCTTTCAGATATAATTCTTTTGGGGAAAAAGCAGGGCGCACTTGGGTTCATGCTCTTATATGGTGTTGAGGAAAGTTTTTCTTGGCTATACCTAAAACTCTTCTTCCCCAAACGAGGAGTTCTGCGCTCCTTATGAGAACTAGCCCGTTGAGCTTGAGCCTGAGCTTGAGCTTCAAGGGCCTCGACAATAGAAATTTGTGTTTTTTCAGGATATACTGGAATTGGCTCAACAATAGGCGTTACTGTTGTACGAGAACAATCCCCATCATAGGGCCCTCGAGACAAATTCTCTGGAGGCCGTAAGAATTCTGGCAAAGCTTCCGGAATCTGACCTGCTCGGGCCCAAACAGCGCAGAGCGGCTTCCCACAGTCATCATAAATTGTTTGCCAACATTCAGTGGCTTTTGCCCCACTTAAGGCAAAACCTAAAATCAAAAGTATAGTTAATCGGTTCATTTTTTTTACTCATACGCTTGTTTTCTATTGATACGACTCTGTGGATCCGGCTGCAGGGGCTAGATTTTCAACCACTGGTGCATCTTGTGTTCCTTCTTCCGCTCTTAAAATGTTAAGCCCCCTAAGTGTTTCTCGAATTTCTGCATTAAGATCAGGGTCAGCACGAACCCGGTCACCAATTTCACGAAGCTTCTCTGCTGTGTATGTTGTTATTATCCTCTCTTCTTTCTCAGAGGCCTCGATGTCAGCATGCAAATTATCAGAGGCCTTGGTTCGAGGAATGAGAAGGTCTGCCCCCTTAAAAACATCACCGGAATTGGTATATGTGTATTCTTCAGGGTCACTCTGCCACCCTTCATCATCGGACTCACTTCCAAAATAACTAGCTACAGAGGCCATAGAACAAATCATCATTACAGAAAAAACCCCTAAAACTTTCATATTTCTCTTCATATCTCTTATTCCTTCGTTACTTCTTTTGAGGTTAAATAGTCTTTTAAGTAGTGCCCAGTATAACTGTTTTTTACCTTAGCAATCTTTTCAGGAGGGCCTTGGGCAATAATTTGACCGCCCCCACTGCCACCTTCGGGACCAATGTCAATAATCCAATCTGCGGTTTTAATCACTTCAAGATTATGCTCAATCACAATGATAGTATTGCCTTGATCGACCAAAGTATGCAAGACCTCAAGAAGTTTTTTTACATCATCGAAATGAAGACCAGTTGTGGGCTCATCCAAAATGTAAAGGGTTTTGCCTGTTGCGCGTTTGGCGAGCTCTTTTGAGAGTTTGACCCGTTGGGCCTCCCCCCCTGAAAGAGTCGTTGCTTGTTGTCCAATATGAATATAACCTAAACCAACCCGTCCCAAGGTCACCAGCTTATCTCTGACACTGGGAATGGCTTGGAAGAAATCAATGCCCTCCTCCACGGTCATATCCAAGATATCTGCAATGGATTTTTCCTTAAAAGTGACTTCTAAGGTCTCGCGGTTATAACGCTTGCCATGACATTGATCACACTGCACGTAGACATCGGGCAAAAAGTGCATCTCAATCTTGATAAGGCCATCACCTTTACACGCTTCACAACGGCCACCCTTGACGTTAAAGGAAAAACGCCCTGGCGTATATCCGCGCGCTTTAGATTCGGGAAGAGCCGCAAACCATTCTCGAATAGGCGTAAAAGCCCCGGTGTAAGTTGCTGGGTTCGAGCGAGGTGTGCGCCCAATGGGAGACTGATCAATATCAATGATTTTGTCCATATGTTCGAGGCCTTCAATAGAGTCATGCTCTCCTGCTTGAGTACGCCCCCCATGCATTTGACGATTTAGCTCTTTGTAAAGAGTCTCAATCACGAGAGATGATTTACCCCCACCGGATACCCCCGTCACCGCAATGAATTTACCCAAGGGAAAATCAACGGATATATTTCGCAAGTTGTTCGCGCGTGCGCCTTTAACCCTGATTTTTTTACCCTTATGACCCGCACGCCTTGTCTTGGGGAGCTCAATAAATTTCTCTCCCCTCAAGTACTGACCTGTTAGGCTTTTTGGATGCTTCTCCACCTCATGGGGAAGGCCCTGAGCAACAATCTCACCCCCATGAATCCCGGCTTTTGGCCCCATATCAATGAGGTAATCTGCTGCCCGTATAGTGTCTTCATCATGCTCGACCACAATAACTGTATTATCCAAATCCCGTAAACGACGCAAAGTCTCTAACAGGCGATCATTATCTCTTTGGTGCAGGCCAATGGAAGGCTCATCCAAGACATACAAAACCCCTGTTAAACCTGACCCAATTTGAGAAGCCAAGCGGATACGTTGGCTTTCCCCACCACTCAAGGTTCCCGACGACCGAGAGAGTGTTAAGTATCCCAACCCAACGCTCAGCAAAAAGCCTAGGCGCTCTTTGATTTCCTTTAAAATTCTATAAGAGATCTCTTTATGCTGTTGGGAGATATGCTGATCCAAAGTCTCGAACCAGGCAACGGAATCTTCCACAGACAATTGGGTCACTTGAGAGATCGTCTGCTTGTGAATTTTTACACACAAGGCTTCAGGCTTTAATCGATCACCTTTACAGCCTTCACACACATGCTCTCTTTGATATTTCGACATATCATCACGACGTTTTGCGCTATCGGTCTCCCGCCAACGACGTTCAAGGCTGGGCAAAATTCCCTCAAAGGTCTTTGTTTTTTTGTATGTGTGCGCCTTATCCTGAATAGTCATGGGGATTTTTTCTTTCCCCGAGCCCCTTAAAAGACTTTCTTGTGTTTTAGAGGAGAGATGTGCAAAGGGCAGTGTTGGGTCATCCTTACAGAACTCGATAACAGCCTTCATGATTTGCTGATAATAAAAAGTAAAAGACGTATCCCACGGTGCAACAGCCCCCTCGAAAATAGATTTGCTTTTGTCGGGAATGACCAAGTCTTCATCAAAGGTAATGCGCACACCCAAACCATCACAGGAAGGGCAAGCCCCAAAAGGACTGTTAAAGGAAAAGAGCCTTGGCTCAATTTCATCCAAGGTAAAATCTGACACAGGACAGGAGAATTTTTCCGAAAATGTGAGGCGATCCCCCGAAGTCGCCTCATCGGCATAGAGCAATCCGTTGGAAAGCTTCAACGCGGTTTCAACGCTATCGGCCAGCCTTGTTTCCAGACCTCCTTTGATAACAACACGATCAACGACCACTTCGATGGTGTGCTTGAGTTTTTTATCAAGGACAGGAGCTTCATCAATATCATAGAGCTCGCCGTCAATTTTAAGGCGCTGAAACCCTCGCTTTTTCATGTCGGCGATTTCTTTTTTGTACTCTCCTTTTCGTCCTCGAACCAGCGGCGCTAATAAGAGCAACCGCGTTCCTTCGCTCAAGGTCATCAGGCGATCTACCATCTGAGAGACCGTTTGGCTTTCAATGGGAAGACCCGTTGCGGGGGAATGAGGAATACCAATGCGCGCAAAAAGCAACCGCATATAGTCGTAGATTTCTGTCACCGTCCCCACAATAGAGCGGGGATTTTTTGAGGTCGTTTTTTGTTCGATGGAAATGGCAGGAGACAAACCTTCAATGGACTCAACATCGGGCTTTTGCATCATCTCGAGGAATTGCCGCGCATAGGCCGAAAGGCTCTCAACATAACGCCGTTGCCCTTCAGCGTAAATGGTATCAAAGGCAAGAGAAGACTTCCCAGATCCACTCAGACCGGTAATCACCACAAGTTTGTTTTTAGGGATATCAACGCTTACATTTTTAAGGTTATGTTCTTTAGCGCCTTTGACAGAAATGATGGTTGTATCCATAGAATAAGCTTCTTACCTTATTAAATTCCATACATACAACACGGTTTTAAGGGAAAAAGAAAGTTTTTTCTTATGAAAATTACTTAATATGGTAAGAGACTATTTTCCTCAACAGGCTATTTTAGATCTACAACCTCTAATCGACAGCTTCATAATCTATATCAGAAGACTCACCATTTACTTCAGAGTTTCTCACAAGAGCTTCGTCCAAGTACTTAATAAATGCGTCTAAAAACAGTTGCTCATGGCAACTTTACCCATCAACTTCAGGGTTGCTAATGACCTTCAAAAGGTGGCTTTTTATGTCTTCAGAAATTATGTCCCGAGTCACGAAAACGTCTAAAAATGCGCCTAAATCCGACGTGGCCGATCTATAATGGCCAGTCAAATAATAAAATTTCTTTTCTCCCAAAGATTTTTCAGCTAATAGAGCCTCTACCTCTTTATTTTCCTCTTTCAAAATAATAGTAACGTTTGGGGAGTAATACCAACTTTCATTCAAATGTATCTCTTTAATCGGACTCTCTCCCAGTGGGAACAAAACATAAATTTTTGCCCAATCACCATTATCATGGGCAGCATTATCATGGGGGTCAAGCTCTATGCTTTTTTTCTGAAAGTTTCCTTGTACTTTCCACAGAGTCCCGTCCTCAAACTCAATTGGGGAGCGCGGCCTCCTTTCAGTCAAATGTATCTCTTCAAGCGCACGCTTTGCCAGTGCTATCATAGTACAAGGTTTTCCCCAATAATCATTATCATCGGCGTTAGAATTAAGGTGCTCAGGAAAAGAAGCCATAGATTTTGCACCACAAGCAAGGGCAATAATAAAAAAAGAACTCATAATTTTTCGAAACATCTTCAAGTACTCCTAAATAATTAAACAATATGTCCCCTCTTATGATTGAAAGGAAACACCTTATTGAGAATTATAATCTATTTGGTTCTGTTTGTCAGGCCCCTTCCTTGACAAGATCTCAAAGTCACCAGAAAATTAATTGTTTGTTTAGTTATTTCGTGTCATATAGACTTATAGGGTTCTTATTTTTAAAAATAAGGAAGAATGTACTGGAGATCACACGTGAGCGTCGCTAAAAAACTATCACCGGAATTGAAAACCGATATGACACAGAAAAAAGCCACAAAACAAGACTTAATGCAGTATTACCGAGACATGCTTCTCATTCGCCGCTTTGAAGAACGCGCCGGACAACTTTATGGAACTGGTGAAATTGCTGGATTCTGTCACCTCTACATTGGTCAAGAGGCCGTTGTGGTTGGTATGCAATCCGTCTTGTCTGACAAAGACAGCGTGATCACCGCTTACCGAGATCATGGTCATATGTTGGCCTGCGGTATGGATCCAAACGGTGTTATGGCTGAATTAACAGGCCGTAGCGGTGGATATTCAAAAGGCAAAGGCGGCTCTATGCACATGTTCTCTGCCGAGAAAAATTTCTATGGCGGTCATGGTATTGTTGGCGCTCAGATTCCTCTGGGTACAGGCCTAGCCTTTGCCCACCAGTATCGCGAAGATGGGGGCCTCTGTGCCACCTATTTTGGAGATGGATCTGCGAACCAAGGCCAAGTTTATGAAGCCTTTAACATGGCCTCCCTTTGGAAATTACCTGTGATCTTTATTCTTGAAAACAATGGCTATGCCATGGGAACCTCTGTTAATCGCCATGCGGCTGGTGGAGATCTCTCAAAGCGCGGTGAAGCTTTCGGCATTCAGGGTCATAAAGTTGATGGTATGGACATTCTGGCCGTAAAATCAGCGGGACAAATGGCTGCCGATCATGTGCGTTCTGGCAAAGGACCCATTTTGCTTGAAATGAACACCTACCGTTATCGTGGCCACTCTATGTCTGATCCAGCAACCTATCGTTCTAAGAATGAAGTGGACGGTATGAAGTCTGAACGGGATCCCATTGACGCTGTTAAAGCTCTCCTTGAATCAGAACATGGCATTAAAGCTGAAGATCTGAAAGCCATCGATAAAGAAACACGCGAGATTTGTAAAGAAGCCGCTGATTTTGCTCTCAAGAGCCCCCTTCCCGATGCAGCAGAACTTTATACGGATATTCTCATCGAAACAAAAGCTGAAACACAAAGCAGACACACCCCTCCATCAGCGTCTCCTGCCACGAGTGAATCACCCACCCCCCCTGCGCCTCAAGGCAGCAACGATATCAATTGGTAAAGAAAAGAATAGAGAGTTAACATGGCTACAACAACCGTACGTGAAGCGCTTCGAGATGCAATGGCAGAAGAAATGCGCGCCGATAAAGACGTTTTCCTCATGGGAGAAGAAGTTGCTGAATACAATGGAGCTTATAAAGTAAGTCAAGGCTTGCTAGATGAGTTTGGCAGCAAACGTGTCATTGATACCCCCATCACCGAGCATGGCTTTGCTGGTATTGGTGTTGGTGCTGCTTATGCAGGCCTCAAGCCCATTGTGGAATTTATGACCTTTAACTTTGCCATGCAGGCCATTGATCACATTATCAATAGTGCTGCCAAAACCCTTTATATGTCCGGTGGGCAAATGGGATGCCCTATCGTGTTCCGTGGACCCAATGGAGCGGCTGCCCGCGTTGGGGCTCAACACTCGCAATGTTTTGCCAGTTGGTATGCCCATTGCCCCGGTTTAAAAGTGGTGGCGCCTTATAGTGCTGCCGATGCCAAAGGCCTTTTAAAGGCTGCTATTCGTGATCCGAATCCTGTGATTTTCCTTGAAAATGAGCTTCTTTACGGTGAATCCTTTGACATCCCCGAGGGAGATGATCATATTGTGCCCCTTGGCAAAGCCGCCATTGTCCGTGAAGGAACAGATGTCACCATCACAGCTTTTTCTTTGATGGTTGGCAAGGCCCTTAAGGCCGCAGAAGAGCTTGCAAAGCAAGGCATTAGTGCTGAAGTCATTGACCTTCGCACCCTTCGCCCCCTTGATCGCGCCACGATTATTGAGTCCTTAAAAAAGACCAACCGCTTAGTAAGTGTTGAAGAAGGCTGGCCCTTTGCTGGTGTTGGCTCAGAGCTTGCCGCTTTGGCCATGGAAGACGCCTTTGATTATTTGGATGCGCCCATCGTCCGTGTCGCCGGTGAAGATGTCCCCATGCCCTATGCGAAAAACCTTGAAGAGCTTGCCATCCCTCAAATTGACCATATTGTTAAAGCCGCAAAAGAAGTTTGCTATATAAAGTAATTAATTTATACTAGCCTATAGGAACCTCTGCATAATGCTCTTTTGGCGATAAAATGGCAAAAATTCGGCTTTCGCGGGACGCACGTACTGAAGGTACGCTTACGTTTCCACGACCTCGCCTTACCGTTTTTCCATCCAAAAATGCGGCGCTTAGCTATTATGCAGAGGCTCCTATATATTGATTATGGCTCCCACTTGACCGAAAGAAAGATAAAAAATGCCCATACAGATACTCATGCCCGCCCTTTCTCCCACTATGACGGAGGGAAATCTTGTTAAATGGCACAAAAAAGAAGGAGATAGCGTCGAGATTGGCGATATTCTTGCGGAAATTGAAACAGACAAAGCAACCATGGAAGTTGAATCTGTGGAAGAAGGTATTATTGGGAAAATCTTTGTGCCCGAAGGCACCGATGAAGTTGCTGTAAACACGCTCATTGCCGTCCTTCTTGAAGAGGGTGAAGATGCCTCTGCCCTTGTGGGGATGGGATCTAAAAGTGTCGAAAGCTCTGTTGCAACGCCAAAAGCGGCCCCTCAAAAAGCAGAACCTAAGCCAGAACCCTCCCCGGCTTCTGCCCCTAAATTAGAAGTCGTTGCCCCAGCGCCTCAGCCGGCTTCAGGGAAAACTTTTGCCAGCCCTCTGGCCAAACGCATTGCTGCCCAAAACAACCTTGATGTGAGCACCCTTTCAGGGTCAGGACCACGGGGCCGTGTTGTTAAAACAGATGTCGAGGCAGCGCTTGCCTCTGGTGGGGTGCCAGCTCCTAAAACTCAATCTCAAAAAGCCCCCCAACGTATTCCTCAAGGTGAAATTATTGGGGCCGATGACCTTTTTCCCGCCTATGAAAAAGTTAAAGTTAACAATATGCGCAAAGTTATCGCAAAGCGCTTGAGCCAATCCAAGCAAACAGTTCCCCATTTTTATCTCACCGTTGACTGCCAAATTGATGCCTTGCTTGCAGCGCGCAAAGACCTCAATGAGGATCTCGAGAAAGCAGAGCGTATTTCTGTTAATGACTTTGTCATCAAAGCTATTGCCTGTGCGATGCGGGACGTTCCCGAAGCAAATGCCTCATGGTCTGATGATCATGTGAAAATCTATCAAAGCGTTGATGTCTCTGTTGCCGTTGCCATTGAGGGAGGGCTCATTACCCCCGTCATTAAAGAGGCAGACCGAAAACCCCTCAGCCTTATTTCCACCGAAATAAAAGATCTTGCAAAACGGGCCCGTGATGGTAAATTGCGGCCTGAAGAATTTCAAGGCGGGACGGTTTCTGTCTCAAATCTGGGCATGTTTGGTATCAAAGAGTTTTCAGCCGTAATCAATCCTCCCCAAGGCTGCATCCTTGCCGTTGGCGCTGGCGAAAAACGAGCCGTTGTCAACGACTCAGGCCTTGTTGAGGCTGCCACGGTTATGTCTTGCACCCTTTCCGTTGATCACCGTGTTGTTGATGGGGCCATTGGCGCTACCTTCCTTAAAGCCTTTAAGAGCTACATCCAAAAGCCCGTTAAGATGCTGGTCTAGTCCAATGTACCGGCACTTTCTCTTTTTATGCTTTGGGCTCCTTATTGGAATATCCTCGCCCCTAAAAGCCGAGTACATTTCTATGGAGACCGCCCTGGCACTGGCAAGAAAAGAGAAACTAGAGCTTCCACCTCCTCAAAAAGATGGTTCCTACCAGAGCCTTAACAAAAGAGGCTCTGCCATTGCTCAACTCAATATCATCACCGAAGAGTTCACAGAGTACGCTTCCAAGGGGGAAAAGAGAGTCCTACAACTGGATGCAACTTTTGGCCATATTACCCTCAAGGCCCTTAAACGAGGAATTCATGATTTTGTCGCAACGGATTCAGATAAGCGGCACCTTGCCATTATAGCAAAACGCCTTAAAGAAAAACCTTGCCTCAAAGAAAATAAATCCTTAAAGCTCTTCCATGGTTCTTTCCCTGACTCTTTTAAGGATTTTGAAGACAATAGCTTTGATGCTGTCCTTCTCAATCGCGTTATTCACTTTTTTACCCCAACTCAAACGACCCATACCCTCAAAGAGGTTTTTCGCATCTTGAAACCAGGGGGGCGTGTCTTTATTGTAGCGATCACCCCTTATGTGAAACGCTTTGAGACTTTTATTCCCCTTTACAAACAAAGGCTTTTGTTAAATCAACGCTACCCTGGCTATGTTAGAAACCTCAAATTTTTTGCAAACCCCGAAGTGACGTCACCTAAACAAATGGCACAAATGCATGATAAACCTTTTATGTTTTTCGATGCCCAACTCATGCACCGCGTTCTTTCTGAATCTGGTCTGATTGTTGAAAAAGCCATTGAATTTCCTTTGACTTTTAAATCTTCTATATGGGGCCTTGATGGCCGTGAACTTGTCGGTGCTATTGCAAAAAAGCCCCTTAGGCGCCATTCTTTTTCTCTGCACTTGGGTTGATTTTTCCAAAACATACTTTTTTTCTCAGATTTCTCTGTTTTTTTTATCTTAGTAACCATTTGTTAAGTATTTGCTCTCTATGATCAAAATTGTATAGAAATCTAATGAGAGAAAAAAAATGGCTAACGAAATTGAGAAAAGATTAGAATTTTTAAAAATTGGCACAGACGCAAAAGCGACATTACGGCAAAATGCCCCTATTCTTGAGAAAAATTTTGATGCAATTTTAGGTGGTTTTTATAGCCATGTTACAAGCTACCCCCAATTAGCAGAAAAATTTGGCGGTGATCTTAATGTTGTTCAAAATAAGCAAAAAAATCACTGGCGCACTCTTTTTTCCGGGGAATTCTCTGATCAATATTATAAAAATGTAAAACATATTGGTGAAGTCCATTACAGAGTCCAACTCCAACCCCAATGGTATATTGGTGGGTATGGCTTTGCCATGTGTGCCATCGTTGATGCCTTTGTTGACGAGTATCGCAAAAAACCCGAAGAGCTAAAATCGGCTATTAACTCCATGATTAAGGCCTCTTTGCTTGATATGGACCTCGCTTTAACAACTTATATCGAAGCAAATGCCGTTGGTGAAATGCGCGAGCAAGTTTCTTCCATGACACGCTCTATTGAGGACGCCTTTGAATATGCAACCTCCCAAATTTCGGGGAGTACTGAAAAACTAGATGGCGCCGCTGGAAAAGTCTCAGCAGCCATCGAAAACGTTGAGGTCCAGTCACACAAGAACGTGGATGCAGCAGAAGGAAATGCAGAGAAAATTGCTTCCGTTGTGAACACATCCCAAGAACTAAGCTCTGCCATTAAAGAAATTAGTGACCAAGTTGCCCGGTCTTCAACAATTACAGCTGAAGCCGTTGATAAAACACAAATGGCTCAACAAAAGATTGATGAACTCGTGACATGTGCTACGACCATCGGTGATGTTATTCAAATGATTAACAAAATCGCTTCTCAAACAAATCTCTTAGCCCTTAATGCGACAATTGAGGCTGCTCGAGCCGGTGATGCCGGTAAAGGATTCGCTGTTGTGGCTTCTGAAGTGAAAAACTTGGCCAATCAAACAGAAAAAGCAACGGAAGAAATCACCAACCAGGTGACTGTGATTCAAGGAACGATCAATGAAACCGTTGATCTCTTTAACTCTGTTGGCGCAACGGTGAATGAGATGAATGAGATTTCTACCATTATTTCCGGTGCCGTTGAAGAGCAAAATGCAGCCACTGCAGACATTGCTTCCAACATTGAAATTGTTTCAACAGAATCAGATCTAGCAAAAACACGTGCCGTTGAGATCAGTGAAGAGGCAGCGCGCTCAAAAAATCATGCTGTTGAAATTGCCGATTCAGCTTCTGATGTAAAGCAACAGTTTGCAGTCTTGCAAAAAACACTCGGAGACATTGTGGAAACTGCCAAGGGTATTGATCAACGTAAAGACCATAGAAAGGTTGTTAGCTTACCGTGTTCCGCAACGTGTGCCGGCAACTCAATTAATACAACCGTTATGGATGTTAGCACTTCTGGTGCAAGGCTACGTTATGCTGATGGCTTTAAGCTTGGTGCGCCCGTTAAACTTACTATCCCTAGTATTGGAGCTGTTGACGGGACTGTTGCTCATATCCAAAGCGGTCAATTTATTGGCCTTACCCTCAGCTTTTCTGCGGAACAACAGGCAACCATTTCAAAACTTGGCGGTGATTCAGGGGCAGCCAACGCTGCAGCATAAAAAACACAATACAGAAAAGCCCTCTTATTGAGGATCATCATTAGCATTTTTTCCCGTAAAATCGTCAAACAAAAAAGCCATTGGTCATTAAAGGCTTATGGTGATTTTCAGCCCCTATCTTAGTCCAATACCTCTATATAGCTCTACTTCACTAATCTTGTTGCAATCTGCTCCCAAGAAACAAATTTGAAATTTGACCCTCCCCCTTTACTAGAACGATTATCATGGGCAACAAAAAGCCCCTTTGGAAAATGAGGCAAAGCCTGGTTGATTACGTCAATACCATCGGTTTGCTCTGTTCCTTCCATACTGCCTTTAGGCGCAATTTGAAAGGTCCCTATATAATTATGGGGCGCTTGACGATCATAAACAACATAGGTGCTGTTACCTTGGGACGAAGCAATTAAATAGCCTCTTCCCCCTTGCCCGTGATACAGGGTCAGCCCTTCAATATCGGCTACAAGGTATTGCCCAACACCGTCAACTTTCTCTCGGGTTGCGTCTCCTAAGGGATCTGCATTGTATTTCCAAATGGCAACGTTTTCTTCTCCCACAAAAAGAATGCCTTTTTCATCATCAGCAACGCACCCTTCACAAATAGAGTCTACCTCAAAGCGTCGAACACTTTTTGCAGCAACCTTTCCATTTTCGAGGTCAACCAACTCAACTTGTTCTACTGTGCCGTCTTTGGATGTTGCAAAGAAATAAAATTTATTCTTTTTCGTATCGTGATAGAGGCATCCGCCATAGGGAGAGAAATCAAAGGAAAAACCGCCGGCTGTGATGTTTATCAAGCGGCGGGCTTCAGCATCAACTTTGTAAATCGCAACATTCTTTTGAGAGCGATGCGTTGCAACCACAAGGTCAATTTTTTCGACACCCTGGGGTGTTTTGAGAGAAAAACTATACCGCAGATCCACATTATTCATGCGCCCATCGGCCACAAAATCAATTTCTTTCCCTTCCAAATCATAAAGGTGCAAGCCTCCGCCAACACGGCTTTTGTTCGTAGCGATCACAAAACTTTTAGAAGGATCTTTGTCATTCACATAAATTGCAGGATCATCGACATGATCTTTACCATCCCTTGAGGGTGGCGTTGCAAAACTGGCGTGAACATCATAAATTTTATGGGTTTGTTGAAGCACTGAAGTGCAGCCCGTTAAACCGATTAAAAGCGCTACCATAAAAACTTTCTGTACCATGATCATTCCCCTGAAACTGTTTCTCAAAGTATAGCAATACTTTTGCCCTGCATGAAGAAGAAAGAAGTCAGCCCCTTCATGTTTAGCTCAAGCTTCTTTTTCATGGCAGAAAAACTAATAATTAACCTTTTATTCACCTTATTTTATAAGAATATAGATATAAAGTTAAGGGGAAAAAATGAATATAAAGATAATTATTACTTTAATAACAGTATGTTTTTTAAAAAATTCCCCTTGTTTGGCTAGCGCCGAGTACCAACATCACGAAGTGACCTCAGAGAAGGCCTTAATTCTTTTGGGAACTTTCTTAAAAAAGCATCATGATCAGATCAAGAAAAGTGTTATTGCCTCTGCTCCCTTTGGAGAGGATATTAATTATGCGCAGCTCTCTTCGGGTCAACGAGAACAATTAGACAATTTTATCAGCTCGCAACTTATTGTGGAAGCGCAACGCGCTCTTCCTCTTTCCATGGGGGAAATTATTGCTGCTTTTATGCATGTCCACCTTATGGAAGATTTAGACGAAAATCCTTATCAAGAAGCCTATCATGACCACGGCATCTCTGACCTGCAAATCAAAGAAGCCTCCCAACTTATCCATGATAACTTTCATCGTTTGAGGACAAATATTCAAGAAAATGCCGATGTTTCTCGCATTGCTAAAAAACACCAGGTGGATTTCTTAATTCAAGCCCTAGGAGAAGAAATCATTGATCTTTTGCAAGAAAATATGAAAATTGATATTTCTGCTGCCCTTGAAATTTACGCATACCTTCAAAGACTAGAAAGAATTCTTGTTCTTCAAAAAAAAGAAGAAAGGGAATGGAATCTATCGGGTGGAGTTGCTGCCTCTAGTTCAAGTTCAACTGAAAAAGAACAGACCAACCTGGTTCTTGCCAGCAGCTTTTCATCTTCAGATGTTCGTCCCTCACATTTAGATGACCGCCCCTCACATTTAGAAAAACATTGGCAGACCTATGCCCTCATAACCGGTGGGCTTGGGATTGCTGCCCTTATTGCTCTCTTAAAGCCAGATGTTGATTGATAGCTTAAGAAAAATTCCTCATGCCTGCTTCTTAAGAAGGGCTTCAATTTGTTGGGGCATGCATGGCTTTGAAAAAAGATATCCTTGACCCATTTGGGCTTTACTCCCCATGACATACTTGAGTATTTCAGGTGTTTGAATCCCCTCAACAACGATTTGCAACTTACTTTCAATACCCAAGTGAATCATTAACTCAAACAGGCGACGCTTTCTTTCATCACTTAAAGCTTCAAGACTAAGGCTGCGGTCAATTTTTAAGAAATCCATTTGATAGTCTACAAGACTACGAATAGAGGCCCTTCCCTCACCGTAATCATCCAGAGCAATATGAAAGCCCGCGTCCTTCAACTCAGCTAAAGTAAAGCAATTCCACTTATAGATTTCTGAAAAGCCAATTTCCGAGAACTCTAGGACAATTTTGTCAGGCACAATTTTTGATCGGGCGCATGTCGTCTGCAAAAGATCAAGGTAACCTTCTTGAAAAATTTGAGCCGATGTCACGTTAATACACATAAATAAATCAGGGTTTTTGTACTTGCGTTGCCATGCTTTTAATTGTTGTATCGCTCCTGTCATGACAAAAGTTCCAAGGCGCACAATAGTGTCATCTTTCTCAGCAACGGGAATGAAATCCTCTGGATCAATAATACCCATAGTTGGGTGGTGCCAGCGCAAAAGAGCTTCATATCCAATATGTTTTTGTGTCTTCAAACAAACGATCGGCTGATAATAAATCACAATTTCTTCATTTGCTAAAGCGCTCCCAAGGGATGCGTTTATTTCACGACGCCGGGGAGAAATTTCTCCCATATCGCGCCGGTAAAAAACAGCACAACCCCGACCTTTTTCCTTTGCCTGATAGAGTGCCACATCAGCTTCCTTTAAAGCTGAGTCATGGGAATTTTGTGAATGATGGACAAAGGCCGCTCCAACACTCAAAGAGATTTTGAGGTCGCTTCCTACAATATGAATAGGTCTTTTAGTTTCCTCATAAAGGCGATCAATATAAACTTGGGCTTCTGCCTCTGTACCCGTTTCCTCCAACAAGACAACAAACTCATCTCCACCAATCCTAGCAACCGTATCCACTTCACGGGTACAGCGCTTGAGAATATTTGTTACTTCAATAAGGATCTTATCCCCTGCAGCATGGCCATAGGTATCATTAACATCTTTAAAATTATCTAGATCAACAAAAAGAACAGCAAATTTGTCTTCTTTATTACGTTTAAAACGTAAAAAAGCCTGATTAAGGCGTTCATTAAAAAGTGAACGATTAGGCAGGTTGGTTAAGGTATCATGAAGGGCGTTATGGGTCAGTTGGTTTTGGATTTCTTTTATATCACTAATATCCGATTGCGCTCCTACAATACGGATTGCCGTCCCATGGTGATCACGCACAACTTTGCCTTTTGTATGAACCCAAATATCATATTTTTTTCGATGTTTAATGCGGTATTCACAGTCAATGATATCACTTTTGCCCATAACATGGTTATCAATAGCTGCTGTTAAAATATAAGAATCATCAGGATGCACCCGTGCCATCCAAAAAGCAGGCAATGTTGGTACTTCTTCTTTTTCATACCCCAGCATTTTACACCAATTGGACGAATAAAAGATCTCTCCGGTCTTTAAATTCCAATCCCAAATACCATCTTTTGTTCCCTCAAGGGCGAGGCGAAACCGTTGCTCACTTTCTTGCAATTCAGCAGTTGCTTTTTTTATTATTTGACTAAGGTCTTGTTTATCAGCCTCCAATTTCAGCGTGGTTTTACGGAGGGTTAATAAATTCTGCAGCCGTGCGATGAATTCAACTCGTTCATAGGGTCTTGTGAGATAATCAGAAGCCCCCGCATCAAAAGCATCGGTTATAATAGATTTACTGTTGTCAGAAGTTATAATGACCAGCGGAACATTTTGATGGAGAGACTGGCGACGAAGGGCCTTAACAAGATCAACACCAGAAAGTTCAGGCATACGATAATCCATGATTCCTAGATCAAATGCATGATGCTCTGCCCACTTA
Organism: uncultured Alphaproteobacteria bacterium; assembly: GCA_963974885.1. Taxonomy (GTDB): domain Bacteria; phylum Pseudomonadota; class Alphaproteobacteria; order Caedimonadales; family UBA9215; genus UBA9215. The sequence goes on from CAXBEY010000019.1 coordinate 19,165, forward strand.
AGGGCTTGGATTGGGCTGGAAAATGATTCCACCTCACACCCAAAAAAGCTAGCAAGCTGACGTGACATATGATCTATGTTCATTTGCTTGTCACCAACTAGCAGAATTTTTTGCACAAATGGCCTCTCTGTTTTCAGATATCCTTATGTTACTATTGAAAAATAATATTAATGAAACGTTAAAGGTTTAATTTTAATGGACATCGAAAGAGAGAAAAAGCGCGTTTACTTCATAGACTATCTGAGAGGACTGCTGGTTTTATACGTGGTCTTTGATCATTCCATGCATCCTTACTCACCCCATTTCAAAAAAATGCACTATTTTGGGGACTTTGGGGGCACTCTCTTTTTTGATATTTGGCACATGCATAATGACGTTATTATGATGCCTCTGCTTTTTTTCCTGGCAGGCCTTTTTGTTTTACCATCCCTTCAACGGCGGGGATGGCTTAGCTTTACAAAGGAAAAGTTCTATCGCCTTGTGGTCCCCTTTATTGTGGGAACAGCCCTCCTCGTGCCTCCTCAAAAATATATCTCTAATGTGATTAAACACAAATTAGATCAAGGGTTCTTTGATTATTGGGGCAATTCCTATTTTTTCAATGATATTTCCTCCAGTGGCTTTTGGTTTCTCTACTACCTTGCGGTTTTAACCCTCCTCCTTGTCACCCTTCATACATTTCTCCCTTCTTTCATGAAGCTCATGGGACGTTTTGCAACATGGCTTGTGAGAAATCCCCTTAAGGGTTTTATCAGTTTCTTCCTTATTGGCGCCCTCATCATTGGGGTGAGTGAACTCATCTGGGGGGCCCAATACTGGATTGGGTTTTGGAAAGTCTTTTATGTCAGGGGAGCACGCTTTATCATGAAAGGCTTTTTATTTTTCCTCGGGGCTGGCTTTGCCTACGCGGGCATTTCAAAAAATCAAGAAATCTTAACCAAAATTGGAAACTCTTGGAAAATTTGGGTCACCCTTGCTGTCCTATCTGGCGCGGCTTACATAAGCTACGCCCTTATCAATTTCTACGATGGTGCCTATAGCAATGCCATTTTACGCCACTTTCACTTTGGGGGAACGTGGGGCGATGTGTGGCCGGTTATTAACAGCTATGGGGGGCCGATTTTCATAAGAACAACTCTCCTTGCCCTCTTTATGTGCTCGTTAGTTGTGATGTATGTTTCTATCTTCAAACATTTCCTCGATAAACCTTTGCCCAGATGGCAGTCCCTTGCCACTTGCTCTTTTGGAATTTATATTTTCCACGAGCCCCTTGTCCTATGGATTGGCTATCTTTTTTATCAAGTAGATGTCAGTGACTATATAAAATTTATCACTGTTGCAGGTGTGGGAACGGCCCTTTCTTGGGGACTCACCCACCTCATTAAAAACTGGCCTGGCTTTAAGAAAGTATTATAAAAATGAGCAGCACAATAAAAACAGCCTCCTTACGCATTCCTTTTATTGATCACATGAGGGGCTTTATCTTCTTGCTTATGGCCATGGACCATAGCTTACATGCCTATGCTGCCAATTGGGGGCGCCATTGGTTTTACCGAGATTATGACCGCTCTTATATTTTTGATGCCCTTTATCTCTTTAACCAAGCCGCCATTATGCCCGTGCTCTTTTTTACCTTTGGCGCTTATGTGCTGCCAAAACTCACAACTCTAGGCTGGAAAGGCTTTTGGCAGGACCGCTTTGTCAAGCATGTTATTCCTTTTATGGTTGGTATCCCTTTAATTGTTCCGTTATTAAGCTATCCAAAATTCCATGAATACGAGGACCCAGGACCCACCTACCTTGAGTTCTGGCAGGATATTTTTTTCAGTCAAAAACTCCAAGCAGGCCCCTATTGGGTCATGTACGCCATCGTGCTCTATACCGCTGTGTTTCTTCTCCTCAACAAAATCTTTCCAAAATTCATACCTTGGATGGCCGGCCATATTAAAAAAGCTGTCACCTCGCCTTTAAAAGCTTTTACCCTTTTTACCCTCTTTTCCGCCCTTGTTTATGGACTAAGCGATTTACGTTGGGGAGCCCCTTGGTGGATCGGCTTTAAAAATTTCCTGCCCGATGCCCTTCACGGAGAGCTTTTTTCTCTCCAAGCCTCTAAGTTTCTCATGAACTTTGTTTATTTTGTTTTGGGGGCCGCTTTCATGCATTCACGAGCCTGGGAAATGGCAAAGAGTTGGAGATCTTTCGAGAGCAAGCGCTTTCTTTTCTTGAGTCTCACCCTTATAAGCGGTCTTGCTTATGTCCTCTATTCTCATTATTACTTTGCTGATGGGGCCTTTGATTATTCTTTTTATAAGACTCTGCGCCAAGGAGGTGAATCGGCCCAAGCTTGGTTAGATGCCCTGGCTCTTCTCCCTCAAGTTGCCCCCGCAATTTTAATCAGGACATCCCTTCTAGGCGTGCTTGCCTTTTTCCAAGTCATAACTCTTGTCACTTTCTTTAGTGCTCAAAATACAGAGTCGACAATAAATATCTTTTGGACAAAAATGTGGGCCAGTGCAGCAGCGTGCTGTTGGGGCATTTTTATCTTCCATGATCCCCTTGTTATTTGGGGACAATTCCTTTTAACAAATTTTAACTTGCCAATACTTGTAAAATTTGCCATTATTGCTATAGTAAGCATATCAAGTTCTTGGTTATTCACTTATTTTATTCTAAAGGTAAAATATATAAGGGCTGTTTTTGAACTTGATTGATGCTTTTGACTAACAAAATGGATTTAACTCATGGTTCACAAAACGTCTTTTTTAAAGGGGCTTTTTTTAAGCACTCTTTTTGCTCTGCCTATGACACAAGCGTCCGGCTCTGCTGAAGAAAAATTGCCTCTTGAG
>CAXBEY010000020.1:0-22006 GCA_963974885.1 uncultured Alphaproteobacteria bacterium
AAAATGTTTTTATTTGTATCATACACCAGGCGGAACCTTTTTGGAAGAACTATAGAGAGTCGTTCCCTGTGCCACCATAAAGAATATCATTCCCGCTACCTGCTTCAATGGTATCGTTTCCGGCATCACCGTACAGGGTATCGTTGCCATTGCCAGACCAAAGGGTGTCATCTCCATCTCCACCGATTAAGGTGATATCAGTACTAATAGCAACACTCGCAATGAAGTCATCTCCAGCCCCACCATCAATTTCTTCTATATCAACAAGGCGAGCTTGAGGGGTTCCATTATAAAAGGGGGAAAGACTATTATAAACCATAATGGAATCATTTGTTGCACCCATCATTATGGTATCATATCCGTCACCCCCTTGAAAAACGTCATAGGATTCTATTTTTCCATCGAGTGCAACAGTAGAGCCTGTATTGGGGTTTGTTGCATTTACCCCTCCGCCCCAAATGCCATCATTAGAGGCATAGAGTGTGTCATCTCCGGCCCCACCACTAACAAGGTCTGCCGAGTTAGCAGTGCTGGTTGCTGCTATGCCCGTTGAATCTCCATTTATGGTGATTGTGATATCATAGGTGGTACCATCATCTGAGGTGACCGTGATGGTATCTACGAGGGAAGTGCCTGTTCCAAGGGCTTGAATAGCGTTTTGAGTATTGTCAGCAGCGTAGGCCCAGTTACCCACTGTATCAATTGTGAGAGTTCCATAGGTACCAACAAGGGTGCTTGCTATAAAAGCGCCTTGCCCAGCATTGGCATCGCTAATAGTAAGAGCGCCGCCTGTTTCAAGAAAACCGTCAGCATTGCCATCGACATCTTCGGTAACGGATCCTGTTCCAACGCCCCCAATTTGAGCATTAAAAAAGATGCTGGGTTGAAAATCTACAAAAACCTCCTGTGCATCAGGGGGGCTAGTATTGACAGATTTTTCTTCGAAGTTGTCTTTTGTGTCTACAAAAAACGAAGTGTCGGATGCCAGCTTTGTATCTGTATGATCTTTGAAGGTTTGCAGTGTATCAAAATGGCTTTTAAGGGAAAAGGCGGTTTGCATGGTATCGAAAGAATAAGCCGATAGGGTAGAGCTATAAGGTGTTGATTATATATTCAATGGCTCTAAAAATTGAAAATCAGTCTTAACGTGGGAGAAGTTTTGTGTTGACTCTTGGGAGAAGCTAAAATGTATATTATTTTCTGAGGCATAGAAGTTGCTCACAGAGAAAAGGATCTCCGGAGTGAGTAACGGAAATTCTGCGGAAGGGGTAGGTGCATTAACCCTATTTTTTTCCTCAAAAGGTTGCGTCTCTGAAGTATTCAGACCTTTTAAAACCGCATTCTGTTTTGCCATAATGTTTCCAGTGTCTTATTATGGGTCTCTATATGAGCCGTTTTTAAGCACTTTTATACGATTTAATTATATGGGAAATAAGGTTAATATAATGTTAAGAAGCGTTCGCTAGGGGAGCTTTTTTATAATATACCTATGAGTTGCATTGAGACGCAGAAAGGTATACTTTGTAATTTATCTACTATCAATTTTTAGGGTTTTTCTCGACCATGGGACCATTTCCCTCTTAATCGTCTTGCTTTGTCAAAGTCGTGCTTTTTAATGAAACCTTCTTTGATTAATATTATTTTTAAAGGTCTCCTGACTTAATGACAACCACGGACACACCTTCTTTTTTTCCGGCTTACATTCCTTGGCTACTGGCCTTTGGGATTTCTGTTGTGCTGATGTCAACGGATATCTATGCACCGTCTTTGCCCGCAATGGTATCAGAATTTTCTGCCAGTGAAGCAGACCTGCAATGGACCCTAAGTGTGAATTCCTTTGGGTATTTTTTGGCCAGTCCTTTTGTGGGGCCGCTCTCTGATGGCTATGGACGAAAGCCAGTTATGCTTCTTTCTCTTCTTTGTTTTATTGTTGCCTCTCTTGGGTGTGCCATAGCCCCGACTCTTTTTGCTTTTGATGTATGGCGCTTTGTTCAAGGCATGTTTTCAGCAGCAATCCCTATTGTGTGTATTGCCGTGCTGGCTGACATGTTGCAGGGGCGTCGCTTTGCTACCATGATGGCTTATATGGGTATTGTCATTACCCTTTCTTTTGCCATTGGCCCCATTATTGGAGGCTTTATTGGGGAGTATTATGGCTGGCGGCATTTGTTTTATGGTGTCGCTCTAGCAGGTCTTTTGATCTTTGTGCTCTACTACTTCCTGCTTCCTGAAACCCTCAAAGAAAAAGCGCCTTTTTCCTTTGGGGGAATGTACCGCACCTATAAATCTATGTTTAAAGATCCAATCTTTTTGCTCTATGGTATGATTACGTCCTTAATGTTGGCCGGCTTCTTTGCTTACATTACCTCCAGCTCTTATCTGTATATTGATCAGTTTGGATTGAGTAAAATTCAGTTCGGTGTTGTGACGGGAATCGGCATGGTGACCAATGCTTTTGCACACCTTGTCGTGGGGCGCTTGATTGCAAGTTTTGGGGCTAGAAAAGTTTTAAGAGCAGGCATTTCATTTGTGACAACCTCTGCTTTGACCATGGCCTGGATGACCTTTTTAGATGTGAAGTCGGCCTATATTTTACTGGCCCCTGTTTTACTTTATAATATGGCCCTTGGTTTTACTTTCCCTCCCACATCTTCCATTGCTCTTGAACGGTTTCGCCATGCGACGGGGGCCGCCTCTGCCTTTTTAGCCGCCTTTAGGATGATTTTCTTGGGCTTAGGATCTTACTTTGCAGGAAAAGCCTATGATGGGACCCTTGCCTCCATTTCAAGCCTTATGATTTTATTCGCAAGTCTCACCGTTGTGTCTTACCTATGGGTAAGTGTTCTGCAACATAGAAAAAAACAGGGCTTAGCCAATATATAGACCATTTATTTCCGTCTGTTCCAATGAGGTAGATTCAAAGGGCAGCTTCATGTATGGAGACGCGCCCCTTGATTTTAGAGCCATGCACCCGTTTTCTATGGCCACGATTTCCGTGCCCTCGCACCAGCAATTTGTGCCCTTTTTCTTTCTTTTGAGGCGGGCGGCAAAGCCACCCTTTGTGTTCTGTTTCTCTGGAAAAACAGCCCGTGAAGCGCCCACTTTTATAGAATAACTTTACCTGTTTCATTTTACTTTTTTTCCATTATACTATTTATACACAAGGAGATAATATTTATGTCGCACCGATTTTTAGCACTGTTTTTTCCATGTCTTATTGCTTTGAGTGTTCAGGCTAATGAGCAGGGACAGGCTGAAGAAAATTCTTTACAAATTTCTCCTGAGCAACAAAAAGAAGCCGGTATTCAAACCGCTGTGATTACGCCTTCTATTGCCTCAACGTCCATCACATTGCCAGGGGAGATTATTCTTAATCGAAATAATGTCTCGCTTGTCTCCTCCAGAATTCAAGCGAGAGTGGAAAAGCGCCTCGTTTCTGAAGGGCAAAGCGTGCAAAAGGGCGATCCTCTTGTAGTGCTTTCTAGTGCTGAAATTGCCGATACAAAAGCCAACTTGATCCTCGCCGCTCAAGAAAAAAAACGTAAAACAGAACTCTATAAAGAAAAATTTACCTCCAAAAAAGGGGTGCAAGATGCAAAGGTAGAATTTGACCGCCTTTATTCAACTCTTCTAGCGTATGGCTTTACAAAAGAGCAAATTGAGACTTTTTTAAAGGATGAAAAAGCTGACAACTTGTTGGAAATTCTGGCCCCTATTTCTGGCAGCATTACCCAAACAGATGTTATTAAGGGTCAAAGCATTAATATGGGAGACCTCCTTTTTAAACTTGTGAATGAAGAAAGTATGTGGATAGATGCCAACATTCCCTCTAATCAGAAAGTTTCTATCAAAGTTGGCTCACCTGTTTCTATCGAAAAAAATGACGTTATTATTGAAGGTAAGGTCATTTCTTTACAGCATGAAATTGATCAAAAAACACGGACACGCACGATCCGCATTGAAGTGGAGAATAAGGAGGACTTTCTTCATAGTGGTGAATTTGTAAATGTAAAAATAGATATTTCTGAATCTAAAGAGTCTATCAATATTCCTCTTTCCGCAACAGTCCAAAATAATGAAGGGCGTTATGTGCTCTATATTTTAGAAGCAAATAATTACTTTAGGCCCCTTGAATTAGATGTCATTAAGAAGGGCGAGATGACTTTGGTTGTGGCTAATGTCAAGTCCGGAACAAAGTTCGTCAAGGACGGTGTTTTCTTTGTGGACTCTGAATTCAAAAAACAAAACTTTGCGGACTCACATTAAGAGGCAGCAGCCCCAAGCTAACAACAAGAGATAAAGTTCATGCTTGTCAAACTTATTGATTTTTCCATTAAAAATAGGCTTCTTGTTATTTTAGGGCTTGTGGGGCTTTTGGTCTCTAGCACTTTTATGCTACCTAAACTTAACTTGGATGCCTTTCCCGATGTGACTAATATCCAGGTGCAAATTAATACGGAAGCCGATGGCCTGGCGGCTAAAGAAGTCGAGCAACTTATTACCTACCCCATTGAATCAGAAATGTATTCCCTACCTGACGTGGAGGAAGTCCGTTCCATCTCGAAGACAGGTTTGTCCGTTGTCACTGTTGTTTTTAAAGAAGGAACAGATGTCTACTTTGCCCGGGAACAGGTTTTCCAACAACTTCAACTCGCATCAGAAGACATTCCAAAGGAAGCGGGTGTTCCTGAAATTGGCCCCAATACCTCTGGACTTGGGCAAGTATTCCAATATGCTCTTTTGCCAGATGATCCCGAGAAATACAATGTAATGGAGCTGCGCTCCCTCAATGATTGGTTCGTGAAGCTCTCTCTTTTGACGGTTCCAGGGGTGACAGATATTTTATCCTTTGGCGGCGACGTCAAGCAATACCAAGTCCTCTTTGATCCTTCAAAGCTTCTGTCTTATGGGCTAACGGGGGTAGATCTCCAAGAAGCCATCGAAAAAAATAACCTTAATGCAGGAGGGTGGTTTTTGGAAACGCCCAATGAGCAAATCGTCATTCGGGGCTCCGGTTGGTATGCCAGTGATGAACAAGGCCTTCAAGAACTCGCACAAATACCTGTTAAGGTGATTGGCGGGAAAATTGTTCGCTTAAAAGAAGTCGCAAAAGTTGAATATGGTAGTGAAGTGCGCCAAGGGCTCGTGACGATGTCATTGCGCAAGGATGATAAAAGTGTGGAATCTTTAGGGGAAGTCGTGACCGGTATCGCCTTAAAGCGTATGGGGGACAATACAAAAAACACCATCGAAGATATCAAAGCAAAACTTGCCTTGATTCAAAAAGCCCTCCCAAGTGGTGTAAAAATCAAAACGTTTTATGACCAGTCAACCCTGGTAGATAAGGCTGTTGATACCGTTAAAAAAGCTCTTCTTGAAGCTTTTATTCTCATTCTCATCGTTCTGTTTCTTTTTCTGTTAAATCTTCGCATGACCCTTCTCGTGATGTTTTCTATTCCCATTTCAGTGCTCGTTTCCCTCATGGTAATGTCCCATTATAACATTTCAGCAAACCTCATGTCCCTTGGAGGTTTAACCATTGCCATCGGAATGATTGTGGATGGCTCCGTTGTGATGATGGAAAATATCTTTAAGCACTTAAGTTCGGGAAATCGAGGAGATCATAAATCCGGTGTGGCCCTCAGGATTCAAGAGGCTTCTCGAGAAATTGCACGACCTGTCTTTTTCGCCGTATCCATTATCATTGTTGTCTTTGCCCCTATTTTTGGCTTAGAAGGTGTTGAAGGAAAACTTTTCCACCCTATGGCCCAAAGCATTGTGTTTGCCATGGCAGCGTCCTTAATCGTTGCCCTAGTCATTATGCCAGCGCTTTCTATTTATGTGTTTAAAAAGCCATTAAAGCATAAAAGGAACCCCCCCTTTGAGTGGTTGCTAGAAAAATTTAACTCAGTCCTTTCTTTTCTAATTTACCATCCCTTAAAAGTTGTTTCTGTGACTGTTGCTCTCTTTGCTGTGTCTTTAAGTACACTTCCTTTTTTGGGCACAGAGTTTGTCCCTGTTCTTGAGGAGGGCACGTTAAACATTAGGGCAACCCTAGCCCCTTCTGTAAACTTGACGATTTCTCGGGATGTTGCCCAAAAATTAGAAAGGAAAATAATGGAATTTCCTGAAGTTTTAAGTGTTGTTAGTCGTGTGGGGCGGGCTGAAATTGGCGGTGATCCAGAGCCTATTTCTAACATCGAATTCATTGTGGAAATAGAACCGATTACAGAGTGGACTTCCGCTAAAACCCGTATTGAGTTGGAAGAACTAATGGCCAAAAAAATGGCTATATTGCCTGGTATTCTCCTCTCCTTCTCACAACCCATTGCAACCCGTGTTGATGAACTTTTATCCGGCGTGAAAGCAGAACTAGCCATTAAGTTATTTGGAGCTGATTTAGATGTTTTAAATGATAAAGGCAAAGAAATCGAAAAATTGGTAGGAACTGTCGAAGGCACAACGGATGTTGCCATGGAGCAAAGCAGTGGAGAGCCTCAACTCATCATTAGTCCGCGGCGTGAAATTATCAGTCAATATGGTATGAATGTCAGTGATATTATGTCGTTGATTACCAATGATATTCGCGGACAAACCGTCGGTCAAATCATTAAGGGAAATGAGCGATATGATATTTATCTGCGCCTTGAAGAACAGTATAGGAATACCCTTGATAAGATTAAACAACTTCCTGTTTTAACCCCAACGGGTAACCAGCTTCGTTTAGAACATTTGGCGGATATTAAGGTTGAAGCGGGACCTCCTCAAATACGCCGTGATGATGTTCAGCGACGTGTTGTAGTGCAACTGAATGTGAAGGGTCGTGACATGGGAAGTGTTGTGAAAGATATCCAAGGATTACTGGAAGATAAACTAAACTTACCAGAAGGATATAGCCTACAATATGGAGGACAGTTTAAAAACCAAGAGCGTGCCCAAAAGAAACTTATGATCATTGTTCCTGTGTCATTATTATTAATTTTCTTGTTGTTGTATTTTGCTTTTTCTTCCATTGGCCATGCTGTTCTAATCATGGTTAACGTCCCGCTGGCCCTTATTGGCGGTATATTGGCCCTGTTCTTTAGTGGCCAATATCTATCAGTACCTAGCTCCATTGGCTTTATTGCGGTCTTTGGCATCGCAGTACTCAACGGCGTGGTGCTAGTGAACTCTATTAAGGATAATATCAAAAACGGTATGGAAACCTGTGCAGGTGTCATGGAAGGCGCTCTTTCACGGTTACGTCCTGTTCTCTTGACAGCGATCATTGCCTCCCTCGGTTTGATTCCCATGTTGCTCTCTCAGGGAGTTGGTTCTGAGATTCAACGTCCCCTTGCGACCGTTGTGGTTGGTGGAATTGTATCCTCAACCTTTTTAACGCTTTTTGTGTTGCCAGTGATTTATAACTTCTTTTACAGAAATAAAAAAGAACCGTCTTAAAGGGCATTTTATGGGTAAAGGACACCAACATATTCCCCTAGCTCCCTCTTCTAAAAACAGCGAGCATCGCTTGTGGTGGGCCATTGCCGTGAACATGCTTTTGACGGTTGTTCAGGTCATTGCAGGACTTGTTTCAGGCAGTCTTTCCCTTATAGCAGATGCGCTCCATAATTTTAGTGATGCTGCTTCTCTCTTGATTGCCATGGTGGCGATTTCCATTGGGCGCAACCCTCCTGACCATCTCAAGAGTTTTGGCTATAAGCGTGCTGAGACTATTGCAGCGCTCATTAACCTAACAACTCTTCTCCTTATCGGATTATATCTTATTATTGAGGCATTTCAGCGTTTTTACGCTCCCGTTTCCATTGAGGGATGGACCGTTGTTATCGTGGCAAGTGTTGCGCTGATTATTGATGTCATCACGGCAGTTATAACCTATAAATATTCTCGAACCAGCCTTAATATCCGGGCTGCTTTTTTGCATAACATAACCGATGCCCTTGCTTCCGTTGGTGTTATTTTGGCAGGCATTTTGATTTTACTCTATGGGTGGATTTGGATAGATGCAGTTATTACTCTTTTAATTTCTGTTTATGTTTTGTGGCAAGCTATAAAAGAAATGCCAAAAGTCATTCATATTTTAATGCAAGGCACGCCGTCTCATATTAAGGTCGAAGACGTCAGCGCTATGATGGCAAAAGTTGAAGGTGTTGAGGATGTTCATCATTTACATATTTGGCACCTTGACGAACATCGAAATGCCTTAGAAGCTCATGTTGTTTTAGGAGAGGAAGCTGATATGGAACGTGTTAAACAACTTCTCAAAACACTTTTGAAGAATGATTTTGCCATAGAGCATTCAACCCTAGAATTTGAAAATTCTGGCACGACACAGTCTAATTGCTCTTGTTAAGTTCCCTTTTTCACCCCATGACTTTTCCAAAGAAGAAAAACAGCGGGGATGACCAAGAGGGTGAGGATGGTGGCGCTGATCATACCACCAACCATAGGAGCAGCAATACGGCGCATAACTTCTGAGCCCGTTCCTGAACCCAGCATGATTGGCAAAAGTCCTGCAATAATAGCTGCAACGGTCATCAAGATGGGGCGCACCCGCATAAGAGCGCCTTCTAAGATAGACCCTTTGAGGTCATGAATGGTTATGGCTTTTTTATCTTTAAGAGCCTTTTCTTGACGGGCATGATAGGCTTGATTTAAATAAACCAGCATCAAAATACCGATCTCAACGGCCACGCCTGAGAGCGCAATAAAGCCCACCATCACCGCAACAGAGAAATTATAGTTCAAGGAAAATAATAGCCAAATCCCGCCAACAAGAGCAAAAGGCAAGGTGGCCATAATCAAAAAGACTTCCGTAAAACGCCTAAAGCTGAAATAGAGAAGCAATAGAATGATCACCAGGGTTAAGGGCACGACTTTCATGAGGCGCTCTTGAGCGCGCTCTAAGTATTCATACTGCCCCGACCATTTTAAGGAATAACCCGCAGGCAACTTAAGCTCTTCTTGAACAAGACGTTGGGCTTCCTTGACATAGGAGCCAAGATCCCGTTCCTCAATATCAACGAACACCCACCCCGTTAAGCGGGCATTTTCGCTTTTAATTGCCGGTGGGCCATCGGTAATGGAAACGGTAGCAACGTCACCCAAGGCAATATGAGCACCCGTTGGTGCAATCAGAGGAAGAAGCTTGAGTTGAGGGACGGAATGACGGTAGCTTTGAGGGTAACGTAAGTTAACGGGGTAACGCTCGAGCCCTTCAACGGTTTGGGTCACATTCATACCCCCGACGGCCGTAGAAATGACTTCCTGAACATCGGCAATATTAAGGCCGTACCGGGCACTTTTTTTGCGATCAATGTCGATTTCGATATAGCGACCACCGGCCACACGTTCTCCATAAACCGAAGCTGTCCCTTCTACTTTATTCAGGATAGGCTCAAGGGAAGCAGCTATTTTTTGAATGTTTCCAAGATTTGGCCCGGAAATTTTAATGCCCACTGGGGTTTTGATACCCGTTGCTAACATATCTATACGGGTCTTAATGGGCATAACCCAAGCGTTCGTAATGCCGGGCAAGTTGACTTGTTTGTTGAGTTCGGCTTTCAACTTTTTAGGTGTCATGCCGGGGCGCCATTGATCGCGGGGTTTAAAGTGAATTACCGTTTCAACCATGGTTAAAGGAGCTGGATCCGTTGCGGTCTCCGCGCGTCCAATCTTGCCAAAAACACGCTCAACTTCGGGGACTGCCTTAATAAGTTTATCAGTTTGCTGGAGAATCTGCCTAGCTTTTCCAATGGAAATTCCAGGCAGGGTTGTTGGCATATACATCCAGTCCCCTTCATCTAAATCCGGCATAAATTCACTGCCAATTCGAGAAAGGGGCCATAGGGAAAGAAAGAGAATAATCAGCGAACCCAGGAGCATTTCCTTGGGAAATTTAAGGGTAAAGTTAATAAGAGGTCGGTAGCTCCTGATCAAGAACCTATTGACAGGGTTTTTATGTTCAGGGGTAATTTCTCCCCGAATAAAATAGCCCATTAAAACCGGAACCAAAGTAATAGCGAGGCCTGCGGAGGCAGCCATGGCATAGGTTTTGGTAAAAGCAAGGGGCGCAAACAAGCGCCCTTCTTGGGCTTGCAAGGCAAAAACGGGTAAAAAACTGAGGGTAATAATCAACAGGGAGAAAAAAAGAGGGGGCCCCACTTCTAGGGCTGCTTTTTCAACAATTTTCCAGCGATTTTCATCTGTAAGTTTTGTGCGTTCTATATGTTTATGCATGGTTTCAACCATCACAATAGCCGCATCTACCATGGCACCAATAGCAATGGCAATCCCTCCCAAAGACATGATGTTGGCATTGATGCCTTGCATATACATGATGATAAAAGCACTTAAAATACCAACGGGAAGACTAATAATGATTACCAGCGAGGATCGAAAGTGAAAAAGGAAAATCATGCAAACCAAAGCCACCACAATGAACTCCTCTAAAAGCTTGGAGGTAAGATTACTAACAGCGCGTTCGATAAGGCTAGATCTGTCATAGGTTTCAACAATTTTAACCCCTTCTGGCAAGCTTTTTTGGAGAACTTTGAGGCGTGCTTTCACGCCCTCAATGGTCTTAAGAGCATTTTCCCCTTGACGCATAACAATGGTCCCGCCAACGACTTCCCCCTTGCCATCAAGTTCGGCAATGCCGCGACGCATTTGAGGGCCAACGGAAACATGAGCAACATTTGATAACAAAATGGGGACACCCTCATCGGTAACGCCAAGGGTCGTGTCGCCAATATCTTTAATGCCACCGAGATAACCCGTTGCTCGTACCATGTGTTCCGCTTCTCCTAACTCAACAACGGAGCCACCAATTTCTTGGTTCGAACGCTGGATAGCTTTTTTTACATGGCTCAAGGAAAGGCCATAGGCTCGCAAACGATTAGGCTCGATGGAGATCTGGTATTGTTTAACCATGCCCCCAATGGTGGCGACTTCTGAAACGCCATAAAGAGTTTGAAGCTCAAACTTTAAAAACCAATCTTGCAAGCTGCGGAGCTCTGCTAAATTATGGTTTCCCGTTTCATCCACCAACGCATATTGATAGACCCAACCAACCCCTGTAGCATCAGGGCCAAGCTCAGGCCTGGCCGTGATGGGTAGCTTGCTTGAGACCTGGCTCAAATATTCCAAGACACGGGTTCTAGCCCAATAGGGATCTGTGCCGTCCTCAAAAATCACATAAACATAGGAGTCTCCAAAAAAGGAATATGCCCTGACGGTTGTGGCTTTTGGAACCGAGAGCATGGCTGTGGATAAAGGATAGGTGACTTGATCCTCAACCACTTGGGGGGCTTGCCCAGGATAAGAGGTTTTGATAATCACCTGAACGTCTGAGAGGTCAGGGATGGCATCAACGGGGGTATTCTTGAGAGTATAAAAACCAGAAATAACGAGCAAAACCGTTGCCAATAAAACCATGAGACGATTTTTGATGGACCAAATAATAATATGTTTTATCATGGTGTTTTGGGCCTTGTTCTAATGATTAGCATGGGGAGATACCGTAGATTTTTGAGAGCTGACCTCCCCACTAATGCGGTTGAAACTTGCCTTGAGGCTCGATTCCGAATCAATCAAAAATTGAGCCGATGTCACAATGGTTTCCCCTTCTTTAACGCCGTCGATTACCTCAACTTCTTCGTGGGTTTCCAAACCAATTTTCGAAACCCGTGCAACGTATTTTCCCGTGTCTAATTTCACAATGACTCTATTTTCTTGACCTGTATAAATAACGGCTTCCCTAGGAATAACAAGGATGTTTTGACGGGGTTGGGCATAAATTTTTACATCCCCAAACATGTTAATTTTAAGATCTCCAGATGAATTCTCAAACATCATACGCACCTTAAGAGTTTGAGATTTCGGATCTAAGGTTGGATATACATAATTCACCTCACCCGCCCATTTTTTCCCCGGTAAATAGGGGAGAGACATTTCGGCTTTTTGCCCTTTTTTGACCCAAGAAGATTGGCGTTCATAAACATCCGCTAAGAGCCAGATCTTTGATAAATCTTCAATGACCATAAGAATTTTTTCTGGTTTTACAAACATGCCTTCTCCGACATTAAGTTGGGACACGATACCGCTTTCGTCAGCGATAATATCCACGAGCTCCGATGCTTTTCGTGTGTTCTTTAGAGTGTCAATTTGTTCACTACCCATGCCTAGGGCTTTGAGCTTTCCTAAAGCGGCTTCAAAGAGGGATGTGTTTTTGTTATTAAGAGCTAGGATGTATTCTTCTTGAGCATTTACAAGGGCTGGAGAATAGAGACGAAAGAGAGTTTCTCCTTTTGTCACTTTTTCACCTTCGGCTTTGACAAGAAGTTCCTTAATCCATCCATCCGCATACACATGAACATGTTCAATTTGGTTTTCATCGGCTGCAATAGACCCAACAGTCTCGATAATTCTCGAAATATCTTTTTTGGTTGCAATAGCTGTTTTAACGCCGAGGTTGTTTTCAACGGTAGGGGATATTTTGATGAGCCCTTCTTCCTCCCCTCCGTCGGACTTAGAGCCTTTATAAACAGGAACAAGATCCATGCCCATGGGAGATTTTCCGGGTTTGTCACGTCTATACGTTGCATCCATAGGCGCTACCCAATAATCAATATCTTTTTCCGTTGGTTCTTTGGAACCTTGCACGGCGGTTGATGACGTAAAAAGATATTTTTGCCCGAGCATGCCTCCTAAAAAGGCAATGACAGCAATCACAAGAAAAGGTATTAAGGTCTTTTTAGAAATCATTATTTTGACATCTCCAAATAGAGTAAATTAGCACGTGATTGGTAAAGATTTGTTTGAATGCGGAGCTTTTGAAGAGATACCATAATCTCACGATCGTGGGCTCGGGCCACCGTTGGAAAATCGAGTTGTCTATTTTCATAGGCAGTCAAAGTCGATTTGGCGTATTGCCGTGCTTCGGGGTGTAAGCGATTTTGATACAACTTATATTGCTTTGAAAGCTCTTGCCACATGGTGTAGGTTGCAGATAAATCCCGCGACAAGTTTAACAACGCTTTTTGTTTTTCACTTTTAGAGGCCACATAACGGGCTCGACTTGCTGCCATTTTACGGTCCTGACGCTTTCCTGTGAAAAAAGGGAGTTCTGTTTTTAACTGTACACCCACAAAATCCGCACGGCGCTTTTTAGGCATACCAGCACGCCCTTGACGTAAAGAATAATGAGCATTCGCAGACCAAGCAGGGGCATAAGCAGCATCTGCGAGGTCAATATCTTTTTGAGCAGACTCAACGGACTTTTCCGCCACAAGAAGGGTGGGGTGTTGCAGAAGAGAGGCTTGTATTTTTTTCATTGAAAGAGGAGCTTGCCATTTTGGCAGTTGGTGGGGATTTACCTGTGAGATAATATCATCGCCAAGCCAGCGGGTTAACCTTGCTCTCACCATTCCAAGGTCATTTTGTACTTGAATAAGACGGCTTTCAACCTGAGAAAGATCAAGCTGAGCACGCAGAACATCATGCTGATTCCCTGAGCCCACGGAAAGAATAGAAGTGGTAACCTTGACCAAATGTTGAAAAACGCCTCGTGCTTTTTTCAAGATTTTTTCCGCATGGATAAGGTAGTAAAGTTCTAGCCAATCAAGACGCAAATCTCTCAAGATCTCCGACTTTGTGAGGTTTTGGCGTTCTTCTACTTGGCGTGCCATGATTTTTTGTTGCTCTGACTTTAGGGACAAAGAGCGCCCCCGGGGAAAGGCTTGGCTTAGGGATAGTTTCCACTGGGTCATGTTTTCCTGAGTGGTTTTAAAGGTATCCGTTGGCATATTAATTAACCCAGCTTGCAATTGTGGGTCGGAGAGTTGCCCTGCTGCGATGGCATTTTCTTCTAGGGCTATTTGGTTTTGCTTTAACGTTTCAAGTTCAGGCGCGCGCGCTAACGCAATCTTTTCAAGTTCACTCAAAGAGTAAGCGTTATTAGCAAGACCCCCTGTGATATTAAAAAGACAAAGGGGGACAATAAGAAAAAAACGCTTAATGGGCATGGGTATTGCCAGCTTTTCCATGGGGCGCCGCTGAATCATCGTGGGGTTTATCTTTCATAATTTCGCCGTGGAGTTCTTTTGAGGTGTTGTCATCGTGTAATCTCTTTACACCTGAATCATCGTGATCTTCAGATTCAGCACCAGAATGACTATGATCGTCAGCATTTGGAATACGCATAACGCCAATGCCATAGCGGTAGACTGCCTCACCACCAAGCCACCCCGTAATAGAGGTTAAGAGACTTGCTGAAATCAGAAGAATTGCGACAAGAACTTTCTTTTTACGTCCCCAAATATCTCGAATAGCATAAGCATAGAGGGCTAAAAGAGAGATAAAAACGGCCGTTGGAATTGCCCACTCTTTATGAAGCGTCATGGCTGCATGGGAAGGTTCATCATGGGCAACAGAGTTATAAGCAAACCAGCCAAAGGTCGCTGCAACAATAGCGGCAACACCAGCGCTCCATAAGCACCACTTTGATGCCGCCAGTAACTCCTTGGATAAATTAGATTTAAAAATTAATCCGGCTAGAAAAAATAAGGTTGAGGTCATCACCAAGGCTACTGGAAAATGCACGGCAAGTGGGTGCCAATTTGGAACAATCTCAATCATGATAACCTCCCTAGACTTTTAAATTTGATTAATTATTATTTTTTAGCCGCCATTGTTTTAGCTCCATGATGTGATTTTTTGCCTTTTTTCATCATGTTTCCCATCATGTCACATCCTTTTTCCATGCAAGACTCCATCATATCAGCTTGCTTGCGCATCATTTTTGCACAAAGCTTGAGTTCCGCTGGATTTGGCGTATCTTTTTCAAGCTCATCGGCACATTTAGACATCATAGCAGCGCGCTCTTTCATCATAGCCATCTTATCCATTTTCATGCCGTCATGCACTACAGGGCCACCCATCATGCCTATGTGGCCGTCCTTCGCAGCTATTTCACCTTCCATTTTTCCGTGATGTGCACCCTCTGCAAAGGCGTTTGAAGCCATAAGGGTTGCTGCAAAAGTAAGGGATAATTTAAGTGTATTTTTCATATTGTTCTCCTGTTGTTGATGTTTAATCATCTCATCAATAAATCAATAAATCAAATGATTATTATACTTTTTTAATAAATTTTGGTGTAGGATGAACATTAATAACTAAAAAAAAGGGAGCGTAGAGAGTCCTCTAGGGGTTCTCTTGATGTAAGTACATGACATCAAAGCATAAAAATAGCCATTCACACGGGGCTGGTACATTTCACGGAATGGAAGCCGATGCCAGAGCTTTAAAAATTACAGGCTGGTTAACAGGTGTTTATTTTTTCATTGAGTTGGGACTAGGTATTTATTCTGGATCTGTTGCTGTGCTTTCAGATGCTTTCCATACCTTCTCAGCCGTTGGCGGTGTCTTGCTTGCTCTTGTTGCTAATCGCATATCCATGCGCCCTAGCGATAAAAGTCACACATTTGGTATGATGAGAGCCGAGATTGTTGGGGCTCTTTTAAATGGTGCCTTTTTGTTGCTTATGGCCCTTTATATTTTATGGATGGGTTATAATCGCCTTCAACAAAGCATTGAATTGCCAACAGGTATTATGTATCTCTCTGCTGCTGGTGGTCTGATTACAGAAATTATTTCCATGGCTGTGATGTGGAAAAGCTTTAGAAATAACCTGAACATGAAGGGTGCTTTTTGGCATGTGATGCAAACTTTTGTTGGCAGCATCATTATTATTATTGCAGCGGTCGTCATTCAACTAACCGGCTGGATGCCCATTGACCCTATTTTGGGTATGCTCTTTGGTCTTGTTCTTTTGTGGGCGTCTTGGGGTATTATAAGAGATACCCTGAATATTTTTCTTGAAGCATCTCCCTCTGACATTGACCCTGATGATATAAAAAAAATGCTTAGCACTCTTAAGGGAATCTCTCATGTCCACCATATCCATCTTTGGACATTAACGTCGGGAAAAAACCTCCTCACAGCACATGTTATGATTGAACCGGAATCAGACCATGAAGCTATTCTCGATGAAGCCTATGCTGTTCTTGAGAAAGAATATGATTTCTATTTCGTAACCCTCCAAGTTGAGAAAAAATGTCGGGCTCCTGAAGGGGCGTCATTTATTGATTATTCCCATGAAGAAAAAGGTGAGTCATGAGTGAATTTTGGATTGTTTTGCTGGTAGGGATAGGAGCAAGTTATGGTGTTACAGCTCTTTTTTATGAGTGTTTGTGCTTTATTTCACGCTTTGTCTCGGGAAAAGCCGTTAGACCAAGACACTTAATGCTTATGATGATGAGTGGTATTTTTATTGCCCATGCCCTTTCTGTTCTGATATATGCTCTGATCTATTGGGCTCTTGTGCACTATGCTAATTTTTCTGACTTGTCAGGTAATATTCAAGAGCACTTTCCAACCTATCTCTATTTTTCCATTACCACGTATTCATCCCTTGGTATTGGAGATGTTTTTCCCTCAGATGCTTTACGTTTTCTAACAGGTATAGAGGCTATTAATGGTTTAATTCTTATTACTTGGTCTGCAGCGTTTACTTATTTTTCCGTTGAAAAAATGTGGGAAGCCCATGGCATAGGAATGAGTTTTTGCAAAAAATATCATACCATTAGAAAACAGGATGAATAAATCTATATCAGGGATTATGAAGAAAGGGCTGAAAAAGACCCTTGTACCCAATAAGAAAAACTATAATAGGATGTACAAATGATCCCTAATATCGCAGAAATAATGACGACCATGCCAAAGAACTTTGCAAAAAACTGCCCTGCGCCTTTGTTCCTTAATGACCAAACGAAGAGTGCTACACCAGCGGCTAGGGCTAGAAGCTCAATGGAGAAGGCTACATCAGCTAAAAATATCATTTCAAAGTTCCTTTTTTATTTTCAGTGTCGGGGCCTTTTGTTAAGAAAACGTTAATTTTTTGGGCTTCTAATAAAAAAAATCAGAATAACTGACAAGACATAAAAACAACAATATTAAAAAAGACAGGAAAAGAACAATGACAGACCATAGCGCGTGTCACGACCATCATCACAAACCTGCAAAGTCTAAGGTTGATGAAAATCTACCAGCAGATACTATTTACACTTGCCCCATGCACCCTGAAATTGAGAAAATGGGACCCGGGGATTGCCCTATTTGTGGTATGGCCCTTGAACCGCAAGGCGTGAGCACAGAAGAAGACAAAACAGAGCTCATTGATATGACGCGGCGCTTTTGGATTTGTAGCATTTTATCTTTTCCTGCTTTATTGTTGGTGATGTTGGACCACATTCCAGGACGCCCCCTTGAACCTTATATCCCCTCCACAACAGCCATGTGGATTGAGTTTGCTTTATCAACGCCGGTCATGCTGTGGGGCGCTATTCCTTTTTTCAAAAAAGCCTGGGTTTCTGTTGTTTCAAGGCATTTGAATATGTTCACTCTTATCGCTCTTGGAACGGGTGTGGCCTATCTCTATAGTTTGATTGCAGCTTTTTTTCCAAGCCTTTTTCCAGCAAAAATGATTATGGAGGATGGCTTGGTTGATGTGTATTTTGAAGCGGCCGCTGTCATTATTACATTGGTAATGTTAGGGCAAGTCATGGAGCTTCGAGCCCGTTCACAAACCAATAATGCCATTAGAGCCCTTTTGGATCTCGCCCCTAAAACAGCTTTTGTGATCCAAAAAAAGGGCGCCGATAAAGAAGTGCCTTTGGATCAAGTTGTTCCTGGAGATCACTTGCGGGTGCGTCCGGGGGATTCCGTTCCTTTAGATGGTGTCATCGTTGAGGGGAGAAGTACCCTTGATGAATCTATGATCACGGGGGAATCCATGCCACTTACAAAGTCCGCGGGAGATAAAGTGACAGGCGGAACCCTGAACCAGACGGGTAGCTTTATTATGGAAGCGCAAAAAGTTGGCAGCGAGACTCTGTTGTCACAAATTGTCCACATGGTTGCCGAAGCCCAACGGAGCCGCGCCCCTATCCAGAAGATGGCTGATATGGTGGCGGGATACTTTGTCCCCGTTGTTGTGGTCATTGCCATTATAACGGCTATTGTGTGGGGGATTTGGGGACCTGAGCCGGCCCTGTCCTACGCGATGATTAATGCGGTTGCTGTTTTGATTATTGCATGCCCTTGTGCCGTTGGTCTTGCAACACCGATGTCTATTATGGTTGGAACAGGTCGAGGAGCACAGGCAGGGATTCTGATTAAAAATGCTGAAAGCCTTGAGATTTTGGAGAAAATTGATGTTCTTGTCATTGATAAAACCGGAACCTTAACGGAAGGCAAGCCTAAGCTGACGGCTGTTGTTTCTGAGCAAGGACAAGATGCAGATGATATTTTGCAATTGGCGGCCTCCCTTGAACAAGGAAGCGAGCATCCCCTTGCCACAGCCATTGTGAAAGGCGCCCAAGACAAAAAGTTAACGCTTTCCAAAACAAAAGACTTTGAGTCTTTCACTGGCAAGGGTGTTGCTGGAACCGTTGATGGTAAACACGTGGCCTTGGGGAATGACAAGCTCTTAGAAGCTTTGAAGATAGACCCCTCAGATCTTATCAAACAAGCAGATGATTTGCGGGCCCAAGGTCAAACGGTGATGTTAGTGATGATCGAGCATAAATTAGCAGGTCTCATTGGTGTGGCGGACCCCATTAAAGAAACGACTCCTCAAGCCCTTCATGATCTTAGAAAAAGCGGGCTTCGCCTTGTGATGCTCACAGGAGACAACGAAGTAACAGCAAAGGCTGTTGCTGGAAAATTGGAAATTGATGAAATTGAAGCGGGTGTTCTGCCAGAGCGCAAAAGCGAAGTGGTTAAACGTTTGCAAAGGGAAGGCTACAAAGTTGCCATGGCCGGAGATGGTGTGAATGATGCACCAGCCCTTGCCCAAGCAGATGTGGGCATTGCCATGGGAACGGGCGCTGATATTGCTATGGAAAGCGCAGAGGTGACTTTGGTCAAAGGAGACCTAACAGGTATTGTCCGTGCAAGGCGCCTGAGTCAAGTGACCATGACAAATATCCGGCAAAACCTTTTCTTTGCGTTTATCTATAATGCAACGGGCGTTCCCATCGCAGCCGGCATTTTGTATCCTGTATTTGGTCTTCTCCTCAGTCCCATTATCGCCAGTGCTGCCATGGTCTTTAGCTCCTTATCGGTCATTTTAAATGCGGCACGCCTTAAGAAGGCGAAGTTATAGAAGGATAATTGTAATGAAAATTAGTTTTTTTGGCGCCACAGGAACTGTTACAGGGTCCAAGTACCTCATTGAACATAGCGGCAAAAAGGTCTTAGTGGATTGTGGCCTTTTTCAGGGCTATAAAGAATTACGTTTGCGCAACTGGAATGCCCTCCCTTTTGACCCACAAGATATTGATGCCGTTGTTTTGACCCATGCGCATATTGATCATAGTGGTTATGTTCCTTTGCTTGTGAAACAAGGCTTTAAGGGGAAAATTTATTGTTCTGAGGCTACCTATGAATTGTGCAAGATTCTTTTGCCCGATAGCGGTTATCTTCAAGAAGAGGATGCTAGGCGCGCTAACAAATATGGCTATACAAAACATAAACTTGCCGAGCCCCTTTATACGGAAAAAGAAGCCCGTATTTCCCTTGCTCAATTTCATACCCTTGATTTTGGTCATCCTTTTTACCTAGACGATGACCTTCATTTCACTATGAGTCGTGCGGGCCATATTTTAGGTTCTGCCTTTATTGCTCTTTCCGATGGTAATCGTACGGTTACCTTTTCAGGAGATTTGGGACGTCAACATGACCCTGTGATGCAAACACCAGCACAATTCCAGCAAACGGATTACTTGCTTATTGAATCAACCTATGGAGATCGCCTCCATAGTACGAAAGACCCTCTAGAGGAAATTGGCGAGATTATCCGAAGCACGGCTGCTAAAGGCGGGACCGTTGTCGTACCTGCTTTTGCCGTGGGGCGGGCTCAGTTGATGTTGTATTACATTCATGAGCTTAAAAAATCTGGCAGCATTCCTGATTTGCCTGTTTTTTTGGATAGCCCCATGGCGGTGAGTGCTACAAAACTTTTGTGTAAATTTAAAAATGAACATCAATTGTCAGAGAAGACCTGTCATGCTGTTTGTGATTCTGTAACATATGTACAAACCGTTGAAGACTCTAAGCGTTTAGATACGTCTCGTATGCCAAGCGTTATTATCTCAGCAAGTGGCATGGCAACGGGGGGGCGTGTTCTTCATCACCTTAAACATTTTATTACAGACCCTAAAAATACGATTCTTTTTACGGGATATCAGGCTGGTGGCACAAGGGGGGATCGTATTGTTAAGGGGGAAAAAGAGACCAAAATCCATGGACAGTTTCACCCCGTTCGGGCACGTATAGAAAATTTAAGCACACTGTCAGCCCACGCGGATTATGGAGAAATCTTAACATGGCTTCGAAACTTTAATAAATCCCCTCAAAAAGTGTTCATAACCCATGGAGAACCCAGGGCAGCTCTATCCCTAAAAGAAAAAATTGAGAAAGAATTTGGGTGGACCGTTATTGTCCCAGACTATTTACAGTCAGAAGAGCTCTTATGACCTTTGAAAAACCAACACTTTATTTATGTCACCTTGACATTAGGCAATACTCTCAAGACTATAAAGGAATGATCCCTTATGTTTTTTATGAATGGAAAAAGAATAGGTTGTGACTAAATAATGCTGCAAGAAATAATAATGATTATAGGTGGTGTCTTTTTTCTTTTCACAGGGGGAGAAGCTATTTTAAAGGGGAGCCTTTCCCTTGCCAGAATCTTTAAATTATCAGGTTTTTTGGTCAGTGCTGTGATTATAGGCTTTGGAACATCTTTGCCAGAATTTTCAGTATCTATGGGGGCGGCTATGAGTGGTTCACCAGATATAGCTCTTGGAAATGTAATTGGGAGTAATATATCTAATATATTTTTAATAATTGGTGTTTCCTGTCTGGTCTCTCCCTTACGGTTAGAAAAATGCAATATGGATCGCGACATTGCTATGATGGTTTTTTCTGCCCTTGTCCTCTCTTTATTGTCTTATTTTAGTCTACTCAATTACATATCTGGCGCACTTATGTTAATTGCTTTGATAGGGTATATATTTCTTTGCTACAAGCTTGATAGAGTCAATCATTCAAAAACCACGAAACATCTTGTGGAATGTATCGAACTTGAACAATGCTCATCTATTCCGAAAGCATTTGTCTATTCAATAGGGGGCTTATTATTCCTCTTATTGGGCTCTTGGTTAATGGTTCAAGGCGCAACGAGCATTGCGCGGATCCTGAATATATCTGAAGCGATTATAGGCTTATCAGCAGTAGCAATAGCAACCTCTCTCCCTGAACTCTCCACTGCAATTATTGCATCCTATAAAAAGCATTCAGATATCATTTTAGGGAATATTCTTGGAAGTAACGTCTTTAATTGCTTTTTTGTGATTGGGGCAACGTCTATCATACAAGAGATCTCTGTTGCTGACCGCATTGCAAAATTTGATGTTTGGATCATGCTAGCTGCCTCAATATTTTTTGGAGTATTATTGAAATTTTTTTCTGAATTAAACAGGCTTATAGGAGTGATATTCCTTACAATTCATGTTTTGTATATATCCTGGTTATATACCGTCATCTAAATTGAGGGTGACCTGTACAGAGGGTTCCCCACAGTGCTTCATAGAAATACATTTAAAAAGATCTGAATGACGCTAAAATAGAAGAGCTCAAAACCCAAGATCCAGAGATGGCAAATCGCGTTAAAGAGCATCAAAATAAGCAAGAACAAAGCCGTGGGGCGGGCTTGGGCTTATAATGTTTTGCCTTGTCTCTCAAACAAACGGGTGTCGATGCAACCATCATCGCCTCCCAAGGCATCCATAACATCAAAAATTACAGTGGCCCCGAATCAAAAATAACCATCGCCACCGACAACGATGACCATAAACCAGATTCAGGCACATATAAGTAAGCG
>CAXBEY010000021.1:0-21315 GCA_963974885.1 uncultured Alphaproteobacteria bacterium
GCCCATGCTCCGGTGGTTTGGCCCGTTGAAATAGCCACACCTTTACCACCTTCGATTAAAGGAAGATACTCTTTAGCGCCAATCAGGATAGAATTCAGTGTTTTCATTATCTTATGCTTTGTTTTATTATCATTAAAAAATCGGCAGTTATATTATAATTAACATAATATGCCCTGCCGATTTTAAGTGGTTTTATGTGCATAGAATCTTAATATTCTCATATTAAAAGAAAATGCCCTATTTTAAGCTTTCTTTTCGGCTTTAATTTCTTCACCTGTCTCTTGATCCAAAGACTTCATGCTTAAACGCACTTTGCCCCTTGCATCAACTTCGAGAATCTTAACCCAGACGCTCTCGCCTTCTTTAACAACATCAGACACTTGCTCAACCCGCTCATTTTTAAGCTGGCTAATGTGAACAAGGCCTGTTTTGTCGCCCATAAAGCTAACAATCGCACCAAAATCCATCAATTTAATGACTTTTCCGTGATGCTTTGCCCCCACTTCAGGATCAAGACAGACACTGTTGATCATAGAAATCGCCTTATCAATAGCTTCGGAAGAGTGACCGGCAACTTCGACTTCGCCTTCTTCAGAAATATCGATTTTAACATCGGCTTCTTCACAAATTTGACGGATCATCTTGCCACCTGGGCCGATCAAATCACGGATTTTCTCTTTTTTGATCTTCATTTTGTACATCTTAGGCGCATTATCACTCACTTCTGTACGCGCATCAGTCAAGGCATGTGCCATCTCACCAAGGATATGAACACGGGCATCAAGAGCTTGCTTAAGAGCTTGCTGCATAATATCACGGGTAATGCTGGTCACTTTGATATCCATTTGAAGGGAGGTAATACCGTCCTTTGTACCGGCAACTTTAAAGTCCATGTCGCCCAGGTGATCTTCATCTCCTAAGATGTCACTTAGAACAATAAAGTCATCGTCTTCTTTAATAAGACCCATGGCAATACCCGCAACAGGCTTATGCATGGTCACACCAGCATCCATCAAGGATAAAGACGTACCACAAACAGTCGCCATGGAAGAGGACCCATTGGACTCTGTAATTTCAGAAACCACACGCAATGTATACGGGAATTCTTCTTTTGTCGGAATCACAGGATGAAGGGCCCGCCAAGCGAGTTTACCGTGACCAATTTCGCGACGCCCTGGAGGACCAAAACGCCTTGCTTCACCAACAGAATAGGGAGGGAAGTTATAATGAAGCATAAAGCGCTCACGATATTCTCCATCAATGCTATCAATGATTTGCTCATCGGAAGATGTGCCAAGGGTTGTAATCACAAGGGCTTGTGTTTCACCCCGTGTAAATAAAGCACTACCGTGCACTTGAGGTACAACATTCACTTCGCATTTAATTTCACGAACTGTCTCAAGATCACGACCATCAATACGGGTTTTCGTCTTGATCATATCGCCGCGAACGACTTTTTTCTCAAGCTTTTTAAATTGAGCAAGAACACGATTTTCTGTAAACACATCACTGTCAGTATCAATAATGTCTTCAAGAACAGTCGCCCGAAGGTCATTAAGTTTTCCAACGCGCTCTTGTTTATCGCGCACTTGATAAGCTGTGCGCATTTCTTTTTCCGCACATTTTTGAACAGCAGCAAAAACATCGCCATCGACCTTTGATGTGTCTTCAAGAACCCATGCTGCTTTACCAGCATCGGCTTTTAGCTTTTTGATAGCCTCAATAACGGGTTGGAAACTTTCATGGGCAAACATAACAGCATCAAGCATCAGATCCTCTGAAAGCTCGGACGCTTCAGACTCAACCATCAACACACCCTCAGTTGTTCCAGCAACAACAAGGTCAAGATTTGACTCTTTTACTTGGGCAACGGTTGGGTTCAGGATGAAAGATCCGTCAGAATCAAGAGCAACCTTAGCAGCGGCAACGGGCCCTGCAAAAGGAACACCCGCAATAGACAGCGCCGCAGAGGCGCCAATCAAAGCAATGATATCAGGATCGTTTTCCATATCATGGCTGAGCAAATTACAAATAATTTGTGTTTCATTACGAAAATTCTCAGGGAACAAAGGGCGAATAGGGCGGTCAATCAACCGAGAGATTAGAACTTCGCGCTCCGTTGGGCGTCCTTCACGCTTGAAAAAACCACCTGGAATACGTCCAGCAGCATAATATTTCTCAACGTGGTGCACAGCAAGGGGGAAAAAATCCACACCAGGCATAGATTTTTTCGCACTAACAGCTGTACAAAGAACAGATGTTTTTCCGTAGGTTATAATAACCGCACCATCGCTTTGGCGTGCAACTTTTCCTGTTTCCAGGGTGAGGGTACGACCACCCCACTCAATTTCTTGCTTATGAGCTTTGAACATATATCTCAAAGTCCTTTCTTAAATTTTGTTTACACGCCAATGGAGTGTGTGAGTTAGAGAGCAACGAAGGCAATTAGCGACGTAAACCAAGGCTCTTAATGAGATCCTGATAACGGCCTTCATCTTTGCGCTTTAGATAATCAAGCAACTTACGGCGCTTGTTTACTTTCATAAGCAAACCACGGCGAGAGTGAAGATCTTTTTTGTGCTCTTTCATATGCTCTGTGAGATTCAAAATATGCTCTGTTAGCACAGCAACTTGAACTTCTGGAGAACCCGTATCGCCTTCTTTTGTGGCGTACTCTTGAATAAGGGTATTCTTACGATCTGGTAACATCGACATCGTTTTTCCTTTCGATTATTTAATATTAAAAACACGTTTAGGGCGTAAGGCACGACCATCAACGTCAACAATTGCAACGGCTTTATCCTGATCATTCACACATAAAATGCATGTCTGATCTTCCGGGATTAAGTCCCGTTGCGGATACACCACAGCCTGACCATAACGGAGCTTTTGCTCTTGATCAGGCGTCACCAAAACAGCCGGGATGTCGGCCAGAACTGCCTGGATGGGTCGTATCATCTCACCCAATATACCTTCTTTTTCTAAAACTGCAAGTTTTTCTAATGACAAAGCATTCTTTAACGAAATGCCACCAACCTGAGAACGCTTAATAGAAGCTGCATATCCATGGCATCCAAGGGCTTGACCCATGTCTCGGGCAAGAGAGCGGATGTAGGTTCCTTTAGAACATAGAGCCTTAAAAAGGGTTTTGTCTGGTGTATGGGAGACGATTTCCAAGGAAAAAACAGTGATTTTAGACGGTTTTAAGACGACCTCTTTACCCTCTCTCATCAAATCACACGCTCGTTTTCCCTCAATTTTCTTAGCAGAATATAAAGGGGGAATTTGATCAAATGGACCAATAAAGGGGGGTAAAATAGCCTCAAGATCTTTTTGAGTCGGTCGATTAAGAGAACTGTGGAGAACATCTCCTTCCAAATCATCGGTTGTCCGCTGTTCTCCCCAAGACACCTCAAAGATGTATTCTTTTTTCTCATCCATAAGGTAGTCAACGGTTTTGGTAGCTTCTCCAATGGCAATGGGTAAAATACCTTCCGCCAAAGGATCAAGGGTTCCCCCATGACCAACCTTTGTTTTACGAGGCAAAAGATGACGGACTTGTTTTACAATGTCAAAAGATGTTGGACCAATGGGCTTATAAACAGTAAGCCACCCATCATAGGTGTGTGTGGTTGAAATGGACTCGCTCAATTAAGCATTGTCCCCGGTTAACGGCGCTGTTGTGGTTGGTTCATCAATATCTTGAGCAACATGAGTGGTGACTAAAAGCGAATTGATTTTATTAGCTTCATAAAAAGCCTCATCCTCAACAAAATGGATTCTAGGAAGAAACTTCATGGTTAATTCTTTAGAGAGAACTTTGCGAATTTGATATTCATTTTCATTAAGGGCCTTAGTAGCTTCCGTCATATTATCACCCATAATAGAGGTAACATAGGCTCGGCCATGGCGTAAGTCAGGGCTCATGCGAACCTCAGAAATACAAACATGGGCCTTGGCTAAAACGGGGCTATGAAAATCAGAGCGCGTCAAAACTTCGCTAATAATATTGCGAACCTGCGCCCCAACCTTAAGTTGACGCTGACTAGGGCCCGTTGATGTCTTTGAAAATAATGTCATACTCTTAAATACTCTAGTGTTACTCTATAGTTCTTGCAACTTCTTGAACTTCAAAGCACTCTATCACATCTTTGGCACGAATATCATTATAATTCTCAAAGGCCATCCCACATTCGTAGCCTTCTTTAGCTTCTTTGACTTCATCTTTAAAGCGCTTGAGTGTTTTAAGGGAGCCCTCATGGATCACAACGTTATCACGGAGCAAGCGAACTTTCGCCCCCCGTTTCACAAGACCACTGGTTACATAACAACCGGCAACCTTACCAACCTTCGTAATATTAAAGACCTCACGGATTTCAGCATAACCAAGGAAATCTTCGCGTTTTTCAGGCGTCAAAAGACCACTCACAATTTTCTTAATGTCATCGATAACATCATAAATAATAGAGTAATAACGAATTTCGATATTCTCTTTTGCCGCAAGCTGACGCGCTTGAGGATTTGCCCGAACATTGAAACCAACCACAAAAGCATTGGTTGTTTGAGCAAGGGTAATATCACTCTCGTTAATACCCCCAACACCCGTATGCAACACACGAATTTCGACTTCATCACTTGGAATTTTATCAAAGCTGCCCATGATGGCTTCAACGGATCCTTGCACATCGGACTTGATAATCACAGAAAGGGTTTTCTTCTCTGTTTCAGAACTTCCCTGCATCAACAAATCCATAGAGGCTTTACGCATTTGAATGGCTTTACGATCTTTTGTCTTTTGAGCACGGTATTCGGCAACATCACGAGCACGGGCTTCATCGCCAACAACAACAAAAGAATCCCCTGGGATAGGGGCACCAGAGAAACCAAGAACCTCAACGGGCATAGCCGGCGTTGCTGTCTTGATTTGCTTGCCTTTGTCATCAATAAGGGCACGTACTTTACCATATTCTGAACCCGCAACAAAAATGTCACCAATCTTAAGGGTTCCCCGTTGCACGAGGACCGTGGCAACAGCGCCCCGGCCTTTTTCAATACGAGATTCAACAACAGAACCAATAGCATCACGGTTCGGATTTGCCCCAAGCTCTAAGATTTCAGATTGGAGTAAAATAGCCTCTTCAAGCTTATCAATGTTTAAGCCTTGCTTGGCAGAGACTTCAACGGTTTGAATGTCACCGCCCATTTCTTCTGTCACAAGCTCATGGCTCAGCAATTCAGTGCGCACCCGACTTGGATCGGCACCGGGCTTGTCCATTTTATTAATCGCCACAATGATCGGAACGCCCGCAGCCTTCGCATGGTTAATAGCTTCAACGGTTTGCTCTTTAATACCGTCATCAGCCGCTACAACAAGGATCACAATGTCTGTTACATTGGCACCTCTGGAACGCATTTCAGAAAAGGCTGCGTGCCCAGGTGTGTCAATAAACGTAATTTTCTTATCAGAAGCTAACTGAACTTGATACGCACCAATATGTTGCGTAATGCCACCGGATTCACCCGTGACAACATCAGTCTTGCGGATCGCATCCAACAAAGATGTTTTTCCGTGGTCAACATGTCCCATGACAGTGACAACAGGGGCGCGGGGCTCTTGAAGGTTTTTGGGATCCTCTTGGGGGATCAACCCTTCTTCAACGTCCGCATCGGAAACACGGATAATTTTATGGCCAAATTCCGTCACAAGCAATTCAGCCGTATCAGCATCAATATTTTGATTAATAGTTGCCATCACACCAAGACCCATCAATTTTTTGATGATCTCTCCAGCCCGCATGGCCATCCGGTTGGAAAGCTCTTGAACCGTTATCACTTCTGGCACAATGATCTCTCGAACCTGTAGTTTGTTCTCGTGGGAGTCATTTTGCTGAGCTAGTTTTTTATCTTTTGCTCGACGTCTTGCTGCATCACTTCTTTGGCGACCCTCATCGTCCCCAGAAGCCATGGCATCTTGCACAGAATACACAACAGGTTTGTGCTTATCCTTTTTGCCAAGAGAAAGAGTCTTTCTAGATTTTTTATCATGATCCGCACCATCATCGTGCTTCTTCGTAGGTGATTTTACACGACCGCCGGCCAAATAACCCGCATCAACAGGTCCTGCTGCAGCAAGAGGATCATCGGCAGGAATGGACGCTTTCCCTTGGGCTGCACTTTGCTCTGCCTGCTTTTCTTCTTCAAGGCGTTTTGCCTCTATGGCTTCTTTTTCAGCGAGTTCTTTTGCGGCAAGCTCTTCTTTCGCGCTCTGATTTTTGCGGTCCGTCAAATCCTGATGGCGTTTTGCATCTACTTCAGTCAAAATGCGTTGCTCTGCGGCTTTCTTTTCATCACCTGCCTGAGCCATTTCGAGAATGCGCCGGCGCTTTTCCAGCTCAGCCTCATTCAAAATCTTGCCCGCCTTGTCACCGGAATCTTTTCCAATAATTCTTTTTTTCTTAACTTCAAAAGTCACAGCCTTGCTGCGCCCATGAGAGAAACTCTGGCGAATTTTTCCAGCATCAACAGTCTTTGTCAGCTCTAATTTTTTAGAGGAAAGACTCAAGGTCTTCTTTTGACCTGTCTTATTTTCTTCATCCGCCATGTTTTGCTCTACGCTTTCCGTTGCATTTTATTCACCATACATACCGCACAATACGTGCGAATGCAAACCTTACACACTTTGAGTCTCACCCGACTCATCTTCATCGGAAGAAGAATGTTCCGTAGCGGCTTCTTTCGCCTCAGCCTCAGCCTTTGCAGCATCTTCCTCTGCAAACCAATGCTCCCGCGCTTTCATAATCAAAGCATTGGCATCACGAACAGACAAGTTATCAATTAAATCAACAAGCTCATCCCCGGCAAGATCAGCAAAATCATCAAGGGTTTTAATACCTTTTCCAGCTAGGGCCACAAGCTGCTCCTTTGACAGGGCGTCAAAGGCAGCCAAATCATCGGCGACACCCAAGCCCTTCAATTGCGTTGCATGCTTCTCTTCTTGAGCTTTCACATAAGCTTTTGCACGATTTTGCAATTCTTCTGCCAGCTCTTCTTCAAAACCTTCAATGTTTGTCAGGTCTTCCAAAGGCACCATGGCGACTTCTTCGATACGTTTAAAGCCTTCGCTAATCAAAAGGTGAGCAATAACGTCATCAATATCCATCGCTTCAATAAAGATAGCTGAAATTTCCTTCACTTCCGCAGAACGGCGTTCAGACTCTTGGCTCTCAGAACTCACATCAAGATTCCAACCTGTCAAAATACTAGCAAGGCGAACATTTTGGCCACGCCGACCAATGGCGAGGCTTAATTGATCATCGGGAACAATCACATCAACTTTTCCAGCTTCTTCATCCAACACAACTTTGGATACTTCTGCTGGAACCATGGCATTGACGATGAAAACAGCTGGATTATCAGACCAAGGAATAATATCAACTTTTTCCCCTTGAAGTTCCGTTACAATGTTTTGCACACGACTTCCCCGCATACCAACACAAGCGCCAACGGGATCAATGCTTTTATCTCCCACGTAAACAGAAAATTTAGCTCGACTGCCAGGATCACGGGCAACGGCTTTGATCTCAATTTGGCCATCATAAATTTCAGGCACTTCTTGTGTGAAAAGTTTAGCCAAAAATTGAGGGTGAGTCCTTGAAAGGAACACTTGAGACCCTCTTGGTTCAGGGCGCACATCTTCAATATAAGCACGAATACGCTCTCCAACACGCACAGCTTCCCTTGGAATAAGCTTATCACGCATAATAATGCCTTCGGCTTGCCCCAGTTCAACCATCACATTGCCAAACTCAACACGTTTGACAACAACGTTAATAATCTCACCAATGCGATCTTTGTATTCTTCGTATTGGCGGGAGCGTTCAGCTTCCCTGACCTGTTGGAAAATAACTTGTTTTGCCGTTTGAGCCGCCACACGACCGAAATCAAAAGGCGGCAGATCATCAACAATGAACTCACCTATTTTAATATCAGGATTAAATCGACGAGCGTCATCTAAGGTCAACTGAGCACTTTCATTTTCAACTTCCTCAACCACCTCACGGTAAGCATGCATAACAATTTCACCGGTTTCGCGATCAATGGTTGTGCGCACATCCCGATCATGGCCATATTTTGCCCGACTTGCCTTTTGAATAGCGACTTCCATTGCAGAGATAATAACCTCGCGATCAATACCTTTTTCCCGGGCCACTGCATCTGCGACACCTAAAATCTCTGTTTTCATGCTTGCTACCATTTTTTTCGTCTCCTAAATTTTAAAATCAGGGTTTAATTTTGCCCGTTGAATTTGATCATAAAAGATCTCAACGGACGTACTGCCCTCAGCGGTGATATCGTTTTCACCGAGGGCCAAAATTATTTTTTCATCGTCAGCTTCTTGGAGAATACCCGCAAATCGCTTACGCTCTTCAACAAATTCATGGGTTTTTATTTTTATTTTTTCACCCAAAAAACGCTTAAAATCTTTCTTCTTTACCAATGGGCGCTCAATTCCCGGAGAAGATACCTCAAGAATATAGGCTGCTTTAATAGGATCTTCAACGTCCATTATGGCTGAAATTTCCCGATTTGCCTTAACACAATCAGCCACCGTAATAGGCGCGTGATCAAGGCGCTCAATGGAAATATCCAATTTCAAACGACCTGAGCCAATGGTCAGGATCTCAACAACGCTGTATCCTAAATCATTTAAGGCGGGCTCTACAAGAGCTTCAAGGCGTGACGCCAAATCCATCATGGTACTCCAACTTATGGGTATTAAAAAAGGTGGATCCTCAAGGACCCACCTGCATAATTTTATTTAATATCTTTGCAGACTTACCGTAATTATATATATTTTAAGGTAGGATGCAAGTTTTTTTTATCAGGAGCACAGATGGGTCTTTACAATAACCTCATACAAACAAAGATTTTTTCTTCAATCGCAGGAGAATTTATTGGTGAAGACGCCTTTGGAAATAAGTATTATGAAGAAAAGCTTTTGCTAGGAAAGTCTCAGCGTGCCCAAAAAAGGTGGGTCATTTATAAATCTGGCCAAGTTGAAGCCTCAACCATACCACCGAAATGGTTTGCATGGTTACATTATACAAGTGAGCGCCCCTTATGTGGCGAGGCCCATTGTTGGGAAAAACCTCACATCCCTAATAAAACAGGAAGCAATGAAGCTTACCACCCCAAGACAAGCCTTCTTAATGAAACAACACATGATGATGGGCCAGCAACGGTTTATGAATCTTGGAAACCAACACAGGAAACCCCCCATGAAAAATAATGTCATTGAAACGTTAATGGGAGCCATTGTGCTTTTCGTTGCGGGATTCTTTTTTGTTTTTGCCTATCAAAACAGTGGTTCTAAAGTCATAGATTCCGTGGAATATTCGGCTGATTTCGACCGTGTTGATGGAGTCGTTGTTGGCTCTGACGTACGCATGAGTGGGGTTAAGGTGGGAATTATTTCAGCTCTCACCATTGACCCTAAAACATACCTTGCAAAAGTCTCTTTTACCGTGGATAAAAGTATTAAATTGCCTAAGGATAGTTCCGCTGAAGTTGTCAGCGATGGTTTGCTTGGTGGAAAATATTTGGCTATTGTGCCTGGAGGTGATGAGACCTTTTTAGCTGCGGGTAATACCATTATTCATACTCAATCTTCCGTTAATCTTGAAGCCCTCATCGGGCAACTCATTTTTAGCCAAAAACCTAAAAAGAGATCAGAAAATAGCGAAGAAAAATAAATAACAATACCCCTTCTTGGGTCCCCCTTACGAAAGAAGTAACACGTGATTTTAAAAAAAATTATTCAATCTTTAATAATGGCTTTAATCTTAAGCCTCGCCCCTTTTGTGACCAAAGCAGATACCACACAGAAAATGGAGGGATCTTTCCGAGATACTGTTGTCATTGGTGCCCTTGATAAGGTGACAGCGCGGACCTCAACCATCAAAATCAAAGTCGGAGAAACCGTTAAAATTGGGACCTTAAAAGTAAGAGCCATAAGGGCTTGGGTCTCTAACCCAGAAGAAATCCCCGAATCAAAGGTATTTTTTGAAATTACTGAAAAAAAAGAGGAGGTGACAGAAGTCTTTAAAGGCTGGATGTTTTCTTCAAGCCCTTCTATATCAGCCCTTGAACATCCTGTTTATGATATCTGGGTCATCCAAGTTAAGGGCTCCCAAGACGAAAGCGACTTACCCACCTCGCAATTAATAGACGAAGAAACGAACCAACGTATTGATGATTTAATTGACCAACTCATCGACCAAAGCGCCCTTGACTCTAACCCCGCCGATGAGGGGATAGATGTCATAGGAATAGGAGACAACCAAATGAGCACACAAACAGTCAATGCAGGAACAACAGACCCTGAAATGCCCTCCCTTCTCTCCCACGGATACTCAAAAAATACCCTTGAAATAGAGATCAAAGCGATTGAAGATAAGCTTGGATTATCGGAAGCTTCCTTTGAAGACTCCCTTGTCTTAAAGGGTTTATTTGAAGAAATGAAAAACTCTCCCCTTGGTTTGAAATTAATAGAGCACAAAGGCTTTAATGCGCAAATGACGCAGCAGGCTGTTTTGTATGATCAGCTGATAAAACCTTCTGGCCGCTATGCCGATGGAACCCCCTTGGCAGATTTTGATCGTAAATTTTATGAAACCTTCCCCGTTGTCAAGGCAACCCAAGAGCGGGGGGAAATCTTCAAAAAACTCCTACAACAAGTCCTCCCAGAGCAAGGTGTGATCGCGTCTTGTCCCTGCGGCTTAATGGATGACTTATTACGTTTAAATTACGATCGTGCAGGAGGCGTATCTCTTGTGGGAATTGATCTTGATCAACAAGCCCTTGACCAAGCCAAGGAAAATGCAGAAAAACTACTTGTCCTTATTCCCCACTATTGGGAAAAGAAAGATGCTTGGGACCTTGAAAGCCCCGAGCGCTTTGATGTTCTTACCAGCAATGGCCTTAATATTTATGTTCAAGACAACGAAAAAGTTAAGGCCCTTTACCGTTCCTTTTATGACTCCCTAAAGCCCGGTGGCGTTCTTGTGATCAGTGCACTGACACCTCCCCCCGCCTTAGATCCCAACTGTGAATGGGATTTTTCAAAAATTGACCAAGAAGCTCTTTTGATGCAAAAACAGGTCTTTAATGATATCTTGGGCGTAAAATGGCTTAATTTTAGACGTTCCGACACAACGGTTTCTCAACTTAAAAAAGCCGGTTTTAAAAACGTGGGCATTCACTGGGATCAAGCAAGACTCTTCCCCACATTTTTATGTAAAAAATAAGAAGCTCTTTTTCTTTAGAACTCTCTTTACAGTTTTTTAATCTTTTCCGGTTATCCTTTTACTAAGGATGAGTGTTGCTTTTTTATTTCCAATATTTATTAACCATCTGAAAATAAAAGAAAATACATGGGGCTACAAAAACAATAAGATAAAGATAACTTATGCCTAAAAAAAAGACTAAAAACTTTATCAGAACACTGGTTTCAAAGATTCTTCACAATGAGATCCTTAACTTTATAGTTGTGGCTGTCATAATTTCTGTTGCTCTTTTCGCTCTTTATTATTTTTCTTCTCTTTTTCAAAATGGCAAAGAAAACCTTGCTTTTTTCATCACGAAAGGCCTTCACCTTATTATTGTTTGCTTCTTAGCTTGGACAATTATGCGCCTATTTCGCCTTGTCGGCGTTGAGACTTTCCAAAAAAAGACAAAAAAATATGTGCCTCGTTACATCATCACCCTATTTAATTGGTTGGTTATTATTGGGGCTGTTCTTTTTATTACAGTATCTGTTTTTGGTCAATCTGCTTGGGCTTTGGTTACGGCTGGGGGATTGATTGGTGCCGGCCTTGCTTTTTCCATCAAAGGCATCGTTATGGATATGATTTCTGGCTTAATCCTTGATGTTGAACACACTTATAAAAAAGGAGACTGGATCAAGCTTGATGACAATACCATTGGTGAGGTTATGAAAACAACTTGGCGACATATTGAGGTCCGGACAGAGTATAAAACCTTGATGGTGATTCCAAATGGCCGCCTTGTGGCCAATCCTTATGAGAACCTCTCCCACTCAACGGCTATTTATGCGGATCATCTCTCCCTTGCTGTGGATCACGATGTTGCCGTTGAACGGGCTGAACGTGTTTTAACAGATGCTCTTTTGGGAATAAAGGAAGTTGTCGACAGTGGTATTTATGCCGTTTTTGCTGAAAGAGCGAATGAGGGCGGCATTGTCTACACGATGAGATACGGTGTTGAGGGCTACGGAAACTTTCGTCTCATGCGCCACAAAGTCATTGATGCGGTCACGGCAAAACTTCATGCATCGGGCATGGCGATCTCTGAGACATTCGGAGAATATTGTCTCTCAAAGGCTGTACCTTATTTCCAAGCGCCGGAAATGCCCATTCCAGATGTGCTGAGGAAAGTCAGCTTATTTAAGGTTCTCACCGATGAGGAATTAGAAATTTTAAGTGCAAAGGCAACAAGGCATCTCGTCGATACAGGCCATAATCTTATTATAAAAGATGATATAACAGATTCTCTTTTTGTTATTGCAGAAGGCGTTGTTGATGTGATTATCCCTCTTCAGAGAGGTAAAGTTTTCACAGAACACGTTGTCGCAACCCTTGGGGAAGGGAATTTCGTTGGAGATCGTTCTCTTTTATTGGGTGAACCGCGCTCTGCCACCGTTCGTGCTCGCACAAAAGTTCTCACCTATGAAGTAAGCAAAGAAGCCTTCCAACCTATTTTACAGGCCCGCCCTGCGCTTATTAATGATCTATCGCAACTTGTTTTCGCACGGGAGCAAGATACGTCAAAGAAAATAAGCACTGCCAGCCAAATGGAAGAAGATGCACAAACCCTTCAAGATGAAATAATAAAAAGCATGAAGAAATTCTTTGGTCTCTAAAAGGTTGATAGGCTTACTCAAAATCCTCTACAAAAAGGCTCTCAGGCTAAGCCTCTGCATAACAGCTAAGCGCAGCGGTTTTACAGCCCTGACAAAAAGCGGTAGGGAGAGATCGTGGAAATGGGGGCGCACTTCAAGTACGTGCCGTCCTTTGATAGGTCGATCCGTTGCTTTATTATCGCCAAAAAACCTTATGAAGAGGCTTCTAATGGGGTGCTCACAAGGCAGAATACTTGGGACGAGGGCAATGAAATTTTATTAGGTGGGCAAATTAACTTGGATAGTATTTAAAGCTCAATCAGAAACGCTCTGATTTTTGATTCATTGGTCTTGTAAGAGTAAGCCAAGAGCCCGCCATAATAGTCACAAAATCATTGGTAGTGATCAATGTTTTGAGTGCTCTAAATTCATATCTGTTTTCAAGACACCAAAGAGATCTTTACAGAGGTTTCTACCGGCAAGATACTGCTAACTAAGCAGATTCCTCGAGAGGAATATCTTCATTTTTCATATAAATACCGCGCTCCTCTTTCAGCCCTGTAAAGGCATCACAAGCGCCAATAGTAGATTCAGCCGCCCCTAAGAACATCATACCACCTGGGTTGAGTATGCTTGCGATATGATCAAGAATTTTCCCTTTGTCTTCAGGTGTAAAATAAAATAAAACATTGCGGCAAAAAACGACATCTATTTTACCAAGATGTGCGGGTGATTGGAGTAAATTAAAATTACGAAAATCGATAAGGCGTTTTAAGTCATCTTTGACATGCCAACCATCACTTTCTTGTTTAAAGTGCTTCATCAAGTATTGAATGGGAAGGCCACGTTGCACTTCAAATTGGGAATAAATACCAGACTGGGCTTTTTTCAAAATTTTCTCAGAAAAATCTGAGGCTATAATTTTAACGGTCCACCCTCTGAGAACTGTTTTTTGTAGTTCATCTATAATCATTGCAAGAGAATAGGGCTCTTGACCACTGGAGCAGGCACTGCACCAAATCGTAAAACGTTTTGTCATTTTATGACGCTCTATCATTTGAGGAACAATAAAATCTTTAAATTGATCAAAAGGCTTTTTGTCCCGAAAGAAAAAAGTTTCAGGGGTTGCCATCGCCTCAGAAATATCAACGCGTAATTTTTGAAATAAAGGTCCTTTTAGGCCATCAACCAATTGATTTAAAGAATTAAAATTATATTTTTTTGCAACAACCTGCAGGCGTGTTTCCACAAGATACATTTTATTATCCGTTAGATGCAGCCCAGAAAATTCTTTTAGCATCTTGCGCAAGAGTTGGTAGTTTGCTGGAGCAAGTGATTTATCAAAATCTGATAAAGGCATTATAGTTTAACTCCTAATTTCGGATTAATAGCACTAGAAATTTTATCAAGTGCTCCTAAAATACTTTTTAACGGAAGAACAGCAGAACACAGCCCTGCCTGAGCTACGGCACCAGGCATCCCCCATACAACAGAAGTGGCTTTGTCTTGAGCAATAATTGTGCCACCCTGATCAACAAACTCTTTTGCTCCTTGAGAACCATCGGCCCCTAAACCTGTCAACATAGCGCACAAAGCTTTTCCCCCATAGGCTCGTGCAACGGATCGAAGAAGAGGGTTAACCGACGGGCGGCAGAAATTTTCTGGGGGGGTTTGAGACAATTTAATAACTTTATCTTTTCCCCTCAAAACCACTTCCATGTGATAATCACCTGGGGAAATATAAATCTGTCCCCCTTTGACAATTTCTCCATCCTCACCTTCTTTAGCAGGTATACCGCTACCCCTTTCAATATGGGCTGCAAGGGATTTTGTGAATAAGGGCGGCATATGTTGTGCAACAAAGATAGGCTGTTTAAATTTACCTCTCGCATTGCGTAGAACTTCCCCTAAAGCCTGTGGACCTCCCGTTGAACATCCAAACACAATAGCCTCTGGTCGCACATCGGCAAGGGGGCGCAGGGTTATTTCTTGCCCTGGAACAGCCACCGCAGGTGTTAAAGAGGCCTTCCCTGCTTGAAAAGCAGGGGTAGGTCCGGCTTTAACTGCAGTTTTTTTATCTCGAATAGACTGGGTGATGGTTTTAAGCTTACTAATAAGTTCACGCTTGAATTGATTTTCATCATTAGCAAAAGTCTGCGTTGTCGGCTTAGGGATATAATCTTTCGCCCCAAGTTGCAAACACTTCATACTAATGTCAGCATTTTTTAAGGATAAGGTAGACGCAACGAGGACAACAAGGTCTGGCTTCTTTTTAAGAAGTAAAGGAAGGGCTGTAATACCATCCATAACAGGCATCTCAATGTCAAGGATCACCGCATCAACATCATTTTTATCTAATTCTTCAACGGCAAGTTTGCCATTTCCTACACCAGCAACAACCTCAATTCCTGGATCAGACATTAAAATTTTTCGCAAAATGCCCCGAACGACGAGTGAATCGTCAACCAACATAACACGGCATTTGGTGGACGCCTTAGAGGGAGAAGATCTAGTTTGTAAAATACTCATCTAAAGGACTCCAACAATCTCGAGCTTTTCTTTGATAATTTCCTCATTAAACGGTTTCATTATATATTCATTGGCACCTTCACTCATGGCCGTTTGGATGGCTTCAAATTCATTTTCCGTTGTGCAAAGAATAACTTTTGGGGCATCTCCCCCCGGGGCCTTTCGAAGCTCTCTCAAGAAATCAATGCCCGACATAACGGGCATATTCCAATCCAGCATAATAACTTCAGGCATCTTTACCAGGCAAGATTCAAGGGCAATTTGTCCATTCTCAGCTTCACGGACTTCAAAGTTCATTTTTTCAAACATGCGCCCTATGACTTTTCGGATTGTTGTAGAGTCATCGACCACGAGACAATTTGCAGACATTCGATTCATTCCTCATTTTTTCTTGTAAAAGACATTTTTATTTACAAGATCTACTGTTTTTCAGCACAATTTATTATTTTTTTAACGTCTAAAACAATCAAAAGTTTTCCATCTAATTTATAAATTCCTGTAGACAGATCTTTTAATTTCTCATCAAGTGTTGATGGGTTGTTTTCAAAGTCTTTCTTTGCAAACATGGCAACATCGGCAACAGAATCCACA
This sequence comes from uncultured Alphaproteobacteria bacterium, assembly GCA_963974885.1. GTDB lineage: Bacteria > Pseudomonadota > Alphaproteobacteria > Caedimonadales > UBA9215 > UBA9215. Next base: position 16,040 of record CAXBEY010000021.1, read on the forward strand.
ATAAAACTATACATTTCTTCCCCAATATCCACAGCAACATTCATTGTTGTATCTACCTTTTCATTGAGAGGTGGGATGCACAACTTGTGCCGTAAATCGATAGCCGTTACAATATGTCCCCGCAAATTCACAACACCTGCGACCTCTGAAGGTGCTAGGGGTACCCTTGTAATTTCAGTGGATTTAAAAATATCTTTAATATATTTTACGGGGATACCAAATATTTGCTTATCCAAGTAAAATGTTAAAAGTTGGTTGCCCAAGGTAGATACATCTGCAGCATCACCTCCCACTTCATTCCAATTTTCTTCTTGAGCTTCTACCGCACTCATGCTGCTAAACTCCTAGCTTGTTCAAGGTAATCACGAATGGTTGTAATAATAGAATCTCTATCATTTTTAGAAAGGCATGCAATACAATCGTATTTGCTAAAGAGCCCTTCATCCTCTGCATTAAAATGTGCACCAACAATAAAGCAGGGCACATGGGCAAAAGCCTTTTTATAGGCCTCAAAGAAAGCCTCAGGTTCTTTACCCAAAGAGTCTTTATCTAGGATAAAAGCATCAACATTCACTACGTGCTCTTCTAAATACGATAGAGCAACACCACCTTCTTCAAAGGCAAGGCTTCTAATATTTTGGAGCTCCAAAAGGGGCGTAATTAAATTACGATAAAGGGTGCATTGATCAATGAAACAAACCGTCATATCATGTTTTGTTTTTTGTTGGGAAACCCCTGTCATTTCATCATCTAGCATAGAGTGCCAATTGGGGCAGACTTGCTGAATGAAATAATCAATATCCAATAAGTCCGTTGTATGATCATCTATGACCATACTTCCATAGCTGCCTCCATTACTGGTATTCATCTTAATATCTAAGTTATCTTCAACAATATCAACGATTTCATCTACAACTAAACCGATATACTCATTCCCCTGCTGGAAAACAAGAACAGATTTTTGAGCTCCTGGCTCAAAATCGAGAAAGCCTTGAATAGAGGTTAGGGGCATTAGACGATTACGATATTGCAAAACATGGGCACCATTGGAAACTTCAATATCATCTGTTTCAATTTCCTCAAGGCGTACAATAAGGGCTAAAGGAACAGCCTTAGGTGCATCATCACCAGCTTTAAAGAGAAGAAAACGCATGCGACGCTCATCGGGTGAATCAACTTTTTTCTCGTTTTGAAGGACATCACCAGATTCTGCATGCATTTCACCAACCTTGTCTGAAATGCTTTTAGGATCTAGGATCATCACAACAGAACCATCCCCTAGAATTGTGTTTCCTGCAAATAACTTTGCGGAGCGCAACAAGGGTGAAACAGGCTTAACAACAATTTCTTCTGTATCGTAAACCTTATCAACAATGATACCAAACTGACCAGAGCCGACCTGAGCAACAATAATAAATTGATCATCCCCAATATTATCAGGGGGGGCAGAGATGGCAATGCCTTTGTGCTTTTTTTCAGTCTCCTTAGGGGCTTGCTCTTCACTTTCCTCACTTTTATCCACACTATCGAGCTCTGGTTGTTCAAGGATAACTTCAGGCTTTTTAGGCTCGGAAATACCAAGGACATCACTTAATGTTACTAAAGGCAAAAGCTTGTCGCGCAATCTTAAAACAGGATGGGCATTCACATACTCAACGGTATGCTCACTTTCTTCTGAAGCTTGTACAAGTTCCGTAATACTGACTTGTGGAATAGCGAATCGTTGGCCACCAGAACGAATAATCAAAGCAGAGACAATAGCCAGTGTTAGGGGGATTTTGACGGTAAAAATACTACCCTCACCTGGTGTTGAGGTTACTTCAACAGATCCGCCAATTTTTTCAATATTTGACTTCACAACATCCATACCAACGCCACGGCCCGAAACATTTGTCACTTTTTCTGCTGTTGAAAAACCAGCTGCAAAAATGTAGTTATAAATTTGGGTGTCACTAAAAACTTCTAGCTGCTCCGGCGTTGCAAGAGAATTGGCCAGAATTTTTTCCTCAATACGCTCTTTATTAAGACCACGCCCATTATCAGAAATTTCAATAACAACATGACCACCAGCGTGATAAGCTTTTAAAATAATTTGTCCTTTACGCCCCTTACCCGCATCAAGGCGCTCTTGAGGTATTTCTAACCCATGATCTGCAGAATTTCTCACCATATGCATCAAAGGGTCTTTAATAACTTCAATGACTTGGCGATCAAGCTCTGTATCTGCACCAATCATTTCAAGATCAATTTCTTTTTCTAAGTCTTGAGAAAGATCCCGTACAATGCGTGGTAATTGAGACCAAGCTGCGCCAACGGGCTGCATGCGTGTTTGCATCAAGCCTTCTTGAAGCTCAGAGGTAATATGGTTCAAACGCTGCAATGGCACTTTGAATTCATCATTTTCCGAATCGCGGGCAATTTGTAATAACTGATTACGGGCAAGAACAAGCTCACTAACAGATGTCACTAAATTTTCAAGCAAGCCAACGTTGACACGAATGTTTTGAGTTGCCAAAGAGCTTGCTTTATCCGTTTTTGAAGGGGCTTTTTCTGGCTTTTTCTTGGGCTGTACTTTTTCAACCTGCGGGGCTTTTTCTTTCACTTCTTCCCCTTCTATGTCTTGAGAAGCCTCAACCTCTTCTGGTGCCTCATTAAAGGTTGCTCCAGGGGCTGGTGTTGGCGTAAAGCCAAAGGGATCTTCGTCAGCAACTGTAGCGCCTTCTTCTGCTTGGCTAGATTCATCCGCGCCCTCATCTGTTTCTGCTGAGCCGGATTCAGCAGCACTACCCGCTTCCTCTCCCATAAATTCATTCAATTTATTCAGGACCTCTGTATCATCTCCTTCTGGTTCTTCACCATTTTCTTCAAGGTACGACATAATTTCTTTAATAGTATCAATACAGTGTAAAATGGCTGTAATTGCATCTGGGGTAACATCTAGATCACCATTGCGGAATTTATCAAGAACATTTTCGCCATGGTGCGCAACTTTTTCAAGGCGCGGCAATCCAATGAAGCCACAGGTTCCCTTGATTGTATGGATGGTTCTAAAAATATTTCCTAAAAGCTCTGTATTATTATGATCTTGCTCGAGAGCAACGAGATCAACATCGAGCTGGACAAGGTTTTCAGCGGTTTCCATTAGGAAATCTTGAATGATATCATCCATGATTCTGCCTTTTTTTATGTTTTCATCTTCTTTTAAGAGTCACAGGCAAATATTAACAAGTCGTTAATTTTTATATTTTTAATAATTCATCTAAAAAGGTGCTTTATAAGTAAGCACCTCATGAACACCATCTTTTTTTAAATTTTCAGATGTTATATGGTTTGCTTCATTAGATTAATGAAGGAGATTTGGATGACAACACAGCAACTGAATAGTAAGAAGCGCCTCTTCAAACAGATTATTGTCTAGATAAGCCTAAATCAGTTGCTTCGCTAGATCAAAAACGAGGAAGACTTTGCACTACCCCCTCAGCAGGGTTAAATCTTATCATTGATGAGAGCCTCACCGTCTCAATAGATAAAAATTTTCACGAGCCAACATTGTAACGTCTTGTTCAGATATTTTTCTTGGGGAACCTCTCAACATGTTGATGCAGCCCAATACTATGAAAATCCTTTTGTGCACAGCCCCAACGGATATGTGGAAATCCATCAACGGCCTGTATTTTCTTGTGGATGGAGAGCTTGATGAAAACCCTTCTTGCGGAACTGTTTACGTGTTTTGCAACCGCATCAAAGATAAGCTCAAGATTTTGTATTGGGACGGAAACGGGTTTTGCTTGCTCTACAAGCGCCTCGAAGCCCTTGAAACAGAAAAACGCACTATTTCTATATCTGATCAAAAGGCTGCTGACTTGAAGATAAGGATCTACTGATATGTTTATTCATTACCCCCACCTGTGCTTCATGAAGTTCTAATGTTTTAAACTGGTTTGACCGAATATTGTATCTATTGAGTCAGAAGTATAGTATATACATAGGGTTAGTGTTTATTGATTTGATGGATTTTTCTTCTTATATCTGAACCTTACTTTCCCCCGTAAAACGTACTGGGGGTTATTATAATAGACTAAAGGAATGATACTATGAGTACAGGAACCGTAAAGTGGTTTAACGGGACAAAAGGATTTGGATTTATTGCGCCTGACGGCGGGGGAGATGACGTATTCGTACACATCACAGCTCTTCAAGATGCTGGCATAAGCAGTCTAGACGATGGTCAAAAAGTTTCTTATGAAATTACTGAAAATCGTGGCCGTGAATCAGTTATTGAGCTGAAACTAGTTGGCTAATTCAACTTTTAAAAAACTTGCATCTAAAACCAGGGATATCCCTGGTTTTTTTATGCCCACTTTACTATGCGCAAGGGGGCGCCAATCTCGTTCTTCTTTGGACAAAGACGCTGGAATAATTTTCTAAATACTGGTTAAGTGACGATACGCTTCCCTGTAGAATACAGGGAGATTTCTGAGGTAGTTACTTGTTAATAGGTGACGGATAAAGCAAAAGAAATTAACATAAAGTTAATTTGTTTAATATATTCTTAGTTATAGTCAACAGAACCAAGAAGGGAAATGTCCACCAGATATCGTCCATAGATCCGTGAAATATCTCAACAATAGGATTGAGTCGGATCATGGAAAACTAAAGCGGCTTATCAAGCCAACCCTTGGGTTTAAATCTATGAAAACGGCCTATGCCACACTCAAAGGTTTTGAAGTCATGCGTATGTTTAAGAAGGGACAGTTAAATGCCTGGATGCCTGAGAAAAACATCATGGGAGAAATCCGTCTTATTAACAGACAATTCGACATCTAAGGCCCTTAAACGTCAAAATCAAAGGACTCCTTTAACTTCTAACTTTTTTTGCAACAGAGCCATTTGAAGTCACTCATAACAAAAATACCTTAGAAAATTACACCTCTTTCACATCATAATCACAAAAGGTGAATTTTTTGCAACAGAGCCAGTCGCTCCAACCTGAGGCCAGTGCTTTCTGATGAATTCTATCAAGAGATGCTTGTATGTCACCTGCATAGGAAATTTTTGCTGTGTACTGCTCGATGAAGGCCTTATCTGCTTCATATAAGGCCCATAGAGTGCTTGTAGACTTAACACGTGTGGTGATTGTTAGGCCAGGATTTGATTTTATCACTTTTTTTAATATATCAAATCTAGTCACATCACTTACGAAACCTAGTTCTGTTGTAGGTATTGTGGCTCTGTTGCAAAAAATTCACCTTTTGTGATTATGATGTGAAAGAGGT
>CAXBEY010000022.1:0-21116 GCA_963974885.1 uncultured Alphaproteobacteria bacterium
AAACACCCTCTGACTGAGCGTCGACCTCTGCAGCTATATCCCCAATTTGATGCTGAGAATATCGAATTGGTGTTGGATTATAAGGGTTAAAAGCATTCTCGGTGACAGCATTGAGGGCGGTGTGGGCGGCGACGTTGGGGTCTTGGCCGAGGAAGGCCGCGGCGGTTGCCGCAGAGATTTGGGCTAAAGCCGTGCCATTCCTTACATAGTCAGAGCGCTTGCTTGGGTCATAGTCAGCGTGGGTTGGATCAAAAACATCCGGATTAGAATCCGCGAAGGCCTCCCCAACTGTCTCTGCAACAACGGCACCAATCATCCCCGCAAAGGCTTCTCCATCGGAAATAGCCCCCATACCAGCCCCTATAATGCCATGGGCTAGCCTATGGGTTAGTTTGTTTAAAGAAGACTCATCCAGCTTGTATTCATTCCCAACCTTTTGAGCTAAAAATCCGCCGCCAATGTCTGCCGTAGCAGAACGAGCAGCTTGCAATAGAACGTCTCCAAAATTCTCTTTACCAAGGGTCGAGCGCACACCTGTTTGAACACCAGCTCGTATGGTTGCTTCGTGTACCCTACCGACAAAGCTTTGTTGAACCGTTGCCTTTCCAGCTTTTGATAGGGCTACATTCTTTACATTAACCTTTGAAGCTGTTTCAACATTTAAAGCCTCACACGCTCCCGCACTAATGCCAGCAATCGCAATGCTTACGGCAAGGGCCCTTAAGGCTTCACTTGAGGTGAGTTCTTTGAAAACCTTTCCAATATTTCCTTTATTTGAGATAAAGCTCACAACAGATTGAGAGGCCAAAGAAGAAAGAGCTGCTGTGGTTGCTGCTGTAAAGGCCGCGGCGGCTGTTCCCCCTGCTGCAAAGAGAGAAGAGGCCATTCCCGCAACAATAGGGCCTAAAGACCCTGCCGAAATACAAGAAACTGCAATAGCAATAACAGCGGCTAAGGGCCCGCCAAGGGATTCTTGGCAATCATACCAAGAGTCGTGTTCGTCTTGGATTGCCCGCCAAATAACATTTTTTTGCTTTTTCAAAGCGCCATGGAAATTAGTTTCAACGGCTTGTTGGTCAGCTCTGAGGCTGTACTCAATGCCATCTTTTAGATCAAAAATGAAACGATCACCTTCAATATCAGCGCCAACAACTGTCGTGCTCGTCTCTCCTTTGTTCACCATTTTATTCCACGCAAAGCTAGAATTTGTTGTTTGAACGCTATGCAAAAATGATTTAAGAGCAGAGTTTATAACGAGTTTTCCTTCAGGGGCCTTAAACTCCAAAACCTTTGTTCTAACAAGAGGCGCTTCCAGAGAAATATCTTTCTTCTCTGTTTCAAAAATAACGTGAGGCGCATGGTATTCAGGTTGTAAAATGTCCTCCGTATGGATCTCCTCATCACGGCTGCTTGAGCCTCCTAAAGCCTTTTTCTTTTTAATATGAGTTTCTTCATGAGCAGAATTCGTTGCAGAATGAGATGTAATACCCTCTCGAAGCTTATAGTAAATCCGCTCTTTGGCCCGAAGAATAGGTGCTTGCTCAATTAATCTCTCTCCATCATTAAGAATCACTTCGCCCTCAAACTCACTTTGTAAATGGGTAACAGTATCTCGTGTTGTCCTCCCATCGCTTGTATGATCTTGGACAATATTTGTGCCAAGGAAAATTGTTCCGTCCGTTTTCTGAACAATTTTCTTTTCTGCTTTTATTTTGGAATGGCGATCACTAATGCCTGTTTTGGTTTTTGTAATAACAGAGCCTTCTTTAGAAATAACCTCATTGGCGCATCCTGCAAATTCACGCTCGCCTTGACGATCAACATATCCACGACGATCAACGGCTCCTTCCGTAGAGCCCATAAAGACATCGTGTATCCCCACGATTCGTGTGCCTTCACAGGATAAGTCGTTAACAGTTTCCATGTCGACATCCGTTGCGGATAGATCACCAGCATCTTGATAGGGGTTGACATCCTCTCCTGGAATATGAAGGTGAAGATGAACTTCTTTGCGACTATCTACTAATTTTGAAACATAATACAAAAGAGGCACAGATGATTTTTGAAGTGCGCCTCTGTAATATGTTAATTGTGTCGGATCACTTTCTGACTCAGCGTATCTTGTGGAAAAATCCCTAGAATTGCGATAAATTTGGTTAAATAGACTACCCCCTGAAAGTCCTCCCATATGAAGCTGACCCGCAAAACGGCCCATGGCACGTTGCATAAGCATTTCAAGAGGAATGTTTTCTAGAGGATTAAAGGCGCCAATACCTTCAAGAGATTGCCACGATTGTGTACAAACAATGGGCAGATCACTCAAGCTCTCTGCAGATGTACCAGCCATGGGGAAAACAGGGGAAATGCCCCCATCATCGCCTAAGCGCATCATAGTGGCACCTTGACGGGTTAACTCTCGCAAATAAGTTGGCAGATCAACCTCAATAGCAACTTGCTCAACTGTTTCTCTATGTGTTGTGGGATTCCTGAAACTTCCTGTTTGAGCCCGAAAGGTAAAATGTTGAGTGTTAAGATTTAATCCAACAAAGCTTCCATCCCCTAAAGCCATGGTAATTTCCTGGCCAGATTGTTCTACAGTTGGATAGGTTTTTGATGTTGTACTAGGATAGGAATAATGACGTCTACGTTTATGACGCTTACATCCATGCTGAATAGGTTCTGATGTTTCTGTTAAGGCCTCCACAACTTTATTAGACCCCTCTAAGTATTTGATATCTGTTCCCGCATGAAGGGCACAGGAACTTAAAAAAACTTCTTCAGATTGAAACGCAATTTCTTCTTTAAAATTCACCACAGCTTGGTCAGACATAATAGCACTGCCGTTAGTATTCCAAGTAAAACCACAATCGTTAGCACATTCCCATGATGCCACAGAAATAACCTCTTTATCTTTCCTATGGATGGATGTTTTTGGTGTATCGAAAACACACTTTCCTTGACCTTCCAAAATGCTTGTGATGATATCAACATCTTGCTCACAGGCGAAAATCAAATCTTTTCCTGTATAAATTTTTGCGCCAGTCAAAGCTGACTGCTTTCCCATAATATGAATAGTAGAGGGCGAGGAAATCATAGAGCCATTGGGGCTATAAAATTTTGTCGTCGCACCATTACCCTTAGAGTCATGGGCATAACCGAGCCATCTTTCAGCATCGGAGTCAACTAGGATCATCTCGCCGATATCAACGCGATCGGTTTTCGAACGTAGATGCATTTTTTGCATACTATAAAGGCGGCCATATTTGGCATTGAGGGCATCTTGAACCGTAATACCAAGGCGGCCTGATGTGGCGACAACCTCACCAAAGTGATCATTATCAACACCAAGATCAAATCCCTTTTGTCCGTTGATAAAGATCTGAAGAGCTTGCAAACGAGCCTGAATCTTTATCGCTTCAGAACAGGTAATATGAAGAGAACGCAGCTTCTCAAAAGTAAGATTTTCCGTTAAGGTGAGCTCTTTCAAAGCGATATGGGTTTTCCCATGGCAGGTCACGTCTTTCAGGTCTTCTAGAGTTCTTGGGCGGGCGCTTTGCAGGAGAGGCAAATGCAAATAACCAGAAACTTCTATTTGGCCTAGAGAATAAGGAAGGCGAAAGGTCAAATTTTTTGGAAAGACAATCCCACTAAAGATTTGATGATCGACATTTGTGTCTGGTCGACTGTTGACATGATCAAGGAAATTTGCCTCTTCTACAAACTCATCACTTGCAAAGACAACTGAATTACGAAGTGACTCTTGGCCTACATGCCAATTGGAAGCCTCAAAGTCAACTTTCCCACGATTTAAGAAGGTAGCTAATCGATAGATGCCCTTTTTAAAACTAACTCGGCCACTTAGTCCATTGTAAATCCAATGGGTAAGCCCATTGGAGGAAGAAAGCTCTACTTCGCCACTATTGTCTATAGAGAAGCTGCCGAGAGGGGGTCCTTGATTTTCCGTAAGAAGCAAAGAAGCACCATGTTTATTAGCAATCATAAAGCTAAATTGGGGTGTATCCTTCCGTAGGCCAGATATAACCATTTGACCTTCGTTGTTAATGAAGAATAATTCGTTTGACTGGGAAAAATCATGTAATTTCAAGGTCCCACTACTGACAATTTCTCGAAAACTATCACCTATGAAAAAACCATTGTTGAGACTCACAGACCCTGTAATGGCGGTTTCTTCTTCATCTAACTCTACATCGCCCTGGTGCTCCCAATGGCCTTGTTCTTGATTGGCCAAGAGCTTAAATATGTCATAGGCCACAACGCCTTTTGTTTCAAAGGTTCCCGCATTTTTAACCGTTGAGTTCCCTGACAGTTTCAAAGAGCGCACACCGGAAATGGTTTGATGTTCTTCATTGATGACTTTGGCATCATGAAGATCAACGCCCGTAAGAGTTGCGTCTCCTCCATTGACGAAATCACGTCCTTTGAGGGTGATACCCTCATGGACCACAAAAGTGCCTTTATTCTGAACAGCATCAGAGGGAAAAAGCTTATTCTCTTCAAAGGTTATCTTTTTGGCCTCAAGGAGAGCTCCTTCATCGTTTAAAAACTGGGACGTCACACCCGCAACGGAAACGTTCTCAAAATGAGACTCGGCCTGGGGCGCAAAAAAGGTGTTGGTTTGGTTGATGAATCGTAGAATAGAGGTCCTAACAAGGCCCTCGAAATAGCCGTGGTTCACAAATAAACCCTGACCCCTAAGATCTTGAATGTGGGCTTTACCTCCATTAACAAAGGAAGCCTGTTGACCAATGGTGGCGCGCGCCCCTTCAAAATCACCGAGGTTTGTCATAGCGCCCTTCGTTAGGGTTAAGTCTTTGATCACAGCAGATGAGCCAACAGAAACCTGACAAAAAGCTTCTAAATCTGACAAGGTTGTTGGTGTTAGAATCGCCGTTTCAATCTCATTTTCTCCCCGAAAAAAAATACGCTCGGCATTTGCTTTAACGGCTTTGGCTATAAAATTGGAAAAGGTAACGGGAGCAAAAGTGTCTAGAAAAAGGGAAGGGATATCTCTGCTATAGGGCGTTCGATCAGAGGTTGTTTCTTCAATATGATTCAGAAAATCATCCACAAAAGAAGCCAGAGTTTGAAAAGACAAAAAAGTCACATCATCTAGCTCTGATTGCTTTGCTTGGCTTGTAAACTCATCCCCAATATTTTGCGCAAGTTGTGTCCAGAGAGCTAAAACTTCCTCTGCCATCTCATCTTGAAGAACAATCCACTTGGTTGTATAGCGATCAAGGCTTGAGGGATTCAGATGGCCCTTCAAAAACGCAAGGCTTTCTTCCAAATCTGCGCCCTCTGTGGTTTTATATTTTCTTAAAAAAACGGCACTTTTGGAAACAACATTAATATAATCCTTTAAATCCCAATCAGCTTTTTGATCCAACCCCAAAGAGGTTATCAAAGGAAGAAAAGCACCTTGAAGGCGATTAGCCAAATCATGCCATGCCACTTTGATACGCTTTTCTAAATGAACTTTAAACGTATCATTGAGAGGGATACCACTAAGAGGCGTTGAGTAACAGGACCATTCATCATCCGCGGTAACTTCTACTTCTTTTTTAAGATAAGGCATTAAAAGGGCCCGAGCGGCCTCATCAGTTAGGGAGGACTCGTTTTCTAAAGAAGGAATAAATCGGGAGGATGGACGACCCTTTGAATAGTCTCCATTAATGAGTAATCGCCCATCCCAGCAACAAAAAAACTGACCAAAGTCCTCAAGTGTCCCTCTAAAACCAAGGGATAAACCCTGTTCTATAACTTCTTCATAGGGTAATTCACCTTGCGATAAAATGAGAGGGGAAACAAGATGTTGAACATCCTGACCAATGCCAAAATAGAGGCTTCGCGTGCCCCAACCCTTAGAAATATTAATAAATTGCTCTTCTTGAGCCTGCTGTTCTGAACTATTTTCTGATGCACTCGGGGTTTTATTTGCTCCCAGACGAATGACGAATTCTTCTTCGTCTCCTGGAATAGTATAAGTTTCTGAGTAACTCTGAGCATGAGTTGCCAGGGCAAGACTGGGCCCGAGGAAGGTAAAAAGATAAACAAAAATGGTAAAAAGATGGGTGACTTTAGAGAGATATTTTGACAACGATATATTACGCATTTTACGCTACTTCCTATTTAATTTTTTAAAAATACCCTTTGGTATTTTTGTTACTCTTCTGGTGGTTTTACCTTTCTGGGCTTAATCCATCAGGGCCTCCCTTATCTGCGTTAAAAGTCTTTGACCCTAAACCAGAATTTTTGCCCCTGAAGACAAAACTAATAAACAAAACCTCTTGATATATGTCAATAAAAATAACGATAAAAAGACAAATAACTTATTTATGATTTATATAAATTACTTGACAAAAATCCCACCCCCGCGGCAAATAAATGCCCCAAGGCCCCGTTATAAAAGGGATACTGGTTTATCCATGAATAATGAAAAAGTGTGTGAATTCCTGTTTGCCCTATCTCCCATCCCCTTCTAAATAACTATTCTTAAAAAATTAACTGGAAAAAAGGTGCTCGGAGAGGGGTTCTCATTACAGGAAGATGATGTCCCATCATCCGAGCGAGGGGGGTTAAAACACAAAATCGAGGTTACAAGTCGACTGTGTCTTACTTTTGCATTCCAGAAAACAGGAATAAACGGGGATGCAAAACTTTTTACAAAATCCACCAAAAGTGGTTTTTTTGTGAAACTTGTTGATAAAACTTTCGCTTTATGCGATATAATAGTCATATTCGAAACCTTCACTTACTTTTCTCTGCTTTCCAAAATTTCATTCTGAAATCTTCACAAAAAAATAAGCTAATGACACCTCATTAAAACTTTTTGGGGCTGTACCAGATAATACATAAAAGGCGTTACATAGACTTTTACATAGACTTTTACATAGACTTTTACATAGACCCATAGTACTATAAATAAAAATATAACTATCTGAGGAGGCTTTTGTGATAGAAAACGCACCAAATTGGCATCCGCTTTTGCACATTTTTCGCTCGCTCTGGCCATCATCTCAACCTTATTTTTTTTAGTCAGATTCATTCTTAAATCTAATTTATCTAGGGAAATGATAACCACAATCCTTAAAAAATTCATTTATACTCATGGCCTTATTGCACTTTGTTTGATTGCCTTCGCCCCACCAGCAGATGCAAAAACAGTGTTCTACACTCTAAAAATTCATGAAAAAAGTGTGAATTTTACGGGAAAAACCGTTTCGGCTCTTGGTATAAACGATCAAATTCCAGCCCCCACAATCGAGGCAACGGTCGGTGATACCCTAGAGATTACAGTTGAAAATACACTGGACGAAGACTCCTCGATTCATTGGCATGGTATCCTGTTACCCAATGACCAAGATGGCGTTCCTTATTTAACGACCCAACCTATCAAAGCACACAGTGTCTTTAAATATAAGTTTAAGGTGAGGCATTCTGGGACCTACTGGTATCACTCTCATAGTGGCTTACAGGAACAACGTGGTATTTATGGTTCCCTTGTTTTTCACCCCAAAGCTGGTGAGAGGCACGTTGTCGATAAAGATCATGTGATTGTCTTTTCAGACTGGACAGATGAGGATCCTGATCAGGTTCTGGCGAATATAAAAAAGGATGGGGATTGGTATGCTCTTAAAAAGGGGTCGGTTCAATCTTGGGACCATGTTTTGGCAAATGGTTTTCAGGCCATAAAAAATAGGCTTAACAGTTCATGGACACGTATGGGGCCCATGGACTTGTCTGATGTTGGCTATGATGCTTTTTTATCAAACGGCAAGACAGAAAGCACTCTGGATGGAAAATCAGGCCAACTCGTTAAACTGCGTCTTATCAATGCAGGGGCTTCAACCTATTTTAATGTAGAATTTGCAGGAGACCCAATGATTGTTGTTGCTTCCGATGGTGTTGATATTGAGCCAATTAAAGTAAAACGTCTCCGTATTTCTATGGCTGAAACCTATGACGTTTTAATTAAGATCCCTGATGGTAAGTCTTATGAACTTCGAGCCACAGCTCAGGATGGAACAGGCTATAGCTCCACTTTTATAGGATCTGGAGAGAAAGTCCGTGCGCCAGATAGTCCACGACCCAATCTGTTTCTCATCAATCATGGTGGGCATGATAGTGGTGGAATGGAGCATAATGGTCACGTTATGGATGCTAAGGTGGACCCCAGTAAAATGGATCATAGCCGGCCTGAAATGAGGCTGCCAAAAATACATAAGCAAAAAAACGTGGGCTTACCAACAGTTAAAAAAAAGACCATCGAGTATTTAACAGACTACAAAAATATTAAATCCCTGTCCAATACATCCCTTCCCAAAGGGGCCCCCGCACGTGTCGTGACCCTCGATTTGACAGGAAACATGGAGCGTTATGTATGGTCCCTTAACAACAAAACCTTAAAAGAAGAAGATACAATATTGATTCGAAAAGGGGAAAACGTAAAGTTTGTCTTAATGAATAAGACCATGATGAGTCACCCCATGCATTTGCATGGTCATTTTTTCAGAGTTCTCAATGGACAAGGAGAAAGAAGCCCGTTAAAGCACACGGTTAATGTGGCGCCCATGGAGACTGTTGAGATTGAGTTTGAGGCAAATGAAGAAAAAGATTGGTTTTTTCATTGCCATAATTTATATCATCTGGACAGTGGAATGGCTCGTTTTGTCTCCTATGAAGGCACAACTCAAGTCACAGATAAAACAAGAGAGATGCTGGCCCATGATCCGTGGTATTTCAGGGCAGATCTGGGTGTTTTATCCCAAATGACCATGGGTAAGCTGAGGACATCTAATACTCGAAATGCTTTTGTTGCGGAGTTCGATTATAACTATAAGAAAGAATATGATGTCGACCTCATATATGAAAGAAGTTTTACCCGCTTTTTGGATGTTTATATAGGGGCGAATATTGAGCGTGCGGGATCCGATGAAAAACAAGAAGGCACAGCGATCATTGGCTTTCACTACATGCTTCCCCTCTTGATCGAATCAGATCTGCGACTTGACTCAAGGGGAAAAGTGCGGTTTGGTCTTGGGTCAAATCTACAACTTTCCTCTCGTGTGAAGTTTGATTGGATGTGGAACACAAATAAAGAGCATCGTTTTGGTTTATCCTATGAGGTGACAAAAAATGTAGTCTTCACAGTCGGGTATGACTCTGACTTTAAATGGGGCGCAGGTTTAAGGGCTATCTTTTAATAAGCTAGCTAAAGAGGAAAACTGGGGGAGCCCATATTTTTTGTATATCTATATGAACCCTTCCTTCGCACGCCCGCCCCCTTTTATTATTGTTTTTTATTTTTTTTAAATATATATCTTATTGTATTTGAACTAATATTTAATTTTTTAGAAAACTTATTTGGAGTCTTTACTATATTTTTACAGTTGTTCTCTTCTTTTTCATTTAATTCTTCGAGAGACGTCTCTGCCCTCTTCATGAATGTAGCAAATTCTCCCCTTCTACTGCGGGGGCTTAAGTCAATTATTTCTTTTAGATAGCCCTGAACATCCTCAGACAAACTTGTTGAAATTTCTTGCCTTTTCTTCTCAGGTGCTCGAGAAAGGAGCTCAAGCAGGCTAATACGCTCATTGGCCTGCAGTCCCTCTGCAGTGATAAATGTGAGAGCATAAGTTACAAAACTCTTTCTTTCATTCTCTACTGTCATGCCAAAAACACGGTTAGCCTTTGATGTGCCCAAGAGCTTGTCAGCCTTTGTTTCCATAGGACCACTTGGCAGCATTAATAAAATTTGGAAAACATTCGCGCGTTCCTTTTCATTAATCAAACGGAAAATAATCTCTTTGTTATTCTGATCATGAAGAGGAGTAAGCTTTTTAATATCCCCAACGATGTCCTCTCCTTCAGTCCTGGTCATTTCACATAAATAGATAATAATTCCGCATTTTTCATTGATATCCATCCAGTCTAGAATGAGCTTTTTAGCATTTTTTGTAATATTTTCCACGTCATCTGCAGAAGCTTTAAAGAACGCATTAACGATACGTATTTGATAAGTTGCCCCCATGTTTTTAGTAATAAGGTCAGGCGCATATTGTGCAACAGCTCTAGCTTTTTTCAAGTCATTTTTTTTAAATTTATTAAAAACCTCCTGCACCATGCGCTTCTCTTGTTTCCTTACAGCCTCATCTTTACTATATTCACATCTTTCAAAGAATACTTCAGCAGGGTCTTTTTTTGCCTCTTTAGACTTTCGAGAAATCCCTATTTTGACTTGAGGGAGCTTTGAGCTTCTAGCACTATGCCACCCGTTCTTATGCTGCTCTATATTATCCAACACATGATCGGAATGGTTGGAAGAATGCGCTGTATTATGGGATGACAAAAGGCTCAGCACCACGAAAGATGTCATTAAGAGATTTTTGTTTTTAATAATTAATGCCATTATAAATATTCCTTTTTCATTATTAAAATATAAATTATAATTTTACTATCATTAAATATATGGTAATTGTTTTGTATTAAATCAATAGTTAAAATTAAAAAAGATCTTTTTTAATTTTACTCTTTCAAGACTGAAGGACGCCGTCTTGAGAAAATGATGCTAGAAAGGGGCGTGAAAGTGGATCATGGAAAACTCAGGCGACTCATCAAGGCAATACTCAAAGGTTTTGAAGTCAGGGGGATATTCAAGAAGGGGCAAGCCAATGCTTGGAATCCTTAGAGAAATGTTATGGGGAAAATCCGTCTTATTAACAGGCAATTTAACCCTTATAGCGTTTAATCAGCCCTTTCAATTAGGACATTTCTAACGTCTAACTTTTTTTGCAACAGAGTCATATTTTTTATAAAGACGCGTTTATAAACTCTTTTCTCTTGCCTCTTTTCTTGCTAGCATACGATGAAAATTGATGGATCATTTTAAAAGGATTAGCTCTTATGAAAATAGTAAATATAGCGTTTGTTTCCCTAGCATCTGTTGCTTTTTTGGCTGGATGTAATACAACATCTTCACCGCGAGTGGTTCTTCCCTCAACACCGCCTCTTTCTGCTGAGGTCCTCGAGCAAACAGCAAGTTCATGCCAGAAAGAAGTGGAACGCCTTGAAAGCCGCAGTCCTTATGTGCCAAAAGAGCGCAAAAAAGAATTTGAAACTGTTCTTGATCTCGCCCGTAGAAATTGCGATGACATGGCTGAAACGCTGGGTCGCTTGAAAGCGGCAACCCATCAAGAGCAAAGCTTCCGTCAAAACATTCAACATGCTGAGTCAACGATGTTGCCGGGCACAGTTGTGACAGAACCTAATACTCAATATAATGATACCTCTGTGCAAACCGGTGGTGAGATCTCAGCCGAGCCTTTGCGCTAAGTAACAGATAGATTTTATAAGATTCATCTCAAGAAAAAAGGCGCTTTAAAGCGCCTTTTTTAATGGACTATATGACTAGGCAGCAATTTCATCGGGGCTATCTGCATCAGCATTAGCTTCAGGGGTACCTTCCAAAATCCGTGCGAGAAGCCCTGATTTTTCTCGAATAGCCGCTTCAATTGTTTGAGCAATTTTTGGATTTTCAGCTAAGTATATTTTGGCACCTTCACGACCTTGCCCAAGACGTTCACCTTCATAAGAGTACCATGAGCCAGCTTTATCAACGATTTCAGCTTTGACACCAAGATCAAGAAGTTCACCGGTCTTAGAAATACCTTTTCCGTACATGATGTCAAATTCAACAATCTTAAAGGGAGGGGCTACTTTATTCTTAACAACTTTGACACGGGTTTGATTGCCAACAACCTCATCACGATTTTTAATGGCGCCAATTCGGCGGATATCAAGGCGCATGGAGGCATAAAACTTCAACGCATTTCCACCGGTTGTTGTTTCAGGGCTGCCAAACATAACACCAATTTTATGACGAATTTGGTTGATGAAAATAACCATACAATTTGACTTAGAGATAGACCCTGTGATTTTACGCAAGGCTTGGCTCATGAGGCGTGCTTGAAGGCCCATATGAGAATCTCCCATGTCGCCTTCCAATTCTGCTTTGGGCACAAGGGCAGCAACACTATCAATAACGACAACGTCAACTCCCCCAGAGCGTACCAGAGTGTCTGTAATTTCAAGGGCTTGCTCACCGGCATCGGGTTGGGCAATCAGAAGGTTATCCACATCCACACCAAGGTTGCGAGCATAAGCAGGGTCAAGGGCATGTTCGGCATCGACAAAGGCACAGGTACCACCGACTTTTTGAGCTTCTGCGACAACGTGAAGGGCGAGGGTTGTTTTACCAGAGCTTTCAGGGCCGTAAACTTCAATAACACGTCCCTTTGGAAATCCCCCAATGCCAAGGGCAATATCAAGGCCAAGGGACCCCGTTGATATGGCTTCAATATCAAGGGCATCTTGCTCACCCATACGCATAATAGAACCTTTTCCAAAGGCGCGTTCAATTTGACCAAGGGCTGCTTCGAGGGCTTTTTGTTTATCCATTTTTGATTTACTTTCCTATTCAGACGGTTGCAATTTGCTTAAGGTTAGCAGGTCTTTACACGTTGGAAAAGAGCTATGTTTTTTCTGTGTAAGTTCAGGTGAAATGAGACATCATGATAGATCTTCGAGAGATTGATTATTAACGTAGTCTACGGGAGTTAATCCACCTAAACTCGCAGGGGGCCTGGTGGTATTATATTTTTCTACAGATTCCATCAAAAAACGCTTTGCTGACGAGGCTTTAGCATTGCTGTAAACGTTCGCTGCAATATACTTTGAATGGCGGTCCCAGGCTTGGAAATGCTTTAAACAGATACCATTTTTTGTGGCTGTTATGTGATCTATTTGAACCTGCTCACCCAGCTTCATCTTACTGTAATCTTTGTATTTCCATCGTTGTGAGTGGCCTTTTGCAAAAGATCGTTTTCGTTTTTGCCGAAGAGCTGACAGGGACCGTTGGATAATTCCTTTTTCTTTCAAGTGCTTGAGGATGCGCCCAACGGTGCTTTCACTTATATTCTTGTCCTAATCGCGCTTGAGGATGATTGCGATTTTTGCTTTCCCATAGGTGTGATTCTCACGCCTAACTTGAAGCACAAGCTGCTTTTCAGCCTCGCCCCACTTGGGTTTGTTGACTCGGAACGTTTCATGAGCCGAGCTATCTCATTTTGAAAAAGACCTTGCTCTTTATAAACGGACAATAAGAGCCTTTCATCAAGGCTTAGGTGGGTGTGTTGTAACATGGCAATTCCTTTCGCTGTCATCTGTGTGTTCAGTACTGATTATAGCACCGAAGGAATTGCACTGCAGAGTTGAATCTGCCATCCCCTATTAAACAGCAAATTTTATCATTTTATTAGAAAATGCGCATAGGCAAATGTTGTATTAATGCTCTACAATGCCAGCAATACAAAAATAGCCCGCAAAGAACAAATAAATGACGAACAGATCAATCAAACAACAAGATATTAATAATGCTGCATGGGCTGCTTGTGACACATTTCGTGGCGTGATGGACGCAGCAGGCTACAAGGATTACATCCTTGTGATGCTCTTCCTCAAATACATCTCAGATGTATGGAAGGACCACTACGAAGGGTACAGCAAACAGTATGGCAGCGATGACGAGCGTATCCGTCGCAAGCTTGAACGCGAGCGTTTCATTCTGCCAAAAGGCGCAAGTTATTATGATCTTTACGAGCAGCGGAGTGAATCAAACATAGGTGAGCTTATTAATATGGCCCTAGAATCAATTGAAACAAAGAATAAGAGCAAATTAGAAGGTGTATTTCGGAATATTGACTTCAACTCGGAATCAAATTTAGGTCAAACGAAAGACCGCAACCGCCGCCTGAAAATGCTTCTCGAAGACTTTAACAAACCACAACTTGATATGCGCCCCAGTGGAATTTCAGAAGACGTGATTGGTAATGTTTACATTTATCTGATTGAACGCTTTGCCTCAGATGCTGGTAAGAAAGCAGGAGAATTCTACACACCGCATAAAGTCTCTCAGCTGGTCGCCAAGCTTTGCAAACCAAAATTGGGTGCACGTATTTGTGATCCAGCTTGCGGATCGGGTGGTCTTTTGATTGAGGCCGCGAAGGCGGTAGGTGATCGCAATTACTCTATTTACGGGATGGAGGTTAACGGCAGTACATGGGCCTTGTGCCGTATGAACATGTTCTTACATGGCACTGACTCTGCCCGCATTGAATGGTGTAATACACTTACCTCACCGACGCTGGTAGAAAATGACCGTCTGATGAAATTCGACAATATTGTCGCCACCCCCCCCTTCTCACTAGATAAGTGGGGAGCCGATGAGGCCGAGGCGGATACTTACAACCGCTTTTGGCGTGGTATCCCGCCAAAATCTAAAGGCGACTATGCTTTTATCAGTCACATGATTGAAGTAGCCGTTGAAAAAGAGGGGCGAGTTTCGGTGGTTGTTCCCCATGGGGTTTTATTCCGTGGCGCTGCTGAAGGACGAATCAGGGAAAAGCTGATCAGTGACAATCTGCTGGATGCTGTGATAGGCCTGCCGGGAAATTTATTCCCGAGCACCTCAATTCCTGTCGCTATCCTGATTTTTGACCGATCCCGTGAAAAAGGCGGTGCCAATGAAAAGCGAAAAGATATTCTATTTATCGATGCCAGCAAAGATTATCAGCCAGGTAAAAACCAGAACACTCTTCTTGATAAGCATATGGAGAAAATCCTGAATGCCTATGAAAAGCGGGAAAAGGTTGAAAAATACGCCCATTTAGCAAGTTTCGATGAGCTCAAGGAAAATGATTTTAATCTGAATATCCCGCGTTATGTGGATACATTCGAAGAAGAAGTTGAGATTGATATCGAGGCTGTTCAACAGGAAATTGAGACGCTTGAAAGTGAGTTGGCAGAGGTGCGCGGCAAGATGGCTAAGCTTTTAAAAGAGGTTATAGTATGAGCAAAAAGAAATCACAAAGCCTAACTATCCGTAACAGCACAGCTGAATTCCTGATTTTCACCCAGCAAGCTGGCGAAGAAGGAATTGAGGTGCGTTATGAGAATGAAAGCATTTGGCTAAGCCAGAAATTAATGGCGGAGTTATTTGACACATCAAGTGACAACATTGGTCTGCATCTCAAGAATATATACTCTGATGGAGAACTGCTTGAAGAGGCAACTACCGAGAACCTCTTGGTAGTTCAAATCGAGGGGAGCCGCGAAGTCCGGCGGAACGTCAGGTTTTATAACCTGGATGCCATCATTGCAGTAGGATACCGTGTAAGCTCAAGACGCGCCACCCAGTTTCGCCAGTGGGCAACGCAAGTACTCCGAGAGTTTGCGGTCAAAGGCTATGTCATGGATAAGAAACGCCTTGAGAACGGCTCTTTTCTGGGGGAAGATTACTTTGAGCGTCTACTCGCTGAAATTCGGGAAATTCGCCTGAGTGAACGCCGTTTTTATCAAAAGATCACTGATATTTACGCCACCAGTATGGATTATAATAAAGACGCCCCAACAACTCGTGAGTTTTTTGCAAAGGTACAAAACAAGCTACATTACGCTATTCACGGTCATACAGCACCAGAACTTATTAAAAAACGTGCTGACAGCAGAAAAATCCACATGGGTCTTACCAGCTGGGAAGGTAGCCCAGAAGGAAAGATCGTCAAAACCGATGTGAATACAGCCAAAAACTATCTTGCCCAAGAGGAATTGGATTCATTAGGGCGAATTGTAAACGCCTATTTGGAACTAGCTGAAGAGCGAGCTCGTCGCAAAATTCCGATGACAATGGAAGATTGGGCAACGCGGCTGGATAAATTCCTTGAATTTGATGAACGCGATGTTCTGCAAAATGCTGGTTCTATAAGTGGCAAAATTGCTAAGAGCCATGCGATAAGCGAATTTGAGAAATATCGCATTATTCAAGATAGGCTATTTGAATCTGACTTTGATAAAGAAACCAAGGCTATTGAACAACATACTGCCCAGAAAAAAGTTGAGGGCGATGATGATGAAAAATAAAACTACCAAATTGGGCAAAGTTATTCGAATACAAAGTGGATACAGTCCTTCTAGCTTCACGTTAACCGAGAGAGGCCCCATTCCTTACGTTAAGGTAGAGGATATGAACAACTGCAACAAATATCAGAGCACGTCCCGTTTCTATACAGATAACATGAAACGAAGTGTTCCTGCGGGGGCTGTCATTTTCCCTAAAAGGGGTGCGGCAATCATGAACAATAAAGTTCGAATTACAGAAAATGATATCTGCATGGACACGAATATGATGGCGCTTATTCCGGATAGTAAGTATCTAGATAGTGAATATTTGTTTAATTTATTAATTCACGAAAAGCTCTATAAAATTGCAGATACGTCGACTATTCCTCAGATCAATAATAAGCATATTGATCTTTATATAATTCCATTGCCTTCGATGCCTGAGCAAAAAGAGATTGTTAGATTTATTACGCAATGGGATACAGCCATCGAAAAAACCGAGGCATTGATTGCCGCCAAAGAACGTCAGTTCGGGTGGTTGGTTACAAGCCTGATCTATAAATCTGGTCATAGGAAAAAGCAGCTTTCCGATTTTATTGAGGAAGTTTCTAAGAGAAATCGTGGCAATGAAATTGACCGCGTATTGAGCGTTACTAATCGTAATGGTTTTATATTGCCCGAAGATCAATTTGAACGCCGCGTGGCAAGTGCCAATGTAACCAATTACAAAATTATTCAGCAAGGCCAGTATGCCTACAACCCATCACGTATTAACGTTGGCTCTATTGCTCGGTTAGATGATTGGAGCGATGGCATTTTGAGCCCTATGTACACGGTCTTAAAACTAAATGAAACAGTAGTAGATAGCGATTACTTTCTGCACTGGCTTTCATCGAGCGAGGCTAAACAAAGAATTAAGAAAAGCGCACAAGGCAGTGTGCGTGAGACGGTTAGTTTCAGTGATTTAGGTGCCATTCCTATTCACCTTCCAGAACTTTCTGTACAGCAGAAAATTGCTAATACTCTCAACACGGCCCGCCACGAAATCGACCTTCTCAAAAAACGAGCCGGACAATACCGCACGCAAAAAGCTGGCCTGATGCAAAAACTGTTGTCCGGTGAATGGCACATCAAAAACAAGGGGGCAGCATAATGCACACTTTCCACTTCAATGAAAAATATCTCTCACAAATCCCAGCGTTGCAAGAGCTTATTGCGTTGGGTTACGAATACCTCTCACCGAAACAAGCGATGGCGTTGCGTGGTGGAAAGACCAGTAATGTGTTGCTGGAAAGCGTTTTGCGCGAACAGCTATCAAAATTCAATCACATCCGTTACAGGGACAAGGAACACCCTTTTTCTAAAGCCAATATTCAGGAAGCTATTCAAAAGTTAAAAAATGTTAACTATGACGGCCTGCAAAAAACCAATGAGGTGATCTATGACCTGATCACTCTTGGAACGGCCCTAGAACAAACAGTTGAAGGAAATAGAAAGAGCTTTAACTTGAATTATATCGATTGGAAAACACCCTCCAACAATGTTTTCCATGTTGTGCCCGAATTCGCGGTAGAACGAAGTCGCAGTTCTGAAACTGTCAGACCGGATATTGTCTTGTTCGTCAACGGTATCCCCTTGGCCGTGATCGAATGTAAATCGCCCAATATTGAGGTTGATCAAGCCATCTCTCAGAATATTCGTAATCAGGGTGATGAGTACATTCCAAAGCTGTTTACCTATGTGCAATTGGTGATGGGCATAAACAAAAACGCGGCTCGATATGCAACGACCGGTACGCCGGCAAAATTTTGGGGTGTCTGGAATGAGCTGGAGGACAAAGAGGATAAGGTCGCCTCTCTCGTCAACACGCCCTTAAACACCGAACAAAAAGAATCTCTTTTCTCCGGAGAGTTTACGCCGGCACGGGGCTTTTTTGATGGTCTGGAAAAGGAAGGTGCACGCATGCTGACCGAGCAGGACAAAGCTCTTTACAGCCTTTGCCGCCCTGAGCGTTTGCTGGAGCTGACTTATCGCTTTGTCCTCTTTGACTCGGGTATCAAAAAGATCGCCCGTTATCAGCAATTCTTTGTTACTCGTTCGACCATTGAACGTATCAAACGCCGAGACCGCGAAGGCGTTAGAACAGGCGGCGTTATCTGGCATACGCAAGGCTCGGGTAAATCCCTGACAATGGTCATGCTGGCAAGGGCACTGGCTTTGGATACAGAAATCATCAATCCACGGATCATTCTTGTGAATGACCGGGATGATCTGGATAACCAGCTCGGCAATACATTCGTAGCATGTGGCCTTTCAAAAGAAAGGGCAACATCTGGCCGCAATCTTGTAAAGCATCTAAAAGAAAGAGTCGGTATTATCACCACGTTGATTCATAAATTTGATAAAGGATGGGCGTCTGAGAGATATGTTGATGAATCCCCTGATGTGTTTGTGCTGGTGGATGAAAGCCACCGAACAAACTTTGGTTCACTGGCTGCTAGAATGCGCCAGATGCTGCCAAATTCTTGCTATCTGGGATTGACTGGAACACCCCTCCTGAAGAAAGAGAAAAATAACTTCTCTAAATTCGGTGGTTTAATTGAGCCCCATTATTCTATCAAACAGGCCGTGAAAGATAAAGCTGTGCTGCCTTTGCTTTATGAAGGGCGCCATGTAGAAATGGTTCAGAATCAGGCGGCTATTGATCTCTGGTTTGAGCGCCACACATCGGACTTGAGTAGACAACAGAAAGCTGACCTAAAAAGAAAATACGCACGCGCTGAAATGCTGAATAAATCAGATCAAGTAATCTATATGCGCGCTTTTGATATAAGTGAGCATTACCGCGCCAACTGGCAAGGAACAGGATTCAAAGCGCAGCTTGTTGCCCCCAGCAAAGTGGCGGCACTGAAATATCATGAGTATCTTAAGGACATTGGCTTTGCAACGTCCGAGGTTATTATTTCACCCCCGGACATGTGTGAGGGGCACGAAGAAGTAGATGAAGGCCCAACGGATGAGGTTAGTCAGTTTTGGACTAAAATGATGAAGCGCTTTGGTTCTGAAGATGAATACACCAAACAAGTCGTCGACCAGTTTAAACATGGTGAAGAACCCGAAATCCTGATTGTGGTCGATAAGCTGCTAACCGGCTTTGATGCACCTAGAAATACAGTTCTTTACCTTTGTCGCACTTTACGTGAGCACACGCTGTTACAGGCAATTGCCCGCGTGAACCGCCTGCATGAAGGGAAAGACTTCGGGTATATTGTGGATTATTCAAACGTTCTTGGAGAGCTGGATAAGGCACTCACCATGTATGAGGCTTTTGAAGGCTTTGACGAAGAAGATTTGCTAGGAACACTGACCTCAGTAAACGAAGAGGTGAAGAAGCTTCCACAACGATATTCGGATTTGTGGGATATTTTCCGTGAAGTAAAGAACAGGCACGATGAAGAAGCCTTTGAGGTGCTTTTAGCCGATGATGAGCTGCGTGAAGACTTCTATGAAAGGCTTGTCGAATATAGCACAACTCTCGGTATTGCTCTTTCTACGGACAAATTCATCATGGAAACGGATGATGCCAAATTACGAATGTATAAAAACGACCTCAAGCGGTTCCAAAATCTTAAAAAGTCAGTAAAACTCCGATATGCTGAGTCCATCGATTACCGCGATTATGAGCCAAAGATCAAGAAACTTCTGGATACGCATATTCAAGCAAACGAAGTCATTCAGCTGAATGAACCAGTAGATATATTTGATGATCAAGATTTTGATGCGGTCAAACAAGGACAAGGCATTTATGCTGGCAAGTCAACTGCTGCCAAAGCAGATACCATTGCACATGCCACAAAAAAGGTTATTCATGAGAAAATGGGGGGAGATCCTGCCTTTTACGAGAAATTTTCAAAACTAATCCAGCAGGCAATTGATGACTTTAAAGCACGCAGAATCAGTGACCTCGATTATCTCACTAGAGTGAGCGATATCCGTGACAAAGTGGTTTCCAATCACCATGATAACGTCCCTAAAAACATCAACGACAATGGTGAAGCCTGTGCTTATTATGGGATCATCAAGCCATATTTCATGAAAAATGATGCTGAGAATGAAGAGGTAGAAGCCATTTCTGCCGAAACGTCACTGGCAATCCAACATATCATTAAAAAGCATTGGAAAGTTGATTTTTGGGCTGATTACGATGCTCAAAACGCCGCAAGAAACGATATTGATGATTTCCTTTACGATGAGGTTAGAAATAAACTTGATATGACATTAAGCTCGGAAGAGATGGATGAAATTATAGAGAAAACCATGCAAATTGCCAAAAATCGGAGGCATGCATAATGCAAAAAATCGCCTGTACAATCAGTTACGGCAAAACAGAAATAGACTACAAGCTCTTGATGATGGATCGAAAATCTTTAGAAATTGCGGTTCATCCAGATAAAAGTGTTGTGGTTAAAGCACCTTCAAACGCCACATTAGAAGCGATCGAGGAGAAGGTAAAAAAAAGAGCCCGATGGATTAAGCGGCAGATCGCCTATTTCAATCACTTTGCCCCACGGACACCTGAGCGCAAATATGTAGGTGGAGAAAGTCACTTATACCTTGGGCGCAAATACCGATTAAAAATAGAAGTGTCGGACAATGATAAAGTTTTATTGAAAAACGGCTATTTCTTTATCCAATCCACATCCGATCAGCCTGAGCACATCAAAGAGCTTATGGACTCATGGTACAAAAAACGCGCCAATATTCATTTAGAAAAAATATTTGGGGATTGCTGGGAAGCATTCAAAAAAGGTGACTTCAACAAACCTCTCTTAAAGCTCAAAAAAATGGAAAAAAGATGGGGGAGTCTATCGCGAAAAGGCCAACTAACCCTTAATGTGAATTTGATTAAGACGCCAAGAGAATGTATAGAATATGTTGTAATCCATGAGCTTTGCCACCTCATTCACCACAACCATGGGATAGAATTTTATAAAATTTTAGATCGTGCAATGTCCGACTGGATAAAACGCAAACATAAGCTGGAAATGGCTCTGGTTTAGGGTATCTACAAAGGGCCACCTCTCACTGAGCTATGCCCGAAAGTTGTGTATGAGAGTTCAAGCGGCGTCTCTCATGTCCTG
>CAXBEY010000023.1:0-20962 GCA_963974885.1 uncultured Alphaproteobacteria bacterium
CAAAAGCGCTAAGGTGCAGATGCTTTTTAAAGGGACTATTGTTGCTTGTGCTATTTTGAAATTCATGGGGTGACAAAAAGAAAGGCGCCAAAAAGAGAAGAACCTTTTGCCCTGCCTCTGTTTCAAAGAACTTTGATCCCATTTTCTTACCCTATTGTTTTAAAAAGAGTTTATTTTGAGCCAACTTTGTTCTTTTTCATTTTTAGGCCCCGGAGTCTACCTGTGTAGATGAGGACTCATAAAAAGGAAAAAGGGCAAAACGAGGCCAAAAGAGACCTTTTAAGTTGTAAAGATCTCAACACCCGTAGCTGTAACGCCCAAAGAATGCTCAAACTGGGCAGAAAGGGTTTTATCTCGCGTGACGGCAGTCCAGCCATCTCCCAGGGTTTTGGTAGCTGCTTTTCCTGCATTGATCATGGGTTCAATGGTAAAGAACATGCCTTCTTCCAAAATAACGCCGGTATGAGGCGTGCCAAAATGAACTACTTCCGGCGCATCATGAAACACACGACCGAGGCCATGGCCACAAAATTCTCGTACCACGGAAAAGCCTTGGGACTCTGCATAGTTTTGAATGGCGTAACCAATGTCTCCAAGGGTTGCGCCGGGTTTGACAAGGTCAATGGCCTTCATGAGAGAATCATAGGTGACATCTATCAGCTTTGAGGCGAGATTGCTTGTCGTGCCAATTTTAAACATGCGGCTGGTGTCCCCAAACCAACCGTCTAAAATCACAGTGACATCAATGTTAACGATATCGCCTTTTTTAAGGATCTTGGTCGGGGACGGAATGCCATGGCACACAACGTGATTCACAGAGGTGCAAATGGATTTTGGAAAGCCTCTGTAATTAAGAGGGGCGGGAATGGCGTTGTGCTGAAGGATAAAATCGTGGCACAGTTGATCAAGCTTTTCCGTTGAGACGCCTTCAACCACGAAAGGCGTGAGGTAATCAAGGGTTTGAGATGCAAGACGTCCGGCAGCACGCATCCCTTTAAAGCCCAGCTCATTATGGATGGGAATATCTTGGCCATTACTCATAATTCTTTTATGGATTCCGATGTCGGACAAGGTCGGGGTGGGGGAGCTTTCTAAAAGTGTCATATGTCTCTTCTATTCAGTCAGTTTAGTTAAGGGGGAGGGGCCTATCCAGTGTAATACCTTCCTTAGTTATATCACAACTATACCCCAAAAATTCAACCCCTTTTTCTTTTGCTTGTTTTGCCATTGAGGCATAATCAGGGTCGATGTGGCTTGCGACGTCAAAATGGGTGCAATCTTGGCGCTGAATGACATATAAAACAACAGCCCTAAAACCTTGTTCAGCCACGTGGATGAGTTCTTCGAGGTGCTTTTTCCCGCGGGCTGTGACCGAATCTGGGAATTGGGCTGAATCCTCAATTCTCAAGGTCACATTTTTGATTTCAAGGTAACAGGGAGGAAGGTTGCCGCCGCTCAAGTAAAAATCAATGCGGGAGTTTTGGAGGCCGTATTTGACTTCTCGTCTGAAATCAGGGTAAGCGGACAGTTCAGGAATCTTCTTGTTTAAAAGGGCTTCTTCCACAAGGGGGTTGGGCCAAGAGGTATTAATGCCGATCCACTCATTTTTGTGATGAATATCCTCGATGATGTGCCAATCATAACGCAATTTTCTCTTGGCTTCATCGGGAACTTTTGTGACATAAACGGGGCTCCCTTCATCCTTAAGGCCCATCATAGAGCCGGAATTAGCACAGTGAGCTGTGATCTCTTCACCGGTTTCAAGGGTGATATCTGCTAGGAAGCGTTTGTAGCGTTTGATGAGGGTGCCGGACAAAAGAGGAGATGGAAATTGCATTTTTATTCACTTTAATTGCTGGTACACTATGGCTTAGAAGGAGCATAACACATGTCGGCACAAAAAACGAACCCAACGGCGGGTATTATTCTCATTGGCAATGAGTTACTTTCTGGGCAAACCGTTGATTTAAATCTGAACTATATTGCTAAAAAGCTTTTTGATCATGGCGTTGATTTGTGCGAGACCATTGTGATTCCTGATTTAGAAGATGAAATTATTCGCGTAGTGCGAGATTACAGCAAGCGTTTTACATATGTTTTTACCACCGGTGGTATTGGTCCAACCCATGACGATATTACAGCGGAAACCTTGTCAAAAGCCTTTGGTCGCAAACATGTCCGCAATGAAGAAGCCCATCAAATTTTGGTAGCTAAGTATGGGGAAAAGAACCTGACGGATTCCAGAGGTCGCATGACCATGATGCCAGAAGGCGTTGAGCTTATCTTGAATGACTCAACGGGAGCACCGGGCTTTCGAGTTGAGAATGTTTTTGTCATGGCCGGTGTTCCAACAATTATGCATGCTATGTTTGAAAGTGCCTTAACGCTCATTCCCAAAGGGGAGAAGCGCCGTAAAGTTATTGTTTCTTGTAAGGTTTATGAAAGTCGTTTAGCACCAGGCTTGCACAGTATTCAAGACGCATACCCTCAAATTGAAATTGGAAGCTATCCCCACTGGATTGAGGGGAAATCATGGGGGGTGCGTATTGCCATTACGGGGCGAGATTTAAAGGCCTTTGAAGACACAAAAAAACATGTTTTGGACCTTTGCTATTCCTTTGATGAAAAATCCCATTGCCTTGAGGAATAAAGCCACTTATCATATTATAGTTATAAAAAAATAAGAGAGAAATTAATGATCCGTCGTATCCTTTTAGCCCTTGATAATTCAGAGCCTGGTATTAAAGCACAAGAGTACGCTATTGAATTAGCGAAGTTTTACAAGGCTGCTGTGACCGGTCTTGGTATTCTTGATACCCCTTGGATTACAGCTTCCCAGCCCGAGCCTTTAGGGGGCGGAGCTTTTAAAATTCAGCGAGATGATGCCGTCATTGAGCAATCCCATGATCACGTAACCTTTATCATAGGGGAATTTAAATCAGCTTGTCAGAAGGCTGGTATCAAGCATCAAGCTTATGAAGCTCAGGGATTTCCCGCCCTTGAAATTGAAAAGCTTGCCCATGAACATGATATTATTGTTGTTGGTAAAACAACGGACTTTCACTTTGAACTTGATGAAGATACGGACTTGACCGTTAAACATCTGGCCCGAGATAATGCCCGTTCTATTTTGATGATTCCTCCTGTGGTCCCAGAAGGCAACAAAGTCTTGGTTACTTTTGATGGGGGGCTTCAGTCTTCACGGGCAATGCATATGTTTATTATGCTTGGATTTGCCAAGGGAAAAGATATTCATATTTTGTCCATTGATAAGAACCCTGATGTTGCCTTGGTGAATGCTACCAGAGCCCACAATCTTTTTAGTGCCCACGGTATTGAAACCAAATATGAAGGGTTAGCCCAAAGTGGTTCCGCTGCTCAGCAAATCATTGATCACGCTCATGAGCTCGAGGTTTCCATGCTGGTTATGGGTGGTTTTAGCCATACGGCCCTTCGCGAAACATTCTTTGGCTCTGCGACAAAAAGCATTATGAAAGCCTGTGAATTCCCCTTGTTCTTGCATCACTAGGATTCTGTGTGGAATACTGCTGACGAGAGGCACTTTTAAAAAGGCCTTAAGCCGCTTTGTCCACTAAGACATCTTCTTCTTTTAGATCTAGCTGATCAAGAAATTCGCGCCATTCACGGGCTCCCATCCCTTTTTCATCTTCAGAAATCTTTTGGCCCTTCACCAATTTTTTCACAATTTCTGCAGCGGGTTGGCTCAGGTGCATGGCCTGTTGGCGATATTTGACAAAAGCCTCATAGGAAAGGGGAACCCACTTTTTCACAAGCTCAAGCATGGTATTTGCATAGGCCTGAATTTCGTATTGTGCATGGGAGTCAGCCCGCAAGCTCAAAAAGTGAAATAGATTATGAAGGTCAACTTTCCAATACCACTCTGTATAATAATTCATAGTGAGGTTCATGCGCGCCAGTTCACGGGTCAAGCCAGAACGGGTGGGATCAAGGATGACCTCATCGGAATCCTCATTGAGCATTTCTTGATAGTGCTCATAACACCTCTCAGAATCCCCCCGTAGAATTTCCAAAACACGGGCGGAATCTTTTGCATTAAGAGTCTCGCCTCGGCCTTGTTTATTAAGAGTGGATTGCACGGCCAGTTTTTCGGGCTCCGGAATATAAAATTCTTTGCTCAAGATAGAGTAGCGCGCCGAGTACTCATTCACATTGGCCGTGCGGTGGCGAATCCATTGACGGGCTATGAAAATAGGGAGCTTTACATGAAATTTAATTTCACACATTTCAAAGGGTGTCGTGTGGCGGTGACGCATTAAATAGTTAATGAGCCCCTTGTCTTGGCTTAGCATTTTTGTGCCCTTACCATAGGAGACTCTGGCCGACTGTGTCACAGCGGCATCATTCCCCATATAATCAATGACCCTTACAAAGCCTTTATCAAGGACAGGAAAGGGCTCATACAATACACGATCCAATTCTTCTGACATGGCGCGTCTTGTTTCAAAGAGCTCGGTTTTCATATCGCCCTTTTTTTCTTGTTTTTTAAAAGCTAATGTCATCTGTGTTCTCCCTAAGCAGCTTTAATGGTGGCTTCTTCTTCTTTTTCTATAAGATAGTAATCGAGGGTTTTGGTTAACGCTTCATCCATGGATGTGGACGGCTCCCAACCGAGGTGGTCTTTTGCATTTTGAATAGAGGGAACACGAAACCCCGCATCTTCATAGTGCTTACCATAATGGGCTTCTCCGTCAATGACAGTTACTTTTGTGGCCTCTGCAACGGCTTTATAGTTAGGGTAGCCCTTGAATTTGTCGAGCAAGAGGGTCACAAAATCTTTCACAGAATAGTCATTTTTTGGATTTCCGATATTAAATATGCGCCGTGTCGCACAGCCATTCTTGTTTTCGAGGATTTTCATGAGGGCCTCAATACCATCATCGATATAGGTAAAGCTGCGGCGTTGGTCGCCTCCATTGACCAGCTTGATTTCACCATGGTGAAGGATATTAGAAATAAAGAGGGTCAGAGCCCTTGAGCTTCCTTCTTTTTGGCTATCGACACGATCAAGACGGGGGCCAATCCAGTTAAAGGGACGGAATAATGTATAGTCGAGGTCTTCTTTGACACCATAGGCATAGATGACGCGGTCCATCATTTGTTTGGCGCAGGAATAAATCCAACGCTGTTTGTTGATGGGGCCAAGAACGAGCTGTGAGGTCTCTTCATTAAAGTTGTCATCTTGGCTCATGCCGTAAACTTCTGATGTGGAGGGGAAAACCACCCGCTTTTTATATTTAACGCATTGGCGAATAATTTCGAGATTGGCTTCAAAATCAAGCTCAAAAACCCGCAAGGGATCAGAAACGTAAACGGAAGGGGTTGCGATGGCAACAAGGGGCAAAACCACATCACACTTTTTAACATGGTATTCAATCCATTCTTTGTTAATGGTAATGTCGCCTTCCACAAAATGAAAACGCTCATGGTCCATGGACTTTTCCAGCTTGTCGGTGTCCATATCCATGCCATAGACTTCCCAATCTGTGGTCTCCATGATCTTGTCTGTTAAGGTACTGCCAATAAAGCCGTTGACGCCAAGGATGAGAACTTTCATATTACTTTGCTTTCCGTTGAATTTTTTTAGGAGTTTTATCTGATTTAATCCCTGATTTAATCCCTGATTTAATCCCTGATTTAATCCCTGATTTAATCAAAGGCTTCGTATCAAGAACCTCTTTGATCAAGAAGCGAGGGCGCTTGCGCACGACTTCGTAAATACGGCCGACATATTCCCCAACAATACCAATACCTGTAATGGCAACACTTACTAAAAAGAATAAAATGGCAAAAAGGGTAAAGAGCCCTTCGGCTTCGGGACCGATGATCAAACGACGGCCAAACATATATACGACAAGGAGTCCGCTGAGCGCTGAAACAATGAAACCAAAAACTGTGAAAACTTGGAGGGGGGCCATGGAAAAGCCAGTAAACAGGTCAAAGGTCACCCGAATTAAACGGTAAGCATCGTACTTTGATTCCCCTTCCTCACGGGCATCATGACCAATGATAATCTCCGTTGGGTTGATGGCAAATTGATAGCCTAAGGCCGTGATAAAAGTCGAGCTTTCATCACATTGGGTGATAAGATCAACGATACGACGGCTATAGGAGCGCATCATACATCCTTGGTCAGTGATATGGATATCTGTTACTTTTCCACGTAGCTTGTTCATGAACTTTGACGGAAGGCTGCGTAGGATATAGGAGTCCTTGCGATTGTCCCGAATAGACCCCACATAATCGTATCCTTGCTCAAATTTTTCAAGAAAACGGGGAATTTCTTCCGGTGGGTTTTGCAGATCAGCATCAAGATTAATGACTACCTCGCCGCGGGTGCGCTCAAAGGCAGCCATGATGGCCATGTGTTGGCCAAAGTTGCCATTGAATTCGATGATGCGAATTTGATGGGGGCGACGCCTATGAAATTCCGCAAGAATTTCCGAGCTTTTGTCCGAACTCCCATCATTGGTGAAGACGATTTCAGAGGGTTTATCAATTTTATCCAACACAGCGGTTAAGCGCTTGTACAGTGTTTCAAGGCATTCTTCCTCGTTATAAACAGGAATCACGACGGATAGATAAAGGGATTGTTTCTCTTGGGTCATAGAGTTAGCTCTTATGTGAATGTGGCGTTTTATTAAAAATGAGGCTCAAGGCAGAAATCACACGATCCTGTTGCGCTTCTGTCATCTGGGGAAACAGAGGTAAGCTAAGGATGCGGTCAGAAATAGTCTCTGCCCGAGGGAAATCCCCCCGTTTAAAGCCATAGGTTTTTTTGTAATATTCAAACAGATGAACCGCTGGGTAATGCAATCCTGTTCCTATATTATACTGCTTAAGCTCAGCCATTAAATCATCGCGGCTCATTCCGGCGCGTTCAGGATTGATAAGAATGGCATAAATATGAAAGGCATTGAAATTGTCATAGGGAGCGTCTTGAGGAAGGGTGATTTCACTCCAGCCGTTAAAGGCTTTTTTGTAACGCTCAACATGTTTTTGACGTTGGGCATTCATGGCATCTAATTTTTGAAGTTGGGGGATGCCAATGGCTGCTTGAAGGTCAGACATATTGTATTTATAACCAGGCGTGACTACATCGAGATTTTGATTGCCGTCTTTACTATAACGATCCCAAGCATCTTTATCGATCCCATGAACGAAGGACGCGCATTTTTTTCGCGGTTTCTTCGTCATGAACAGAAAGGGCTCCGCCTTCAGCTGTGGTCATATTTTTGCAAGGGTGAAAGCTGTAAACCTGGATGTCCCCAAAGCTGCCAATGGGGCGGCCTTTATAGGTTGAGCCAATGGCGTGAGCCGCATCCTCAATGACACGTAAATTATGTTTTTTAGCCATCTCGTAAAGAGGATCAAGATCAACACTCATGCCTGTAAAATGAACGGGCATGATGGCTTTCGTGTGGGGCGTAATAGCGGCTTCTATTTTTGTGATGTCCATATTATAGGTGTTGGGTTCAACATCTATAAAGATGGGTTTTGCCCCTGCGTGGACAATGCTATTAACCGTCGAGACAAAGGTCAGGGGTGTTGTGATAACCTCATCCGCCTTTGTTCCCTCTCCATTAGACCCAATGCCACAGGCTAACAGAGCAAGGTGCAGACCGGATGTTGCTGAATTAACAGCAATAGCGTAGGGACATTTCAAATAGTCACAAAGGTCTTTTTCAAACTGCTGAACACGTGGTCCTGTTGCAATCCAGCCAGATCTAAGGCACTCAAGGGCACTGTTGATCGCCTCTTCATCAAGGCAAGGCACGGTAAAAGGAAGAAAGTCGTCTTCTTTAAAAAAAGATGTCTTTTTAGGGGCGATGCGACTAGGTACTACGTGTGACAAGATAAACTCCAATCATAATAACAAGAATGCCGGCAATGCGCATTAGGCCCATATTTTCCTGCAAAACATAATAGCCAACAAGGGCGGTGAAAACGTATCCAAGGGATGTCAGAGGGTAAGCAAAACTCACCTCAACCCGTGAGAGGGTTAAAAGCCAAGCAACCAATGAAAAAACATAGAGAAAAATGCCCCCTAAAATATAAGGATTTTGAGCCATCTTAAAGAAAATGGGGACAATATTGTGTGAGGCAAAATCAAAGTGGCCAATTGATTTCATACCCATCTTTAAAACAATTTGAGCCGCCGTGTTCAAAAGAACAGCAAATAAAATTAACGGCAGATAGGTTAGGCCAGCGCTCATTGTGAAAAGCTCACTTATTTGTTAGTAGAATATCCTTACCAGATCGGGCGATCATTTGCAAATTTTTTAGGGGGGGATGCTGGCGTTGCATGTCTTTGACAAAGCTGGCTCGTGTCACAATATAAAAAGGTTTGCCGGATTTGATGATCTCCTCGAATCCTTGCCTTGATAGCATCCAAGCACTCACATCTTCAATGCTAGCGCCAAAACTCATTTCTGTGAGGTAATCCACCACATAGGTAATACGTTCAATATAAGGGGGAAGGTCTTGGTAATAGCGATGCCAAGAAATCACGAGATCATCTTTTTCAAGACGGCGGTTGAGTTCTTGTGCCAAGGGGTAAATAGAGCGCCCTTCAAGGTGCACCCACGCTTTATTGAAGGGGATATACATCAAGGCCGAGGAGAGCCCAATGGTTAAAAGAAGGGCTCTCATATTATTTTTTCGTTGATAAATAAAGGTGGCAATAAGACCTACAAAGAGGGCCCCAACAGCGAGGGACACATAGGGGGTGACAAGGGTATTGCTGAGTTGTTTTTTTACATAAAGGGCAATGGGGGCTGCGATAATAAGGAGGGCAGCAAGGCCTTGGAAAAGCCTGATGCTCATTTTGTGAGGGGTGAAGTCATTTGTTGACCAAGCCTTTGAAACTGTCCGTCCAAGGAGTACCGCACAGGCTGGGAAAATAGGCACAATATAAGGAATCAGTTTCGAGCTAGAGGCTGAAAAGAAGATGAAAATAAAGGCAATCCAAATGACAAGAAAAGCGTCTGTTAAGTGGGTTTTTCCTTTGGTTTTTATGGTGCGATAGGTTTCAATGACGCTTTTATGCAAGAAAGTAACCCACGGAAAAAGGCCTAAAAGAATAATGGGAATAAAAAACCAAAAGGGCTGGGAGCGTTTATGAACCGTTGTGAGGAAGCGTAAAATTTGCTCGTGAACGATATAAAAATCAAAGAACTCGGGGTTACGAAGGGAGGCCAAAATGTGCCAAGGCAGCGCGAGGGCCAAAAAGAGCATGATGCCCATGGGATTAAAGGCAAGTTTTAAGGCATCCCAGCGCTTATAAAAAAGAGACCACAAGAGAACAATACAACCAGGCAGAGCAATGCCTAAAAGGCCTTTGGTCATAAGGGCCCCAGCGGCAAAGGTAAAAAATCCCCCGAGAAGCAGTCTCTTTCGATTTTTATTTTTTTCAAAGACCGCTGCAAAAAAACTAAATAAAGAGCCTGTTAAGAGCGCTGAAACGGGCATGTCTAAGATTAAAATTCGGCTGTGGGCGTAATAAAGCAAGCTGCTGGCCAGAATTAATGACCCTGCAATACCCGTTTTCCGATCATAAAAACGACGCCCAAAAAGGTAAGTAGCAAGACAACCAAATAAGGCAAAGAAAGCGGGCCAAAATCGCAACGCCCATTCATTGATGCCAAAGTTTTTGATAGAGGTGCTGGCAAGCCAATACATTAAAGGCGGCTTTTCAAAGTATTTCACACCATTTAAACGAGGGGTTACGAAATCACCCCTTTCAACCATTTCACGGGGGATTTCTGTGTAACGGCCTTCATCGGGAACGGAAAGGGGGCGCGTGCCTAAAAAGAGCCCAAAGAATAAGCTAATGATCAGGCTTAAAAGCACAAGGTCTTTGGCCATGGTTTTTTTCGAGGGGGTGAGTGGTTTTGTTTCCTTTATCATCCTCAAGTCTTAGTATTTTAAAGGAGATTTTGCAAGGGGTGTTGGAATAAGCTTTATCTTAATCTCGCCAAAAACTGGGCACGAAGAGAATTAAAAAGGTGATGTATTCTAGGCGCCCCAAGAGCATTCCGGCCATGAGCATCCATTTTGCCCCATCGGGTAAAGTTGCAAAAGTGCCACTGGGGCCAATAAGGGGGCCAAAGCCGGGACCAATATTATTTAAAGCGCTAGCGGCAGCAGAAAGAGCCGTTGAGACATCAAGATCATACAACCCAAGGCCCATGACTAATAAGCCAAAACTCACAATATAGAGGGCAAAGAAAGTAAAGACTGAAATAGAAATGCTATCGGGAATAGGTTTGCCATCATAGGTTGGGGGAAAAATACCGTGGGGGCGTCTTATTTGATAAATATGGGATTTTGCGACGGCAAACATAATTTGATAACGAAGTATTTTAATACTCCCTGATGTTGAGCCTGTACATCCGCCAACCATCATGAGGATAAAGAAGAACATGAGGGGGAATGTTCCCCAGAATGTGTAATCTGCCGTTGTGTAGCCCGTTGTGGTAATAATAGAAATGATATTAAAAGACGATTCTCGAAGAGCTTGGCTGAAGGGAATATTGTTGAACGTACGCCATAACACCATAATAATGACACAACCAATGATCACTTTGATAAAAAGGCGGGCTTGGCTATCGTCCCAAACGGCCCGGGAGCGCCCTTGGAGCATTTTTACAAACAAAATGAGAGTGGTGGCCGAGATAAACATAAAAACAATGAGGATCCATTCAATAAGGGGGCTGTTGAAATAGGCAATAGAAGCATCAGATGTTGAAAATCCTCCCGTTGCAAGGGTGGTAAAACCGTGACAAACGGCCTCTAAAAAGGTCATGCCAGCTGCGTATAAAAGACCAATGCACAGCATTGTTAAAAAAACATAGGTGAGAACAATAGCTGAGGCGATTTGGGAGACCCTGGGCATCACTTTTTCTGAGCGGTCAGAGAACTCACTTCGAAAGAGCTGCATGCCGCCAATTTTTAAAAGGGGCATCACCGTAAAGGCCATGACGATAATCCCAATACCGCCAAACCACTGCAGCAGGGCGCGCCATAATAAAATCCCTTGGGAGGTGAAATCAAGGCCTCTGATAACCGTTGCTCCCGTTGTTGTTAGCCCTGAAATTGTTTCAAAAAAAGAGTCCGTATGGGACCCTGTTGTATTTGTGAGGAGAAAGGGAAGGGCTGCAAATAAAGAGACAACAAGCCATGTCACCGCTGTTAAGATAAAGGTTTCCCGAATGGTTAAACTGGTGGGGCCAGAGGGACGGCTGGCAAAGGTCATCAGAAGGCCAATAAAGCCCGTAATAAGAGAAGAAAGAGCAAAAGCTTGCCAGTTATAATCCCCTTGTGCCCAATCGGTCACCGTTGGAATGATCATCATTCCAGCAAGGGCCGTTAAGAAAAAACCAATGGTAAAAAAGATCGGTTGAAGGGCTATCATAGAGGGGCTATGTCTTATTTTTTATTTTAAGACCAGTTTAACATAGTTTGACCCGTTTGCCATAATTTTGAAAGGGGAGGTCGGTTCTTCAAAACCATTTCCCCCTTTTGACTTATTTTGCAGGAATATGCGCCAGTTGCGTTGGGTTAAGGCCTAATTGACCCATGATGCTATCGCCAAGATTCTTTTGAACTTTGTTATATCCCCCAATTCTCGATTCAAGGCTCTCTAATTCTAGCTCCAAGGTCTTTATCTCGGCCTTAAGTTTTTCACGGGTGCTTTTCCTAGGGCTTGTTCTGCCTTCTTTTTTACGGATCTTTTCCTCAAGGATAATCTTCTTACCGATCAGTTCTTTCACAAGTGTTTTATTGCCTCTAAATAACATGATTTTTGTAGAGATATCATTTGCAACGCCTTGTTTTCGCAAGGCTTTTTGCCGTATATCGACTCTATCTAAATGCAGGCCATAGCTCTTGTTCCATGGATCTTTGAGCTCGTCAATGGTTGGAGGTTCTGCCTTTACTGGCGTCGTTGTCAGTAAAAATAGACTCATTGCTGATATTGCTATAATATTATGAAACATTTTAAATCTCCCTTACTATTTAAAAATAAAAAAAAGTATGTGACAATTTAACTATACATACAATTTTATTAATATTCGGTTAATATTGATTGGCAAATAAAAAGGAGATTACGAGATCCCTCTTCCGTGCTATAAATGAATTTAAGCAAACTCATTATTTTGGAGACTCTTTCCCTATGACTTTTTCCCGCTTTTCCCTTTATTTTTTGATATCAATATGCGTTGCGCCAACACTTGCCATGGCTCAGACACCCAAGAGCCTTGGAAAATTTGGCTCTTGGCATGCGTATAAAAAGGGGGATGTTTGTTATATGGTGAGCCTTGCTAAAAAAAGCGAAGGAAAATATTCAAAGCGCGGTGATGTTTACGCTGTTGTGACCCATCGCCCCAAAATTAAGAGCAAGAATGTTTTGAGCCTCCATGCGGGCTACCCCTATGGAAAAGGGGGCGAGGTGAAGGTAACCGTTAAATCTCGCAAAGGTAATAAAGTAGCAAATCTCTTTACGGAAGGGGAGGTTGCTTGGTGTGCTGATGCTAAAACCGATGACATGATGGCCGATCAAATTACGAAGAAAGGCTCCGAGATGGTTGTTGAGGGTAAGTCATCTAGGGGGACAAAAACGAAAGACACTTATGCTTTGGCGGGCTCTTTGAAAGCTTATAATGTTATTTGTAAGGCCTGTGGTATATCCTAAAGGATATTAAAAAACTGATACGGAAAATTTGTAAGGTGTTTTTTATAAAATTCTTAAAGAGCTCTGATTTGCCCACCGAGCATGGCAACACCTAAGATCATCACAAACCAACCAAAGGTGTGTTTCAGTTTCACATCGGAAACATAGGGCGCAAGGTAAGTGCCTAAAAGCATACCTCCTAAGGTGAAGCCTAAGAAGTAACCTAAGAAAATCCAGTCAAAAGCAACATGAGCTTGGAGATCCCCCACAACACCAGCAAGGGATTGTATGGCAATGACCAAAAGGGATGTGGCAACGGCTTCTTTCATGGGCAGGCCGACAAGGAGAACAAGGCTGGGAACAATAAGGAATCCACCGCCTGCGCCGACACTTCCTGTCACAACCCCAACAAGGCTCCCTTCTAGGGCGATCAAAAGGGCCGCTTGAAGAGTAAGGTGAGGGTTTCTGGGGGGCGCTATTTTTCCATTGGAAC
Organism: uncultured Alphaproteobacteria bacterium; assembly: GCA_963974885.1. Lineage (GTDB taxonomy): Bacteria > Pseudomonadota > Alphaproteobacteria > Caedimonadales > UBA9215 > UBA9215. The sequence continues at coordinate 13,206 of CAXBEY010000023.1, forward strand.
CAATCATAAAGGTAGCTGCGGCCACCATTAAAGTCGCAAAAAGAAACATGATCAAGATCGCTTTGGAAATCAAAAAGCCGTTGATGGAAAAGACATCAGCGGGGATCGCTGGTATAAGATAACGTCTGGTTAAATAAACGGAGAACAAGGAAGGGAAACCAAATAAAGCGGCTGCTTTATAATCTAAAAGGCCTTTAAGGTGATAGCGGATGGCACCAAAGAGGGCCGCTGCGCCTACCACAAAAAGAGAATAGCTTGTTGCCTTAACAGGGTTAATATTTAAGACATAGACAAAGATGGGGACCGTTAAAATTGATCCGCCACCGCCCATCAATCCCAAGGTTAACCCCATAAGAGTTGCAAGAAAGTAGCCTGCAATATCAATCATGTCGCCTCTTTTTTGTCAATTATGCTTCCTCTTTACGGCTGGCCCTTTTGCGCATATTGGGGTCAAGGTGACGTTTGCGCAAGCGAAGGGAGTGAGGGGTCACTTCGACGAGCTCATCATCTTCGATATAGGTCAACGCTTGCTCGAGGGTAAGTTTGCGGGGTGTTGTTAAGCGAATGGCATCATCTTTACCGGAAGAGCGCACATTGCTGAGTTGCTTGCCTTTGAGAGGGTTTACAACCAAGTCGTTGCTTTTGTTGTGTTCGCCAATGATCATGCCTTCATAAACATCTTCACCGGTTTCAACAAAAAAGAAACCGCGGTCTTCAAGGTTGAAAAGAGCATAGGCGACGGCTTGCCCTTGTCCCGTTGAAATCAAGACACCACTGCGGTGTTTTTCAATAGGTCCCTTAAAGGGAGCATAGGAATGGAAAAGGCGGGTCATCACACCGGTGCCGCGGGTTTCAGTCATAAATTCACCTTGGTAACCGATCAGACCCCGTGAAGGCGCTAGGAATTTAATGCGGGTTTTACCACCAATGGCTGGTGTCATGTCTGTCATTTCACCACGGCGCAATCCCAAACCTTCCATGACGGCCCCTGAGAATTCTTCATCCACATCAATAACGACTTCTTCAATAGGCTCAAGGCGCTTGCCGTTGTCATCGGTACGGTACACAACGCGAGGACGGCTCACAGAAAGTTCAAAGCCTTCACGGCGCATATTTTCGATAAGAACACCAAGTTGTAATTCACCACGGCCAGCAACATCAAAGGAGTCATTATCAGCGGTTTCGGTTACTTCGATAGAGACGTTGCTTTCCGCTTCTTTCATGAGGCGTTCGCGAATCATACGGCTGGTTACTTTTTTACCATCACGACCTGCTAAAGGAGAGTCATTAATGGAAAAAGTCATGGACAAAGTGGGGGGGTCAATGGGCTGTGCTTGAATGGGGGTCGTAATAGTCGGATCGCAAATGGTGTTGGCAACGGTGGCATTTTCAAGGCCAGCAATAGCAACAATGTCACCAGCTTCAACGGATTCAACGGGTTCGCGTTTGAGGCCTCGGAAGGCTTGTAGTTTGGCCAGGCGACCGGTTTCAATGATATTTCCATTAAGATCTAAGGTGTGGACGGGCATATTCAACTTTGCAACGCCGCTTAAAATGCGGCCAGTGAGCATGCGTCCCAAATAAGGATCAACGTCTAACATCGTGACCAACATAGAAAAGGGAGCTTCTTTATCGCAAGTGGGCTCGGGGGCATGTTTAATGATGGCTTGAAAAAGAGGTTTCAAAGTTTCATGGGGTTCTGAGAGTTCATTGACGGCCCAACCTTCCTTAGCAGAAGCATAAATTACTGGAAAATCAAGTTGCTCATCACTGGCTTCAAGGCTGACAAAGAGATCAAAAACCTCGTTGAGGACCCAATCTGCACGGGCATCGGGCTTATCGGCTTTGTTGATCACAACAATAGGCTTGAGACCCAAATTCAAGGCTTTGCTCAAGACAAATTTTGTCTGAGGCATGGGGCCTTCTGCGGCATCGACCAGGAGTAAAACCGTATCAACCATGGTTAAAATGCGCTCTACTTCGCCACCAAAGTCTGCGTGCCCAGGTGTATCAACAATATTGATGCGTTGATCATTCCATACAATGGATGTACATTTTGCAAGGATTGTAATGCCCCGCTCTTTTTCAAGGTCATTGGAATCCATGGCACGGGTTTGCACGGCCTGATTGTCGCGGTACATGCCGCTTTGTTGGAAGAGCCCATCCACAAGGGTGGTTTTTCCATGGTCAACGTGGGCGATAATGGCGATGTTTCTAAGGGATGTCATTTAAGGTACTTTTCTGTAAAAGGTGTCAGTGATTAATGATAGTGCAGTATAGGTAAAAAATCCCTTAATAGCAAGGATCATCGCTAGGAGTGTAGATAAAACCTTATTTTTAAGGAAAAATATCTGACTTGTCCCTTTTGTCAAAAAAATGCTAAGTCTAAAAAGAGTAAGTATCAAGAGAAAGAATTTTTATTATGTTTTTATTGCCTCAGTTTTGTTTTTTGAGCCTCGTGCTCACTGTTTTTTCCACCCAGTCTATGGCCACAGATTTCCTTGCAGAGTCGCCTAGTGCCCTTGCAGAAGAAAGTGAGGGGGAACCCTTATTCCCCAAAGTGTATTGGGAAGACCATCCTTGTTTAGCTATGTTGGCTAGGGATATTCAGGAAAGCAAAAAGAAGGAATTTTTACTTACTTTTCAGCATAGAGGGGGAGAAAACCTTGAAAAAATTGCTAAAGATGAAAGGGCAAAAGGTCTTGATGATGAGGGATTAAAATGGAAAAAAAGGCTTGTCTGGGAAGACTTTGAATATAAAAATTCACAACTCCTGCAAACGGTTTGGACCACAAGTCTTTGTAGAGGAATAGAGCAGCATCCAAGAAATGCTTACTGTTTAAGTTACGCGGACCTTTACAGTTTTTATGGTGCGAAAAATCAATTTAAGGAGGGCACGTCTTTACGAGACCTTTGGAACGCCTTTTTCCTTAATAAAACCCCTGACAGCTCTCCTGAAAAATAGTGAGATCCTGCAATCAGAAGGTCCTTGGGTTCAAGCTCTAGGGCTTTGTCTAGGGCGCTCTCGAAAGTTGTAAGGCCAAATGTTGTAAGGCTAAAAGTTGTAAGGTTATGGGCTTTCCCCTCAAGGCTCTCCACGATTTCTACGAGATCCTCGGGGGGATGATAACGGGGGGAATCTTTCGGTGAAAAAAAGATCAAATGATCGAAACCCTTGACGAGAGGCCTCACTGTTTCAGGGGCATCTTTGCTTTTCAAAAGAGCAAAAATAAGACATTTACGTCCAGGTCGTTTAATGAAAAAGTCATACACAGCTTGAGCAGAGGCCGGATTATGGGCGACATCAAACCAAAGGGATGCCCCCTTCATTTTTCCTAAATACTCCAAGCGCCCAGGCCAATGAATAGCCTGCAAACCGGCTTCAATGGCCTTATGATCCACCGGTAAAATAGTTTGTAAAAGAGAGACCGCCTCAAGGGCCAATTGCGCATTATCTTCTTGGTGCTTTCCTGGAAGGTTGAGTTTATAAACCATTTTTTTAGACAAAGAAACAAAGTGCAGAGGGGCTTTGATGTGCTGGGCAGTTTCTCGCAAGACAGCTTCAACTTCAGGTACTTGCTGTGCGGATAAACAGGGGCAGTTTGTTTTTATAATGCCGGCCTTTGCCTTGGCAATGCCTTTTAAGTCTTTGCCCAAAAAATCATAATGGTCCAAGGAAATAGGCGTAATCAGGGAAAGAATAGGGGTTTCAATCACATTGGTGGCATCGAATTCACCTCCCAAGCCGACCTCAAGGAGCATTAGGTCTGCCGGTGTTTTTGAGGCCAAAACAAAGGACACGCCAACGAGAAATTCATACCAACTTAATTGATGCTTTTTAGCCAAATTTTTATGGGCCTTTAGGGCCTCCCAGAGCTGTTTTTGTGTGATTTGCTCATTGGAAAGAACAAGCCTCTCTGTTATGTCATAAAGATGGGGAGACGTCATAACATGAACTTTATAGCCTTGAGCCCTATAAATTGCCCGTAACATGGCAATGGTTGATCCCTTGCCATTGGTTCCGGCGACATGAATTGTCGGGGGAAGCCGTTTATGGGGGGCTCCCCCGTCATTCAAGAACTGATGAAGAGGCATAAGGGCCCTATCGTGCGTCAATGTTTTTCTTGGCGCAAATTGCCGTTCAAAGGCAGAGAAGTCAGGGGAAAGTAAGGTCATTAAGGGGGGTCTTTTTTTTCTATAAGCAGATTTTATTATGCCTTTTCAAACTCTACTCGGCAAGGGGTTCCTGACGTAATGACAGGGGGAGACACGCCTAAAATAGGGGGTGATGTAAAGATGATTTTGACATTTTTGAGAGGGCCCTGAATGACAGCTGGCGTGCATTTAATATAATCAGGTTGATGTTGACCATAGGTAAAGCGCACCTGGAGCTTTTCAACTCTGAGAACATTTTTTTGGATGACTTTATGAACTTTCGTTTCTCCTTCTTGCTTTGGAATATCAAGTCTAAATTCTTGTGTGAGGCGCTTATTGCCTTTGAAAACTCTTTTTTTAACATAAGTGACTGTCATATTAACTTTAGGGTTGAGGGCTTCAGTGGGCATCTCTCCCCCACCGGAATAAGTATAAAAATGAGGTTGAACCTTTAACTTGACGGTAAAGCTATTGGCGTGAACATTGCTTATCAATAAAGTAAAACCTATAAAAATAATTTTCATCAACATATTAACCTCCTATATGTAAAATAAAGTTATTTTAATAATACCTATATTTTTATTATTTATATAAAAAAGTTAATTATTTGATAACAAATTTTTTTGCTTTTTGTTTTATGGCTATTTTCTGCTTTTTTGCCTTTCCTTAAAGGTTTGTTTATATATATTGTATATAATAAAATAATAATGTGGAGTAAGGACTTTGAATTTAGATAAATTGCGGATTTTTCACCATGCTGGAATGGCGAAAAGTTTTACGAATTGTGGCTTGAATTTAAGCCCGTCTGCCATTAGTCGCCATATTTCGGACCTTGAATATTGGCTTAAGGTAAAGCTCTTTGTGCGTCACCCCAAGGGGATGACATTGACCCCCGAAGGGGAAAAACTCCTTGAGACATGCCACACGGTCTTTAAAGAACTTGAAGGGATTAAATCGGCTATTTCTTTAGATAATGAAAAGCCTGAAGGCCTTATTAAGATGACAACACCGTCGGGCTGGATTGGAACCATCATCATCAGACTCATTAAAACGTTTCTTGAGGAGAATCCAGCGATTCGCTTGAGTATCAAAAGTTTTGATGAGGTACCTGATTTTTCAAGGAGTGAGGCTGATATTGCCCTTTTGCCCTTTGTTCCCGATGATGTAGAAGTTGTGGGAGAAAAGCTGCTTACGCTTAATCTTGCTTTATTTGCAAGTCCAGAGTATTTGTTGCAACACGGTACGCCAAAAACCGTTGAAGATTTAAAAGATCACCAACTCATTTCCCATGGGGATCATGAGCGCCCTATGTTAAATATTAATTGGCACATGGGCCTTGGGCTGCCTGAAGGAAAACAGCATGAGCCATATTTGACGGTGAATAATTTATATTATGCCGCGGAGGCAGGGCATGGCATTGCCACCTTGGCACAGGAAAATATCCTTTTGCGTAAAAATCGCCTTGTTCCTGTTTTGCCAGAGATTAAAGGCCCCAGTGTAGATGCGTATTGCGTTTATCCCAAACGCCTTGAAAAATCAAAACGTATTCAAACTTTTCTCCATTATATCAAACAAGAAGCCCACGAGCACAAATGGCTTTAAGACCTCTCTACATAATGCTCTTTTGGCGATAAAAAAGCAAAGACTCGACTTTCGCGGGACGCACGTACTGAAGGTACGCTTACGTTTCCACGACCTCGCTTCACTTCCTTCTCATTCAAAACCGCTGCGCTTAGCTATTATGTAGAGTGTTCTTTAAAGTAAAAAATGATTTCAAAGAGATGCCTCTATAAGTCAAAAAGAAAATAAGCTATCATAATTATGATATTTTCTTTAAAAGACAGTGAGGCAAAATGAGTGCAAAAAAAAAGGGCTTACTTTTTAGTCTTGCTTTTGCAGTTGTGGCTATTTTTGCTTTCCTATTTTCTCAAAACTCCTTTGTTCGGCCCATTAAAATTGGTATTTTGCACTCGTTAACGGGGACAATGGCTCTGAGTGAAACCTCTGTTAAAAATGCAACCCTTATGGCTATTGAAGAAATTAATGCACAAGGGGGGGTATTAGGACGGCCATTGGAGGCTGTTATTTTTGATGGGGCGTCTCAGTCGGCTACTTTTATGAGAGGGGCTGAACAGTTAATCACTCAAGATAACGTTAGCGTTGTTTTTGGGTGTTGGACATCGGCAAGTCGTCGAAGTGTCAAACCTATTTTCGAGAAGCATAAGAATCTTTTATTTTACCCTGTACAATATGAGGGTGTCGAACAATCGCCTCATATTATTTACACAGGAGCTGTTCCCAATCAGCAAATCATTCCAGGTATTTTCTGGGCTTTTCAGAACCTTGGTCAGAAATTTTTTATTGTTGGTTCTGATTATATTTTTCCAAGAATTGCCAGTGAAATTATTAAAGAACAAATTCAATCCCTTGGCGGTGAATTTTTAGGAGAGGCCTATATTCCCTTGGGGGAAAAAGATGTAAAAGATGTTGTTGATCAAATCGTTGCTGCAAAGCCTACGGTTATTTTAAATCTTATCAACGGGGATACAAACATAGCTTTTTTTCAAGAATTGCGTAAAAAAGGTATTATGCCCAGTCAAATCCCTACCATGTCTTTTAGTATTGGTGAGCAAGAACTTTTAAGCCTTGATCTGAAAAGTATGATTGGAGATTATGCGGTTTGGAGTTACTTTCAGTCCATTAATTCCTATAATAATGCAGATTTTATTGTTAAGTTCCAGCGGCGCTTTCCCGGTAAAGTTGTTATAACAGACCCCATGGAAGCTGCTTATTTTGGGGTGCATCTTTGGGCAAAAGCAGCCAAAGAAGCAAAATCTGTAGACCCTGAAGAGATTCTCAAATTCATAGAACAGAACTTTTTAGCACCGGAGGGTGTTGTTTATATTGATTCCAATAATCATCATACTTGGAAATTTACACGTGTTGGAAAGATACGTTTTGACGGTCAATTTGCCATTATTTGGGATTCTCGCCGTCAGGTGAAGCCAGAACCCTATTTACCCATTAAATCAAGAAAACAGTGGGATGGATTGGTGCAAAAACTTTATGCAGGCTGGGGTGAGAAATGGTCAAAGTAGACAAAAAAAGCCCCCTCAATATTCTTGTTTACCGTTGTCGGTAGTGGTTTTCTTTAAGTTTATTGTTTTTTATTTTCTTGGCTTTTTTTCTGAAAGCTATGACTGAGTATAATTTTGAAGCAGAGGCAAATTCAGAACTGAGGCAGTTATTTTCTGAACGTCAAAAACATGTAAAGGGCTTTCTTGAAAAGAATCAACAAACGATTCAAGATATTTTAGAACTTCCAGAATTGAAAAATAATATTGAAAAGCTAGGCATTTCTAACCCCCCTGAACAGGGGAAAATTATAGAAGAGTTAAGAGGGTTATTCAGATACCATAAAGAGAAGGCTCAATATAACAATGCTTTTATTTTATCATCTCAAGGAAATGTATTATTTGAGCTGGAAAAAAATACATTTATCCCCTTTGATAAACTCAATGGAGAGCAACTCAAAACGTCTATAAGTGTAAGCGCCTCATAAACCCCATCTTTTTTTAATATTTTGATTTGTGTATGTTGAG
>CAXBEY010000024.1:0-20236 GCA_963974885.1 uncultured Alphaproteobacteria bacterium
TAGCCTATCAACACCTGGCCGTTGGAGACAGTGATGTCCTCACCATCGACTATAAGGTTATAGATGATCAAGGCGCAGAAGACCTTGATTCCTTTACCATCACCATCACCGGTACAAATGATGGCCCTGTTGCTGTGGCGGCTGTTGATGAGAGCGTTGCAGAAGATGCCGCTCTCACAGGTACGCTCATAGCTAATGATGTGGATGATGGCGCGGTTTTGACCTTTGCTTTGATTAACCCTGCTCCCGCTGGATTTAGCCTTGTTGGGGCGAACTGGTCCTTTGATGCCAGCAACCTAGCCTATCAACACCTGGCCGTTGGAGACAGTGATGTCCTCACCATCGACTATAAAGTTATAGATGATCAAGGCGCAGAAGACCTTGATTCCTTTACCATTACCATCACCGGTACAAATGATGGCCCTGTTGCCGTCGCCGATGTGGCCGCTAGTCTTGAAAATGACGTACTCACCGTTGATGTACTTGCCAATGATACGGATGTGGATTTGTCGGATACCCATACCCTTGATGCAGTGACTTATATTCATCCCCTTCAAGCAGATCTTGATCAAGCAACTGCCGATGTTTCAGCTGGTGGTTTAACTCTAGTTGAATTACAGAATCTAGCAAATTTAATTGGAGTCCTTACGGCTGAGATTGCTGCATCAACCGCAACGGTCAACATTGTTAACAACGAACTTGTCTTTGATCCAGGAACGGATTTTGATTACCTCGCTAGTGGTGAAATAACTGATGTAACCGTCCTCTATGACATGAGTGATAATAATGGTGGCACGGATAATTCTACGGTTACCATCACCATCACAGGCACAAATGATGCGCCAACAGCCGCTGTTCTTCTTGATCAAGTGGCCAGCGAAGATGACGTGGTAGATGCAAATGGGGCAGCTCTTGTGCACAGCATTCTTATCGCTGACATTCTCTCAAGTGTGACTGATATCGATAACACAACGGGCTTTGATATCGTGAATGCAAGTGCCGCTGGATTGACTATTGCAAAGTCCTTAGACGGTCTGTCCCTTGAGGTCACCGTGGATAATCCTGCTGCAGTTGATATTTTAAGCAATGGTGAGACGTTAGTCTCTACGATCACAGTCGATGTCACAGATCCCGATGGCGGTGTGCTCTCTGGACAGAATTTTGACATCACCATTAATGGCGTGGATGATGGGTCTATTAATCTCATTTTAGGAACCCTTGGAGATGATGATGGTATTTCTAACCCCATTATTATTGGCACCGAAGGTGCTGACCAAATTCATGCACTCCCAGGAAATGATATCATTTTTGGCCTTGGAGGCTCCGATATCATTTTTGGAAGTGAAGGAGATGATCGTATTAATGGAGGTTCTAACCTTACGCTCATAGAGCTTATGATCGTTTCTGCTATAATTGGTACTGATAGTGCTTTATACAATGATCTTGCTAGTAAAAACTATGCTCCGGGAACCCTCTTTGGCGATGTTCTTTTTGGTGGCGATGGCACGGATACAAGTGTGTATGACAACCCGATTTCTGAGTATTCCTTTGAATTTGTTCAGGCCTATGAGGATATTTCCTTAACAATAGAAAGCACAGGAAAAGGATTCTTAAACATTGCACACAATGGTGTTGCTGATGAAGGGGTTGATAACCTCGCAGTCATCAATGGCGTTTTAGATATCGAAATCCTTGAATTTGCGGGAGATTCTTATAACCTTACCCTTGGTACTGACCTTGCAGAGAGCCTCCTAGGGATCCTTGGAAATGATGTAATTTTGGGACTTGGTGGAAATGATATCCTTTATGGGGATATCAATACTAACTCTGGCATCCTCACCGCAGCGGGAAATGATTTTGTTGATGGTGGAGCAGGAAATGACTTCCTCTTTGGGGATGTGTTCAATAACTCTGGCACTCTCACCACAGCGGGAGACGATATTTTAAGAGGAGGCGCTGGAAATGATGAGCTTTATGGAGATGTCGTAATAAACTCTGGCACTCTCACCACAGCGGGAAATGACTTCCTTGACGGTGGGGCAGGCAACGACGCCCTCATTGGAGATGTCGCTAATAATAGCGGAACCATTACGAATTACGGTTCTGACACCTTCTTCTTTGATGTCAATGAGTCCATTGGCATGGATATAATCCGTGATCTGAATGCCGGTGGTGTTGAAGATATCCTCTCCTTTGCCGGCATTGGAGATGTTAATGGTGACTTGGTCTTAGATGCCGCTGATGTTGATGCCTTTGGGGCAACGGTCACTGATGATGGAACCGATGTAACCATTAGCTTTAGTGCGTCTGACTCTATTACCATCGAAAACCTTGGTACGGGTAGCATCACCAGCATGGTTGATATTGAGGCTTTGACAGTAGATGCAACCGTCGTTGTTGTTTAAAAAAAGATTTAACAGTATAAGTAAAATCAACAAAGCCCCACTCATTGGGGCTTTTTTCAATAGAGCCCCTTTTTACACCTTACTTAGAACCCTCTGCATAATTAGAAAAGAGAACCATCTTACTTGGCATGGAAACTGCATGGAGTATCACAGATAACTTAAAAATGGATTTTACCAATGACTGTTGCTCTTGATATTACCCTTTCCATGCAAAAGGCCCTACAGGACAAGTTACACGTCCTCTCTAATAACGCCTCTAATGCGGGAACCGTTGGTTTTCAATCAGACTCTGTAATTTTTTCTGAGTTTTTGGGTGAAGGCGATGAACAGGGTACATACTCTTATCTAGATAGCATAGCCACAGTGCGTGACACAAAAGTAGGGCCCCTAGAAAACACAGGGAATCCTTTTCATGTTGCCCTTCAAGGTCGGGGATATTTTGCCGTTCAAGCTCCTGAGGGTATTCGATATACACGCTCTGGCGCCTTTACTGTAAGTGCGGAGGGGATTTTGGTCGACTTAAAAGGCAGCCCTGTTTTAAGTACTGACGGTGGTGAAATTAATATTCTTCCAGAATCAGAAAATGTCTCTATCGCTAAGGACGGAACCCTTTCCGATCAAAATGGTATTCTAGCTCAGCTAGGTGTTTTTGATTTTACCAATGAATATGACATGAAAAAAGTAGGCGACACCCAACTTCAAACAGATCAAGCCGCTATTCCCCTGACCCTTGAAGCCAATGTTGTCCAAGGAGCTTTAGAGCAGGCTAATACCAATGCTGTTAAGAATATGAGTGAAATGATGGATGTCTCACGACTTTACAGCTTGAACCAGCGTTATATTGAAGAAACCTTAAAACTCGAATCAAAGAAAGCAGAGCTGTTGGTGTCAACACCACCGGCAGCTTAAGATAAAAAAATAGGAGACTGAAAAATGAGTTTATCAATGGCAAATGGCGCGTCAGGCGCAACCTTTTTCCAAGAGGCCCTCGATGTTGTCACCCATAACATTGCGAGCATGGAGCGGGCTGGGTTCCGCGAAGAGTTTCTTGTTGGCGTCTCTAATAATTATGTTCAAGAAAAAGGAGCCGGAAGCCTGTCAAGTACCAATGGCAATATTGTTCCAGCAGGTATTCAAAAAGGACAGGGTGTGCGGGCTGTAGCCGTTGTGTCAAAGTTAGCCCAAGGCCGTTTAAATCGCACAGATAATCCCTACCATATTGCCATCCAAGGAAAAGGGTTTTTTCAAATTGAAATGCCCGATGGCACTCTTTCTTACACAAGAGATGGGACCTTTGCTGTTAATGCGGAACGTAACCTTGTCACACAAATGGGCTATGTTGTGGCTCCCGCTATTACCGTTCCTGAAAATGCAGAATATATTACCATTAATCGCAGTGGTAAAGTTCAGGCTAAAATCGCCGGACAAAATGCCATGCAAGACGTAGGAGATATGGAAATTGTAACCTTTGCTAATGAAGAGGGCTTACAAAAGATTGAAGACAACCTTTTGCTTGCAACCGATGCCTCTGGTGTGCCAACAACAGGGATTCCAGCCCAGGATTCTAGGGGCCACTTGTTGCAAGGGCACTATGAAGCCTCTAATGTTGATATGGTCTCACAGGTCACAAAGCTTATTAAAATTCAACGGGCCTATGAAATGAACATCAAATCCATTAAAACCGAAAATGAATTATTGAGTGGCTTGAATAATATTTAAGAAAGGAGTTGTTCTTTGATGAACCTCAGGAACATAATATATTGCGTCTTTTTGCTGGCTGTTTTTTCTAGCTCTGTTAGGTCGTTAACATTGACAGAAATTGTTAACGCCCCAAAGAAGGTGGTTAAACAAGAAGCGCAGCCTTTTCAACCGGACGGAACACAGTCTGTTCCAAAAGAGAGCCGTGTTCCTAAGGCCGAAAGAAGAACCCCCTTTTCTTCTTTCACAAAAAAGGATGTTGAGGGCAAAGTCCAAGAGGAACTTCAAATAAAGTATGGCGATCGTATTGCTATAAAATTTGCCCCTTGGCATTTACCAGGTCGACAATTTGAAAATATATCTCAATTTATTGTGGAAGCCATTGAGGTCAATCAGCAGCGCACAAAAATAGCAGCATTGGTTCATTTTCAACTTAAGGGGGTTCTTAAAACTCTTAAAATAAGGGGTCGTTTAGAGCATATGATTGAGGTCCCCACATTAAACCGTCCCGTGCATTATGGGGAAATGATAAAAAAAGAGGACATTTCTTGGACAAAAATTCCAGGGCATAAATCAAATCGTTTTTTAATTACAACGCCGGAAAACTTAATTGGGCACCAGCCCCGCAGTGGCTTTCTTAAAGTTGGTCTACCTCTTTATCAACGGGATATAGAGAAAGTGAAAGATATTGAAAAGGGCTCTATGGTGACAGTGCATTATAAAACCGATAAACTAGAGTTGGTCACAAAAGCTCGTGCTCTAGAACACGGCTATAAGGGGGATACCATTCGCATCCTCAATGAAGAAACAAATAAAATTCTTCGGGGGGCGGTTATAGGGGCCAATACGATTTCACTGACTCCCGATTATAAACAGGATATTCAACCATGAAACAGCACAAAAAAACATTTTCTGGCTTACTTCCTTTGTTAAGCACGATATTTTTGTCCCTTTCTCTCGCAGGGTGCTATACCTTGAATCGCCTAGAAAATGTAGGGGATCGTCCTCCTATCACACCCATTAAAGACCCTACAAAACTGCCCAATTACCACTCTGTCACCATGCCTATGCCGGAACCTCAAGAACATGTTCATCGGGTTAATTCCCTCTGGCAAACGGGGGCTCAAGGTTTTTTTAAGGACCAAAGAGCCAAACGGGTGGGAGATATTCTAACGGTAGATGTAAATATTGCTGGGGATTCAGCAGAATTTTCCAGTGAATCCGATCGAAGCCGTGAGACAACGGAAAAATTTGCCGTTGATAATTTTATGGGCGTTGAGAAAAGTTTTGCTGAAGTTCTGCCTGAAGCCGTTGTTCCTGCTAAGTTACTGGGTCTTTCTAACAAACCAACCTATAAGGGGAAGGGAAAGACAAAACGCTCGGAAAAGATGATCTTTAAAATGGCAGCAACCATTGTGCAAATTTTACCCAATGGAAATTACGTTATCTCCGGACGTCAAGAAACCCGTGTTAACTTTGAAAACAGAGAGATTTCTCTCATGGGAATTGTGCGGCCAGCGGACATTACATCGGCCAATACGATCAGCTATGACAAAATTGCCGAGGCTAGAATTACCTATGGTGGACGCGGTAATATTATGGATTACCAACAACCGGCCTATGGGGCTCAGATTATGACCCATATCAGCCCCTATTAATAAAAGCCTATCTTTAAAAAAAAGCTGCTGAAGATGACCTTCGGCAGCTTTTTTATTTTACGGAATGAGGCTTTAAAAAGTGAAGAGCTCACCATCATCTGCTGGATCTAAAAATAAACCCAAAATATCATCGTCCTCTTCCGCTGTGTCTTGGGAAGAGGGCTGGCTAGAATCAGAAGAGCTACTTAAATGATCCGTTAATGCCACGAGCATTGCCGTATCCCAAAACCCATCATGGGGCTTCTGACGCTCAAGGGGTATACCATTTTCTTCACACAACTTGGGGAGATCATGACCATGTTTTCTAACAGCTTTCCTCGGGCTGGCATCAATTCGCCTTAATAGATTACCCAACGCAAAAGAAGGGCGGGCAGACGCTCTTTGCCTTTTGAATTTTGGGCTAGAGCTAGGAGAAGAAAGGACTACATTTGGAGACCTATTTTCTTGCCCCCCATCATCAGCAAGATAGCGGTCTCGTGAGGCTGAGCGTTGGCGCTTGCGTGCATCACGGGCCTCTTCTTGAGACAGGCCTGTACGCTTTTGCTGACGGCGCCCAAAGCTTTCTTGCCTTTTCCACGCTTTTTCAATTTTATGACTCTGACGGTCACGTAACTGCCTTTGGCGTTCAGCATAGGAAACAGGTTTAAAGGTTTCCTGTTTTACAGGTGAAAAAATATTAAGGTTTGGATCTAAAGTGCGCTTATAGTCTCGCCTTGCCATACCAAGGGTACATTTATAAGAAACGGCCCAAGGGAGAATAGCGTCAAGGCGCTGAATTTCTTGACGTAACATTCTAATATCAAATTGTGCGTTATGGGCAACAAGAAGGGGATTCTCCCCACAAAAAGCCCGAATAGTAGAAAAAACATCAGCAAACTTTGGTTTTGTTTTTAAAAAGTCACGTGTTAAATCATGGGCTTCATAGGCTCTTTTTGAAATTGAACGACAAGGATTTATATAACTATTAAAGGCCTGCCCCGTGAATTTTCCATTAATAACTTCATAAAAAGAAATCTGAACAATACGATCAAAGGAGCTCACACCCGTTGTTTCCGTATCAAATAAAAGAAGACGGCCTTCCGTCATCCATGAGCGGCTGCCATCCCAGCCATCAACAATTTGCTGGACAGTCTTGCTGGGTGCTGAGGGCATAGGGTCAACGGCGCTAAAATCAGGCATTGGTAAGTCATCAGAGAGGGAAGCCTTCGCCACCGAATGAACGCTTGAAAAAATTGTCAAAAAAGAAAGGTAGGTAAAGGTTAAAAAACGCATAAATATATCTCCGTTAGGATATATGTATTCATTATTTGCTTATGTGTCAAAAATAACAGTATTCGATTTAAGTTAAGTTTTAGTTATTTTTTAATAAAATTTTATATTTAAGGTATATTTTGATTAAAAACAATGAGTTAAACTGAAAAGAATGGCCGACGACGACGCCTATGTTTATAGGCGCGGAATACAGGAACAAAGGGTCAACACAAACTTAAATGACTATAAATAAAGGTTTATTTATTAGTGTTCGTAAAAAAAGGGGGGAGCGCGCTCCAGGTGTTGATATGCAAAATGAGTGTCAAATAAGGCTAATCTGCCAAAACAGATATGCAATAACCTCATTTTTAACCAGTCTTTTAAAAGGGTCTTCCTGCAGGGAATGGTTTAAACAAGTCTTTTAAAATCATTTCTTATCTCAACTTATCAAGATCATAAGATATTTAAGAAGACGAAAACTTAAATAAAACGCGGGCGTTTTCACGACCTTGATAAGTTAATACTTACCTATTTATTTCAAAAAGTCAAGTTTTTGACTTTTTTAGGACAAGAAAAAACTATTCAACAGTAACGGATTTAGCAAGATTACGCGGTTGGTCAACATCAGTTCCTTTATACACAGCCGTGTAATAGGCCAATAATTGTACAGGAATTGTATAAATAAAAGGCGCTGTAAAAACCGTTGTGTTTGGTGCCGTGATCCGGGCTAAAACCTCTCCATGGTAAGCATCTTGGCCCGCTTTATCAGAAATAAAGACCACCTGTCCTTTTCGAGCCGCGGCTTCTTGAACATTAGAAGCCAGTTTTTCAAATAAGGGGTCACTGGGTGCAATCACAATAATGGGAACGGTTTCATCAACAAGGGCAATAGGACCGTGTTTTAACTCACCAGCGGCACAACCTTCTGCGTGGATATAGGAAATTTCCTTAAGCTTTAAAGCGCCTTCAAGGGCAATAGCATAGCTGGTTCCCCGACCGATATAGAGAATATCCTGAGTTTGGGCGAGCTTTTTAGCAACGTCTTTGCACGGCGCTGCAAGGGCAAGAGTTTTCTCAAGGACATTGGGAAGGCTTGCCAGATCATGGCAGTGTTGTGCTAGGTTTTCAGAAGAAACAAGTCCTCTTTCGTGGGCTAATTGAAGGGCAAAAGCTGCCAAAACGCACAACTGTGTTGAAAACGCTTTGGTTGAGGCAACACCAATTTCAGGCCCTGCATAGGTCATAAGGGGGGTATGAACGGCTCTCGCAAGGGAACTATTGGGAACATTAATAATCCCAAGGGTTTGCTGTCCTTCAGAAATGGCATAGTCATGCGCCGCCATGGTATCAGCGGTTTCACCGGATTGGGAAATAAAGAGGGCAACACCTCCTTGAGGCATTGGGGGCTTGCGGTAACGAAATTCTGAGGCGATATCTACCTCTACGGAAATGCGAGCAACTTGCTCAATCCAATGTTTAGCCACAAGCCCCGCATAATAAGACGTGCCACAAGCAACAATGGTAATTTTTGAAATTGATTTAGGATCAAAGGTTAGCTTGGGAAAAGAAAGATTTTTTTTATCGTCTCCCAAATAGGTATTGAGGGTTTGACGCACCACATCCGGCTGCTCATAGATTTCTTTGAGCATAAAATGATCATAGGGCTCTTTAGAAATTGTTTCAAAACCAGCACTATAATGCTGGGAGGGGCGTATGGTTGCCTTATGATCTCGGTCAAAAATCTCAATATGATCCCGTGTCAAAACGGCTAAATCACCGTCCTCAAGATAAGTCAGATTCTCGGCAAGGCCCGCTAACGCTAACGCGTCCGAGCCTAAAAACATTTCACCCTTTTCGCCATGGCCAATGGCAAGGGGGCTTCCCTTACGCATGCCATAAAGCCGTGTTGGGTCATCTTTAAACATAATGCCTAAAGCATAGGCCCCCTCAAGCTTATCAAGGGTTTTAAAAATAGCCTCTAAATGGGAATCGCTTTCTTTTTCAAGAAGCGTTAGCAGCTGTACAATAACTTCAGAGTCCGTTTGGGACTGGCATGAAATGCCTTTTGCGCTTAACTCATCACGCAAAGCCTTATAATTTTCAATAATACCATTGTGGACAAGGGCAACGGTTTCTGTCGTATGAGGATGGGCATTTTCTTCCGTTGGCAAACCGTGGGTCGCCCACCGTGTATGGGCAATGCCAATCAAACCATCAATATGTTCTTGGGCAAGGCAGACATCAAGATTAACGATTTTCCCCTGAGCCCTGCAACGTTGAATTTTATTATCATTAATGACCGCAATACCAGCGGAGTCATATCCTCTGTATTCAAGGCGCTTTAGGCCGTCAACAAGGCGTTTTGCAACAGGTTCATGACTTAAGATTCCAACAATACCACACATGATTTAAGCAACTCTCTGTTTTTTAAGTTTCAATTTTGTCTCATGAATTTGCTTTGCCTTACCAGCAAAAGCTTTTTGAGGGGCCCGTGCAACGGCGAGTTCATCATCACCAACAGCCTTTGTAATGGTACTAGCAGCCCCAATAATAGCATTTTTCCCAATGGTTACAGGGGCAACCAAGCAAGAGTTAGAGCCAATAAAAGCACCTTCGCCGATCTCTGTTTTATGCTTGAAGTACCCATCATAATTACATGTAATAGTGCCTGCTCCTATGTTGGCTTTCGCACCAACGGTTGCATCCCCCACATAACTGAGATGGTTGGCCTTAGCCCCTACTGAAAAGATTGAGTTTTTAACTTCCACAAAGTTTCCAATGCGAGCTTCTTTGCCAATTGTTGTGCCAGGGCGCAATCGGGCAAAAGGTCCAACGGTGGCATTTTCCTCAATCACAGCCCCTTCAATGTGAGAAAAGGCTTTAACGCAAACCCCGCTTTTAAGGGTTACTTGAGGTCCAAAAAAGAGGTGAGGTTCGAGGGTGACACCGGGCTCAATAACGGTATCGTGTGACAGGTAAACGGTTTCAGGTGCAACCATGGTGCAACCAAGGTCCATAAATTCTAGGCGACGTCTCTTTTGATAACGGGCTTCCCCTTGGGCCAAATCTTGCTGTGTATTAACGCCTTCAACTTCCTCGAAAGGTACTTTTAAGGTTTGTACCTCAAATCCGTGTTTATACGCCGCTTCAATAGCGTCAGTTAGATAGTATTCGCCATTGGCGTTTTGAGCCTTTATGTCTGGCAATACTTTTTGAAGGCAGGAAACCTGAAAGGCCATAATCCCAGAATTACAAAAGGTTATCGCTTTTTCAGCTGCGTTTGCGTGCTTGAACTCCACAATTTTAAGAACTTTACCAGTACTATCACACACAAGACGACCATAAGCATTAGAATCAGGGGGGGTCATCCCCACAACCACAATACCTGTTGGAGAAGACGATAATAACAACTCATTAACAGCAGCAATGGTCTGTGTTTGAATAAGAGGCGTGTCTCCAAAAAGAACAATAACAGAATCATCATCCTGCAGGGGGAGCCCTTCCAAAGCACAGGAAACAGCATGGGCTGTGCCCAATTGTTCCCGTTGATAAGCAATACGCACTGTATCCACAACAGAGGTCGCAAAGTCAGCAACATCTTTCATGGCGGGCGCTAACACAACTGTCATATCGGCGGTCACATTAATGGATAGGGCTTGTGCTGCTTTTAAAACATGACCGAGTAAAGGAAGGCCTGCGATATCATGCATCACCTTTGGTTTCTTTGACACCATACGTGTCCCATTTCCAGCGGCTAAAATGATCAAATGGGTTTTGGGGCCTGTTTTTGTCATAATGTGAAATGATAACCTTAAATCTATTAAATACAGCTACTTTGGCATAGAAAGCTTTTTTATTTCAAGCAGTCAAACTATGACAATTTATTACATATGCCTATTCCTTTATCGCCCAACTTTCACAAAGAAATCTGGCAAGGGCAGGTTCAACCGAACGGGGGCACCTGTGGCCGATGTAAATTCAAGGCCCGTCGCGGCAAGGTGCATAGTTGTTGTTTCTTCTAAGGGATGGGCTTCTTTACCACCGTATTTACCATCTCCCAAAATAGGGCACCCTAAACCTTCCAACATATGAACTCTTAGCTGATGGGTACGCCCCGTATGAGGACAAAGGGTCATCAACGTGATATTGCGCTCATGGTCATAGGCCATTTCACGATACTCTGTTTGCGCTTCATCAACCTCTTCAGCCTTGCTGGAGACTTTTTCACGCTCAATGCCGCGCATTTTCCCAATAGCAAGGTCAATTTCGCCCTTATAATGCTCTGGGCGACCAACAATAACCGCATGATAGACTTTAGAAATTTTACGCTTTTGAAAGGCGCCTGTGTAATAACGCGCACTTTCTTGAGTCTTCGCTAAAATCAAGAGGCCCGCGGTATCTTTATCCAACCGGTGGGTAATGCGTAACGGCTCTTCTTGACCTTCCAGCAGGTGATCAAGATAGAGATCAACATAATCCATTAGCCCAGTGCCACCTTGAACAGAAAGACCTTGAGGCTTATTAATCACCACGCAAGACGCATCTTCATAAACAATGCTTTGTTGCAAGAGAGCTCTGGTTTTACGATTTCCCAGAGGTTTTGAATCCTTTGAAAAGGTCTTTTCCACTTCGGCAAATTGCGGAGGAAAGCGAACGGCATCCCCTTTTTGAAGGATATAGCTAGATTTAATGCGCTTTTTATTCACCCGCACCTGCCCTGTGCGAAGCCATTTTTGAAGCTCACCAAAGGATGCCCGTGGATAGGCTTTTTTAACCCATCGATCAAAGCGCACACCGCACGCGTCGGGGCTTTTGATCTCAACCATAATACTCATTATACTTTTACTCTATTTTATAAAATAAATTTAGACACATCGACTTGTTTGGCCAACTCACCAACACGCTTGTCCACATCCTTAGCAGAAATCGTAATGGTTTCGCCACCTTTTTCGCTAGCCTCGAAGCTAATGTCTTCCAAAAGACGTTCCAAAACCGTGTGTAATCGCCGAGCCCCAATGTTTTCAACATTCTCATTAATATCAGCAGCAAGGGTCGCCAAAGCCGTAATGCTGTCCTTTGAAAAAGTCAATGTTACTTTTTCCGTGGCAATAAGAGCCTCATATTGCTTAATAAGGCTCGCTTCGGGCTCAACAAGAATGCGCGCAAAGTCTTCTTTAGACAAAGACTGCATCTCAACACGAATGGGAAGGCGCCCTTGAAGTTCCGGCAATAAATCAGAGGGTTTAGAGACATGAAAAGCCCCTGAAGCAATAAACAAAATATGATCGGTTTTAATAGGACCATACTTTGTTGACACTGTTGTCCCTTCAATGAGCGGCAGCAAGTCACGTTGCACCCCTTCGCGGCTCACATCTCCACCACGGAGCTCTGAGCGCCCGCAAATTTTGTCAATCTCATCCAAAAAAACAATACCATTTTGCTCAACGGACGTGATCGCCTCAGCTAGGGTTTTTTCTTGATCAATGAGCTTTTCGGCTTCTTCATGGGTCAATACTTTCAAGGCTTCAGAAACCTCGAGCTTACGCTCCTTCATGGGCGTGCCGCCAAAGCCTTTGCCTAAAAGATCACCAAGGTTCAACATGCCCATTTGCGCACCGGGCATACCAGGAATGTCCATTGTCGGCATTTGTCCAGCAGAATGATCAGGCACTTTAATTTCAATTTCTCGGGTATCAAGATCCCCTTCCCGCAACATTTTACGGAATTTTTGACGGGTTTCATCAGACGCTCCCTCGCCCACAAGCACATCAAGCACTTGCTCTTCGGCAGCCTGTTCCGCCCGGACTTTCACTTGTTGGCGCTGGGCCTCTTTGGCATTTAAAATAGCCATATCCACAAGATCGCGGATGATTTGCTCAACATCACGCCCCACATAACCCACTTCTGTGAATTTTGTGGCTTCAACCTTAACAAAGGGTGCATTGGCAAGCTTTGCAAGTCGCCGTGCAATTTCCGTTTTACCAACACCCGTTGGGCCAATCATCAAAATATTTTTGGGTAAAATCTCATCCCGCAAGCTTTCATCAACCTGTTGACGGCGCCAACGATTCCGAAGGGCAATGGCAACGGCTTTCTTAGCGTCCTTTTGACCAATAATATTACGATCAAGTTCAGCAACAATTTCTCTGGGTGTTAACGCGTGTGTCATTAGCCAATACTCTCAATTGTAATATTTGAATTGGTATAAATGCATAAATCAGAAGCAACCTTCATTGATTTTTTTGCAATTTTCTCTGGGGTCATGCCTTTAATATCAATCAAAGCGCGAGCTGCAGACAGCGCATAAGCTCCCCCTGATCCAATACCAATCAATCCGTCTTCAGGTTCTAAGACATCCCCTGTCCCTGTCAGGATCAAGGAAACATTTTTATCAGCCACGGCCATCATAGCTTCAAGGCGGCGCAAATATTTATCGGTTCGCCAATCTTTCGCCAACTCAACACAGGCTCGGGTCAATTGTTTTGGATATTGCTCGAGCTTGCTTTCAAGGCGCTCAAAAAGAGCAAAGGCATCGGCCGTCGCCCCTGCAAAACCAACAATCACATGGCCATCGCCCAAACGACGCACCTTCTTGGCATTTGACTTCAACGTAATGCTGCCCAAGGTCACCTGGCCATCACCGGCAATCACAACTTTATCTCCCAGTCGAACAGAGAGAATGGTTGTGCCCCGCCAATTTTTTTCTGTAATTGCTTGCATTGCTATTCCTTTACAATTGAAAAGACTATATATTGAGTGTTTATAGCACTTTCTCCCTTTAATTTCAAAGTAAGGATTTTCAAAGAATGGCTTATGATCCCCATAATATTTTTGCAAAGATTCTAAAGGGCGATATTCCCTGTCAAAAAATCTACCAAAATGAGTTCGCCTTAGCTTTCTATGATATTAATCCACAAGCAACACTCCATGCCCTTGTGATTCCAACGGGGCCTTATGTTTCCAGCGATGATTTCCATGAAAAGGCAAGTGACGCTGAGCTCATTGGCTATTATCGAGCCCTTGATAAAGTCCTTGAAATCCTTGACCTTAAAGATAAGGAGGGTTATCGACTCTTATCTAATAGTGGAAAAAATGCAAAACAAGAAGTTCCTCATTTTCATACTCATATCTTTGGAAAACAGCCCCTTGGACCCATGTTGCAGTCATTATAAAAGGCCCCAGACGTCGTTCCTGCGATCCTAAACTATGAATTATAGTCGTCGTCGCTGGCGCCTAGACTGGAATTTTTTATAATGACTGCAATTGTAGAGAAGAAATGAATTATCACGGAACAAGTCTTATTTTTAATAAGCGCGGTCTTTTATTGCGAGGTAAATCCGGCGCTGGGAAATCAGACTTGGCCTTGCGGTTGATTCATCAAGGGGCAACCCTCATTGCCGATGATCAAACAGACCTTGTTGCAAAAGGCTCTGACTTAATCGCGACCTGCCCGCGCGCCCTTGAAGGCAAGCTAGAGGTTCGAGGCATTGGTATCATTGACGTGCCTTTTGTAAAGAAACATCCCCTCCATATCATCATTGATCTCATGAACTGGCAAAATATCGAAAGGCACCCAGAGAGAGAAACAGAACAAATTGAAGGGGTTACCTGCAATCTTTATAAACTAGATCCCTTTGAACTATCTTTTTATGACAAAATTAAAATTATTACATCATTTTAAATTTTTTATCAGTTTTGTTAATACTTTATTAATAAAAACTCGATATTATTTAACTATCAACAAAAGGATTTTAATGATGAAACTCTCTAATATTTGTAAAGTAAGCGTATTAGCCGTCAGCCTTGCCGTTATGGCTGCACCTGTCACAGCACATGCCAAAATGAATTTTAATTCTCTCTTAGAAAAAGCACTGGGTATGGCTGCAAAGGACCCTAAAAAGTTTTGCCAAAAGGGAAGTTTTTTTAAAAAGGTCTATAGTGTTCGATCTCTTGAAGGCTTACTGTGTACGAACAAAACAATCTATGCAGCAGCTTTAGCAGTTTGTGGAACAGGTAATGTTGAAGGCTTTAATGGGTCTAAGTGTGATCAAAAAGGAAAAAAAATCGCAGGGGGCGCGAGTATTGCTAGTATTCTCCAAGAGACTCTTCCAACCGCAGCTTCCAATGCAAAGCAACTTGTCTGCACACAAAAAGCATTGATAGTTACTAAAGCTCCCGACGCTGCAGGTGTCTTAACAAAAGTTTGTGGTTAAATAATAGATCGACAAACATGTAAATTCATAAATGAAAGTCTTCAAGCCCCTCCTTTTTGTGAGGGGTTTTTTATTGTCTTGCTTTTTTTTCTTAGGCCAGCCATATTTCATGATGGTTACAATGCCATGAACAGGAAAAATCATGACACCCTCTTTTACAAAGCCCTTTTTCATACTCTTTTTACTCCCTGTGCTCACCTCTTTTGCCCAAGGCCAAGAAACCAATGCCTATACCTATCAAAATCCTCCCCAAGCTTCTTCGTCTTTAGACGCTCATTTTCAACGTCCTTTTTGCTATAAAAAAAATAATAAGGATGAAAATGCAGCCCAGAAATACACAAAAGTTATTCAGCTTTATAAGGCAACCTTTAAAGACCCTCAAGATCCTGAAAGTATCTGGGACCAAAAATACCTACAACGTAATCCCCACATTCTTGAGGCCATTCATGATTTTCAAAAAGGCCGCAGGGGCCAAAGGTTGAAGCGCCTTAATTTAGAGGGGAAAACAGCCCAAGATATTCATAAAGAACTTTTAAATCTTGGTTTTTTCTGGACAAAATTTCCCCTTCGAGCTTCCTTTAAAAAACAAACCTATTGGCTGATGGACGGAAAAACAACAAAGGATTCTCACCATAAAGATATTGTCTATACGCATTTTTATACCCATGCCGATGGAAGTCTTGTCCGCATCAAAGCCGCAGGCATACCTGACCATAGGGGAAAACATCCACGGAGAAGCCCCCATGCTATTAAGGCTGTTCTCCTCAATACTGATTCCAATCTATGCCAGAAAAAAAACTGCTGCTATGATACGAGCTATCAAAACGAAGCCTTTAAGGTCACCAATGAAAACCAACCAGTTCCAAAAGCACCTAGCTCTAAATGTGGTTTAAAGCTCCCAAAAGATAACGGAACCCCCCTGAATAAGCAAAGAACTCGTGTTATTAAAAATGCGATCATGAACCTTGCCCACACGAATCTTAAAACGGACTGTCTCCAACCACACCCATAATATAGTCCTTCCAAAAAAGTTTTTAACAACTCTGTGAATAAAATAAGTATAAGTCTGTGGATAACTTGGACGCCCGACTTATCCCCTTTTCATGATATAAACATACAAGAGTTATCCACAGGCTCATATCCTGTGAGTAACTTGTGGATAAAGATTTGCCCCCTTAGGAAAATAAATGCTTTGGGCTGTGGATAAAGATTTGCACATCCCCCTGAAAACACTTATCATCCAAACAACAACAACAACAAATTAATATATATTAATAATGATTATATTAGATACACTTTTAAAAACGAAAAAACCTAGCAACCGTATTCCTCTTTGGTTCATGAGACAGGCTGGACGATTTTTACCAGAATACAGGGAACTACGTCAAAAATACCCAACATTTCTAGATTTTTGTGGAAACCCAAAAGATGCTTCAGAAGCAACGTTACAGCCCCTAAGGCGCTTTGATATAGACGCTGCTATTATTTTTTCAGATATCCTTGTGATTCCCAGTGCGTTGGGACAAAAGGTGGTTTTTTTAGCGGGAGAAGGCCCTAAGCTTGATCCGATTACCTCTGGCAAGGACTTGTCTGGCCTTAATTTTGATCATTTTGAAGACCGTCTCCAAGCAACGCCAGAAGCCATCTCTTTGACTCGAGAGGCCCTGGATCCAGAAAAAGCTCTTATTGGCTTTGCAGGTGCTCCCTGGACCGTGGCGTGCTACATGATTCAAGGAGAAGGCTCTAAGAATTTCGATGAGGCACGTCTTGTCATTGCGAAAGATCCTGTCTTTTTTGATAGCTTGCTCGCTCTTTTGGTCGAGGCAACGGCCCGCTATCTTATTGCTCAAGCCAAAGCGGGGGCTGATGTGTTAAAGTTGTTCGACTCTTGGGCGGGGCTCTGCCCTTCTTGGTTGACCGAGACGGCTTTAATAAATCCTGTGCAAAAAATCATTGAGCGCGTTAAAGAAGAATGCCCCCAAACCCCCCTCCTTTATTTTCCACGGGGTGCCGGTGAAAAAGTCCTTACTCTTGGCCAACGTGTGAAAGCCGATGGGGTGGCCCTTGATCACTTTATTGATCCCCTCTGGATTAGAAAAACCTATTCTAAGAAGAGCCCCATGGCCCTTCAGGGCGGCCTTGACCCCCTTGTTATGGCAGCGGGAGGCCCTCAGTTGCAAAAAGAAGTTTATCGTTACCTGGATGCCTTTAAAGGCCTTCCTTATATCTTCAACCTAGGCCATGGCATGATTCCTTCCATGCCCATCGACCATGTCACCCAAACCATCTCTTACGTTCGGGCTTGGGAACAGGAAAATTCTTATAATTTAAAACAGGCTATTTAATCGTCATTTATAGTAATTTATCTTTGCACTGACCGTTTGTTCCTGCGCTCCTAAGCTATGAAATATAGCCGTCGTCCCTTGCACCTCCGGTCATTTGCAGAGGCAAAACCTAAATCACTATAGTTTTTAAAAACCTGTCAGGGATATTGATGATTTCCAAAGAAATTTTGTAAGTTAAGGTGATCACAAATAAGGGATTATTCTCTTTCAGTTTCCGACCTCTTTTTTAGGGTAAAGAACAGCGGTTTTGAGTAAGTTTTCAGGAACATTAAGTCCAAGGGCCTTTGCGGCTGTTGTGTTGATATAAAGTTGGTGGGTGCTGGGCGTTGTTATGGGGAGATTTTCAAGGGCTTCGCCATCCATGAGGCGTTTAATGTACTCACCTGTTTTACGTCCAACGGTGTAGTAGCTGTAACTTATACTTGCAAAAGCCCCTTCTTTGACGGATCCATTATCCGATGTAAAAACGGGTATTTTATGGGTATAGCTTAGACCTGCCAGTTGGGGCATGGCTGAAATCACCGTATTATCCTGGGGAACATAAAGGGCTTGCACCTCTTTTCCAAGAAGTTTTTGTACCGCCAAGGCTAAGTCAACAGCCTTGCCCACGGGGGCATCGATAACAGTAATCCCTTGTTTTTTTGCTTTTTCTTTAAAGGCTTTAATAACACTAACAGAATTAGATTCTCCAGGGTTATAGAGAACACCAATAATCTTAAGCTTGGGGAGGACCGTTTTCATAAGATTTATTTGGGCGTCCAAGGGAGGGTAATCAATAATACCTGTTAAGCGCTTGCTAGGTGTTTTTAGGTCCTTAACCAGCCGTGACGAAACAGGGTCTGTCACCGCCGTAAAAACAATGGGGATCCCCTTGCCCCGTGTTGCTGAAATAGCGCCTTGGGCCGTTGGGGTTCCGATGGCCACAAAAACAGTTGGCTTTGGGGTATGAGACGCGAGGTTTTGAGCAATTTGGGAGCTAGTTGTGATGTTCCCTTGGGCATTTTTGTAAAGAATAGTGACGTTTTCACCGTCTATAAGGCCATAATCTTTTAAGGCATCCAAAATACCTTGGCGTGCCGTATCCAAAGAGGGGTGCTCAACAATTTGACTTATGGCAATAACGGGAAGTGTTTTTAGAGTGCCTTGAGCTGTTCCTTGGGTTTGAAAAGGTAAAAGGGCTAGGGCGATTAAAGTGACTAGGCAGCGGAGACGCATTTCTTTTCTTTCTTATTGGAGAGGGTTTCCTTTAGATCGTACAACACATTTAACGCTTCTCGAGGAGTTAATTGATCTAGGAGGATGGCTTCAAGGTGCTCCTCAACGGGGGAAGGCTCAAGCTTATGAAGAGGGGGTGCAATACTTTCAGGGGCTTTGTCTGCGACCTCAAAAAGGGGAAGATGAGAGAGCTTTTTCTTGCTTTTTAGACGGGTACTTTCTAGGGCTTCAAGGAGGCCTTCGGCACGGTTTAGAACAGATTGCGGAACACCGGCGAGTTGAGCGACATAAAGGCCATAGGATTTATTGGCGCACCCTGGAACGACCTCATGTAAAAAGATAGCTTTCCCCTTCCATTCACGGATTTTCATGGTGTGGCAGGCAAGATTTTTTAGCTTTGTTTCCAGTTGAGTGAGTTCATGGTAATGGGTTGCAAAAAGCGTGCGACATTTCGTGGTATTATGGAGGTGCTCAATGACAGCCCAAGCAATGGATAGTCCATCGTAGGTCGAGGTCCCTCTTCCGACCTCATCTAAAATCACAAAAGAGCGTTCTGTTGCTTGATTCAAGATAGCGGCGGTTTCAACCATCTCAACCATAAAAGTCGAGCGACCTCTGGCAAGATCATCGGAGGCCCCGACACGTGAAAACAAGCGATCCACTAAGCCGATGTGAGCAGAGGTTGCTGGAACAAAAGAGCCCATTTGAGCCAAAATTGTGATAATAGCATTTTGACGTAGATAAGTACTTTTACCAGCCATGTTGGGGCCAGTGAGCAACCAAAGGTTTTGAGACTGGCCAAGGGCGCACGAATTGGGGACAAAAGTATCTTCTTGGTTTTCTTTTAAAGCGCTTTCAACAACGGGGTGACGGCCGCTTTGGATCTTAAAATCAAGGGACTCATCAAGTGTCGGTCGGCAAAAATGTCCGTCAATGGCAAGGGCGCTATGGGACAAAGTTACATCAAGTTCTGCAATGCTTTGGGCTGTTTTTGAGATTGTCTCCCCTTGAGTGATAACGTCCTGCACCAGGTCTTCATAAAGGCGTAGCTCAAGGTTGAGGGCTTTATCGCCGGCACTTGAGAGTTGTTGTTCAAGTTCGCTAAGCTCAACGGTTGTGTAACGCATAGCGCTGGCCATGGTTTGGCGGTGGATAAAATCATAGGGCACTTTGTCGGCGTGAAGGGCTGTGATTTCTATATAATAGCCTAAAATATTATTATGCTTAATCTTAAGGGATGAAATATCGTGATCTTGACGGTACTTATCTTGCAGCTGCACAATAAGGGAGCGCCCTTGATCTCGAAGGGTTAATATTTCATCCAATTCCTCAAGGTAACCTTGAGCAATAAATCCCCCATCCCGGGCAAGGAGGGGCAAATCTTCGCGCAAAGCCCGTGTGAGGCGATCCACCAAGGAGGCATGATGACCAATGTTTTTTTCAATCTCAAT
>CAXBEY010000025.1:0-20083 GCA_963974885.1 uncultured Alphaproteobacteria bacterium
AGCAAAGCTTATGGCTCGGGAGATGGATATTTCGCACCGCACGGTAGAGAGTTTTATCGATAATATTAGATCTAAATCGCCTTTGTCAGGGATAACAGAAACCATAAAAATATGTCAGCAACAAGGATTGCTTTAATTGAAAAAGATAACGCTAAACTGTGGTTTCTTTCTTTGAAACTAGGAATAATTCCCTTCAGAGACTTCTCAGGGCTTGTAGGCTTTTATAGTAACTTATCCTTCACTGACCGTTTGTTTCTGCACTCCTAAGCTATGAAATATAGCTGTCGTCCCTTGCGCCTCCGGTCATTTGCAGGGGCAAAACCTAAATCACTATAGCACATGATCTAGGTATTTCTACGGATAGAAATAATATTTAATAATCTTTATATATAATATTATAAAGTAAGTAATTTATTTAATTTAATAAAGTTATTAAGGACAATAATATGAAAGAAACTATTTATATTTTTCTGGCAATTTTTTCTGTTTTTTCGACAAAGGCATTTCCCTCTGGCTCTTACGAAAAAGAAAGAGATAACTCACAGATGGAATCAGAGCTCACGCAAAAATATCAATTTTTCTCTGAACAAAACTATACTTTAGAGCAACTTAAAG
Source organism: uncultured Alphaproteobacteria bacterium (assembly GCA_963974885.1). Taxonomy (GTDB): domain Bacteria; phylum Pseudomonadota; class Alphaproteobacteria; order Caedimonadales; family UBA9215; genus UBA9215. The sequence goes on from CAXBEY010000025.1 coordinate 616, forward strand.
TCATTGATGAACTCATGTCTTCTCGGAAAACCCGTGAAATACCGATACAAAAATCGCTAGGAGACAATGGGGTAGGAGATGTGGATTTTGGCTATACTTTTCCCCATATAAGTGGCTTAGACATTATGTGCTTGCTTCTTATTAACACATCCCCTATTAAATCCCCTATCTGTTATGATCTTGGAGCAGGTTTTGGCGAGCAATCATGCAATATGGTTCTGGCTGGTGGAGACGTCACCTCTATTGAGCACTATGATGTGATAAACACTGCTTATAAAGAGGTCTACAATGATCTAAAAACAGTATCTTTGAATAACACTCAAAAAAAGGAATTATGGGGACGTCTGCGGATGATAAAAGCAAATTTTCTCAATATAAAAAATACAAAAATATATCCAGAGAATGTGCAGATTAATTTTTGCAACTTAAGCAACGTTATTCATTTCTTAACGCCCAAACAAATAGATAAGTTCTTGCCGGCTTTATTCGAGAAAATGGCCCCTGAGGGACACGTTTTTGTCTCTGTTCATGTGCCGAGTGCCCCTAAGATCGTTGACTATTTTTTAGAGCAAAAAGAGAAAGGTAATCCTTATCCCGGCTACTGTCGTTACACAAGGCATTATAAAAAAGATAAAACAAAAAAATATCAAGATGGTACGCCGTTCTTGCTACTAAAAAACCTTTCCGATGCAAAAGAAGCGATTAAGGGAGATCAGCCAGGTAAGATGATTTCTAGAAACGTCCAGGGTGAGAAAATGGCAGTAACAACCGTTATTCATTTATTTGATCCATCTGTCATAAGGCGTGCTTTTAAGCGTGCTGGATTTACAATTCTTCAAGTGTCTCTCACTAATTCAAAGGGTGTGCTTCTAAAGGAGCAAGAGGTGACACGAGACCTACTCATTAGTGAATATCATCACCTTAACTTGATTGCCTATAAATAGAGCCTTTTAAAAAGGCTCTCCTTTTTGATTAACGGGTGAGGGTTCACTTTAATTTTCTTTTTAATGAGGTGACTTTTCCTCTGATATCCTTATTCCCCCTTAGAAATAATTTCATTTTTTTAACGCAATTTTCACAAAGTATGGCTATATAGAAAGGGAAGCGCTTTAATTTTAAAAGGACTTGTGGACTTCTGATTGTTATTCCCCGCCGTTTACAAAGTATTTTCTGGATGTTTGCCTGGGCGGCATCTTTTTCTGTTGCTATGGCTTTACTCAAGAGCCTTGAGAGTTTGCCCATTGCAACGGTTGTTTTTGTGCGCTTTGCCCTTTCTATTTTGTTTATTGCCCCCCTTTTGTTTGGGTCTAGCCATACCCAACCCCTCAAGACACAAAAAATGCACCTCCACGCCTTAAATGCTCTTTTTCGAGTGATAGGCATTTGGGCAACTTATTATGCGTACTCGAGATTGCCCATGGGTCTTGCCGCTTCTATTGGGTATACGGGGCCTATGATTGCTATTATCTTGGCCATGGTTTTGCTGCGGGAAAAAGTTGGTTGGCGCAAATGGGTTGCTGTTATTATCGGTTATATGGGGGTTCTCGTGATGGTTCAACCCGAGCAAGCCCATGTAAATCTTGCTGTTTTTGTGGCTCTTTTGGCGAATTTATGTTCGAGTTTGGCAAAGGTAACCACAAAAGAAATCACTAAAACAGATACGGTTCCTCAAGTTATTTTTTATGGTAATTTGGGGGCTTTAATTATTTCCTGTGCTTTTGCGGGGTATTATTGGGAAATGCCCGCTGCGGGAGAATGGCCTTTGTTGATTGCTATTGGCTTTGCGGGGAGTCTCTCTCAATTTTCCTATGTGAAAGCCCTTGATGCCGGTAATGTGTCTTTGGTAGCACCTTTTGAGTATTTGAGGCTTTTATTTGCTATTCCTGTGGGGATACTTCTTTTTGAAGAGGCCCTTACACAGCATCATATAACGGGATGCTTTATCATTGTTGGATGCAGTATTTATCTCACATGGCGTGAAATTCAGCGTAATAAACAAAAAAATGACGCTTCTATGGTGCAAGAGTCAGAGAAAAAGATCTGCAAAGATTCTTAAGGTTTTGTTAATTTTTTGGCGCTCTAATGATCGGGGAGGGCCAGCCAATGTATCGTTTATTTCTATTTATTTTTAGTCTCTTTTTTTTCCAAATTACTCAGGCGAGTGCCAGCAAAAACGCTCAGCAACATGAGGATTTTTTCTTGAAAAGGGATGATGGCGTGCGCCTTCGATTGGTTCGTGTGAAAGCTATTAACCAGAAAAAACGTTTGAATCTTTGGCCTATACCGTCTAAAAAAGTGATGGTTTTCGTTCCTGGCCGCACCTCTTGCTTTGAAAATAACTATGACCTTGCCTTGCGTTTGGCGGGGCATAGTGAAGATAAAGACCAACCCTCAGTCCCCTTTGATTTTTGGAGTCTTGATAATCGAGGTCATGGAAAATCTGGAGGGCGCCTTGAAATTGCCGATGGCATCCATGACCAGCGTTGCCATATTGATTCCTTTGAAACATATATTGATGATTTACATGCAGCATTGCGTGCTATTAAAGAGGAATACCATGGAGATAAGGTAAACTATTTTCTGATGGGCATGTCCATGGGAGGGAATATTGCGTTGAATTACCTCCAAGAGTATGGAAAAAATTCGGCACTGGATTTTAAGCGGGTTATTCTGATTTCTCCCATGATCAAATTTCTTACACCTGGATTTCCTGAGTTAAGCGCTTGGGCCCTTGCAAATTTCGCAACTTATTGTGGCTTTGGGGAGTGGTTTATACCGGGCCATGGCCCCCGTGATTTGCGGGATGAGGCCTTTGATACCTATACAGGGAGCCATAACAAAAAAGACTTCTTGGCTCAACAAGCTTTTTTCAAGAGGCATTCTAGTATGATTACAGAAGGGGCCACTTATGGTTGGATCAAAGCGGCCTTTGAGGCCGTTTCAGTCTTGGCTCAAATGGAGGAAAGCCCTGTACCTATTTCAGCCTTTCTTGCGGGGGATGACCGCCATGTAGATACTTCGGCGGCTGCTGACTTTTTCATAAAATTAGGGGCAAAAATCTTTGTTTATGGGGAGGCCTATCATGTGCTCACCCGTGAACCTGAAGAGTATGCTCCTGGGTTTTGGAAAGAGCTTTTTGAAGAACTGGCAAGGGATTAAAAAAGAAATTTTTAAGGGTATCTTCCTTTTTTCAATGGATTATACTTTTAATATGTAATAAAAAATGAAAAATTATTTCAATGATGAGTGCATTTTTTCTGATGGTGAGTCCTTATCTTTATGAAGGTGGTATCAAGAGCAAAATTCTGATGTTTTTTAGCCTCGCCTTTTTGAGTTTCCTAGGCGGTCAATTGGTTTACTATGCAGGGGGAACGCACCTTCCTTATGTGCACCTTCTTTATATTCCTATTATTATTGCTGGGTTTTGGTTGGGTATTTTTACGGGGATTACCTTTGCTATTTTCATAGGACTTATGCTGGGACCTTTTATGCCTCTTGATGTTGTACAGGATATCCCTCAAACGACCCCTGCGTGGCTTCTCCGTACAGCGTTCTTTGCTGTTATTGCCCTTTTATCGGGCATGGGTGCGCAAATCACCCGAGCCTATCTAAAGGTCTTAAAGAGGCGCTATTTAACAGATCATGAGACAAAACTGCCTAATTATAAGGGCCTTGAAGCCCTTTATAAAGAGGAAGAGCGTTTTGCTACATTGTCAGGTGTTGTGATTGTGAAATTGCGCCAAGTTAAAGAAGTCGAAAAGGCTTTTGGCCTTGATACCATGAGTTATGTTGCCGTTAAGACAAAAGAGCGCCTAAAAGAACTTTTACCCAAAGGGACGCTATTAGGTCGTATCTCGAGTGATGGTTTTGCGATCTGTTTAGAGAACAAGGAAGAGCCTTTAAAGATTGCTCATCACCTGAGTCAGCATCTAGCGCGAACCTATAAGTTTGACAAAATTCCTTTTTTGATCGAGATGTACTTTGGGGCCATGGCCCATGTGAAAGGAGAAGCGGACTCTTTGAAAATTCTGGTGAAAAAAGCTTTGGTTGCCGCAGATCATGGTATGCAAAATAGCCTTGAAGTTTGTGCTTATAATGAAGAAACTCAGGATTTCTCTGAACGTAATATTTATATCCTGCATGAGCTGCGTGAAGCTATTGAACAAGATAAATTGAGCTTAAATTATCAACCTATTATCTCACTTTCTAAGAATGAAGTCATTGGCGTGGAAGCCCTTGCTCGTTGGGGACATTCCAAAATGGGTATGGTATCGCCCCTTGAATTTACGCGTGTTGCCGAGCAAACTCAGCTGATCAATCCCTATACAAAATGGCTACTAAAAAAGTCCCTTTCCCAACTGGCGGAGTGGCGTAAAAAGGGCCTAGATTTTGTACTGTCTCTAAACTTTTCCATGAAAAATTTTGAAGATCCTACCGTTGTTCAGGAAATTTTCCATTTTCTTGAAGAATACCATATACCCCCTCAAATGCTTGAAGTTGAAGTCACAGAAACGGCGATTGCAAGAAATATAGGCAAGGCTTCTGATATCTTGCAGTCTCTTCGAGAACGAGGCATTAAAGTTGCTATTGATGATTTTGGAACGGGGCAATCGTCCTTGAATTATTTGTTCGAACTCCCTGTTGATGTATTAAAAATCGATCAAGTTTTTGTACGCTCTATGCTTGATAATTCCGCAGCAGAAGCCATTATTCGTTCGGCCATTATGATGGGTCATGAAATGAACCTCAAGGTTATTGCCGAGGGCATTGAAACAAAAGAACAGTTAGCCCATCTTAAAAAGCTCGGCTGCGATTACGGACAAGGGTATTATATTTCACGCCCGATGCCCGTTGAGCTCGCAACGACATGGTTGGATGCAAAGCGTAGCCACCTGATGAAAATCCAAGCCTAATTTTTCTCAAGGGTACTCTGTGTACTTTTTCTTGACTCTTGCGCAAAAACGCTATACTCTGCCCACAGAATCGTAACGACTCTTATCCATATGAAGCAGTCTTGTTCCATACAATGGCCGCAAAACACTTGTTTATTTCCCTGAGTTTAAGATCTCTAGTGAGATAACCGCGTTTGATTTAAGAGTTTCCCACGGATTTTTGAAAAGTCCGTGTGCCAGTCATATTAAATAATAGACTGGATGACGACTCTTAGACGACATGCAGGTTATAGAGATTATGCACGCCTTCTTATTAAGGGTTTATATCCTTGGTTATAAAAGGTGTTACTGAATTTTTATTTCCTTTTTTTAAACACTTTAATCACAGACCTCTTTTGCCATAGGGCTTTGGGGCCTGAAAGGTATATAATATGAAAAAATTTCATGATTTTGATCTTCCTGAAAAACTTTTAAAGTCCTTGGACGCCATGGCGTTCACTGACGCAACGCCTATTCAAGAGCAGGCTATTCCAGCGTCTTTAGAAGGTAAAGACGTTCTAGGAACGGCTCAAACCGGTACGGGCAAGACCGGTGCTTTTGCGATTCCCCTTGCCGCTAAACTTTTGACTAACCCTAAAGAATCCCTCATTGTTTTGACACCGACACGGGAATTGGCCATGCAGGTCTGCAAAGTGTTCAAAGATCTTTTATCTACAGAGCGTTCAGTTAAGACAGCCTTGCTCATTGGCGGTGAGTCCATTGGTCGTCAATTTAGCCAATTGCGCAACAATCCCCGTGTGATTGTAGGAACACCAGGACGTATTAATGATCACCTCAATCGTGGCACATTGAGATTGAACGAGACACGGTCTCTTGTTTTGGACGAGTCAGATTTGATGTTGGATATGGGTTTTGATGTCCAAATTGAAACCATTATTTCAGAGATGCCCGAAGAACGTCAAACCATGATGTTCTCTGCTACCTTGCCTCGCAAAATTGAAAGCATGGCTGGTAGGTATTTAAAGAACCCTGTGCGTGTGAGTGTTGGACAACAATCCGAGCCAGGTAAAAATATCGAGCAACAAACATTAATGATTTCCGATGGCGATAAGTATTCCAACCTTCTTGATCAGCTTGATCAACGGACAGGATCTGTCATCATCTTTGTTAAAACAAAACGGGGTGCTGATCGCTTATCTATTAAGTTGAATGAGGAAGATCATAAATCAGCTGCGATCCATGGTGATTTACGCCAAAGTAAGCGTGATCGCGTTCTTCAAGGCTTCCGTAATCAAAAATATCGGATCATGGTGGCAACGGATGTTGCAGCTCGTGGTATTGATGTTCCCCACATCCGTCACGTGATTAACTATGATTTACCACAATGCCCAGAAGATTACATTCACCGTATTGGCCGTACAGCGCGTGCCGGTGAAAAAGGCGCTGCTGTGAGCTTTGTAACACGTCAAGATCGTGGAAAATGGGGAGCTATTGAGCGTCTTCTTGATCCCAATGTAAAGTCCGATGAATCAGGTGGCCGTGGCTCTTCAAGAGGCGGTTCTTCACGGGGTGGATTCCAAAAACGTGATAGAGGTGGCTTCGGCGGATCTCGTGATTCTGGTCGCCCCTCCTTCAAGAGAAGAGACGATGGCGATTCTAGAGGCGGATCTCGTGGCGGTGACAGAGGCGGCTTTGGTGGATCAAGAGATTCATCTGATCGTCCGTCTTTCAAGAGAAGAGACGATGGTGATTCTAGGGGCGGTTCTCGAGGCGGCTTTGGCGGATCTCGTGATTCATCCGATCGCCCGTCTTTCAAGAGAAGAGAAGACGGCGGATCTCGTGGCGGCTCTCGTGGCGGCTTTGGCGGATCAAGAGATTCTTCAGATCGCCCGTCTTTCAAGAGAAGAGATGATGGTGATTCTAGAGGCGGCTCTCGTGGCGGCTTTGGCGGATCTCGTGATTCATCTGATCGCCCTTCTTTCAAGAGAAGAGATGACGGTGATTCTAGAGGCGGCTCTCGTGGCGGCTTTGGCGGATCTCGTGATTCATCTGATCGCCCTTCTTTCAAGAGAAGAGATGACGGTGATTCTAGAGGTGGTTCTCGTGGTGGATTCGGTGGGTCTCGTGATTCTTCAGATCGCCCTTCTTTCAAGAAAAGAGATGACAGTGATTCTAGAGGCGGTTTTGGTAAGCCTCGTGGCGCTTCTTCTGGTGGCTTTAAGAAAAAAGAAGGTGGTTCTTTTGGTAAGCCACAGTCTAAGCCCCAAGCTGGGAACTGGCGTAAAAAAGGTCCAAGTTCAAGGGCTTCCGCGTAATATAAATTACAGTTGATGCAAATCGATTGACCAACTAATTTGAAAACGTCAAGGGACGGATCCCTTGACGTTTTTTTATTATTTACTGGAGAGAATCTATGGAAAAAATATTATACATCCTTGGTTTAGCTGTCCCGTTGCTTGCAACATCCGTGAGTGCCTCTTCCTTATCAGAGGAAGCGAGAGTCTTTTTTGCTGATGAAACAGCAGCTTTGACTGTTATCCGTTACTCCGGTGAGGAGTCTTCTGTTCGTGCCCGTCTTAAAGGAACTCTTCGGGATACAAGTTATATTGGTAACTTTGATGTTGACGGTAAGCTTGAAGATAAAGGCTGGAAAAATAACGATGCAGCTCTTAAGGCAACAGCTTTAAAGCTAGGTAATGTTGAAGTGGGCCGAGATGATTTTGTTCGCCTTCCCGGCATTTATGGTGATCCTATTGACTATGCTGCCCTTGATGACACAGAAGAATTACAAGGTGACTTAATCCCAGGTGTGACAGTTTCCGTTAAGGCTGTTCAAAATTGGCTTCGCCCCGATAAGACAACTTATTCTATTGTTGGCGATACTCTGTTTCGCCTCCGTTTAGAGGAGACACGAGAAAATGTTGGTGGAGAATTCAAGGTTTTAATCAGCGCTCGGGAAGAAATTAAATGCCGTGGTTTAAAATCTAAAAAAGCCACCCGTTATAACATACAAAATCATAGACAAGAAAAAGTGACTTTAACCACAAAAAAGCTAGCGGCTGATAGTGAGGCTGAGCTTGAAGAGCCAACTATTGTTGAGTTCATTGCTCTGACACAAACAGGAACATATCAAAGTTGGGATAACGAAGCAGGCCGTGCTCAAGGCGTTGTTCCTGAAGGCTATAGGGTTATTGGTTAGTTTTTACTAAACACCTTTAACGGTTTGGGATTTTTTTATTCCCGTTTTTTTTGAAAGGCGGGGATTTTTTTTGTCTCCTGTTTTGTAGCGGGGTATTATTCTAGTGGCGTATCGAAGGTCATGGATGGCAGCCTTTCTGGGATCGTAGTGGCCCGTCAGTTCTATGGGCGAATCTGCTGGGGATTTTTTATTCCAATCTATATCTAGTGAAAGACTTATTAGACCTCCACTCTTTTTTTTCTTTAGAACGCCTTTGAAGTCTAGTAGAAATATATTTTCTAATCCCTGCCAAGGTAGATAAGAATAGCACCCAGAATGAGTCTTACTAAAAGAGACACCTTCTTGAAAAAAAGAAATATAGAGGCAATGATCTGAGTTTAGCAGTTCCCTTGGAAGGCTGTGTTCTTTTTCATAGGGCTGTGTCCTTGGGCTTGGTAAGAAATATCTTGTTTTTTTTTCTTCTTCTCTGGGAGATGTTGTTGCCTTAGAAGCTCTTTGAGTTCTGGGGCTTGATAAGTGACCATCTGCCAACGTCCCTGAAGCAATTTTTTTTCGAGGAGACCCTATGGACGATCGTGTAAACACGTTAAATAGAGGTAAATCATTGCGCATGCCTGTCTTAGTGTTCACAATACTCAGTAGACAATATCCCATGTTGCGCATTATGCGAGATTGTAAATGGGAAAAATAGAGGGGGACTGTATCGGGGTTAGAGCTGCTTGTCTTGATTGTGGTGAGGTCCTCTGCTTCTGGATCTAAGTCAAGCTTTGGAACACCGCTTGCCTTGGCGTCTAGGGTAAACAGGTGTATTATCATAAAAATGAAGAAAGTGTTTCTAGGTCGGTTTGTCTTTATTGAAAACATGATAGCCTCCTGCCGTGATTCTTTCATTATGCTCAAGAAAATAAAAAGAAGTAAATTAGAAAAATGGAAAAACCAATCGTTCTTTGTATCTTAGATGGGTGGGGCCATGGTGAGTCATCCTCCTCAAATGCTCTCTCACTGGCTCATACACCTTGTTGGGATGCCTTAAATCAGCGCTTTGAAAAAAGTTTATTAAAGGCTTCTGGTCAAGAGGTCGGGTTGCCAAAAGGGCAGATGGGGAATTCCGAGGTCGGCCATATGACCATCGGGGCTGGACGGGTTGTTTTTCAAGACCTTCCCCGTATTGATAAAGCTATATCTGACGGCACTTTGAGCTCTAATGCCCTCTTGCAAAATTTCGTAAAATCCCTCAAACAAGCCAATAAACCCTGCCATTTAATGGGGCTTTTATCGCCGGGCGGTGTGCATTCCCACCAAGGCCATATTCTCGCCCTTGCAAAAATTCTAGCTGAAGCGGGGGTGCAAACTGACCTCCATGCTTTTTTAGATGGTCGGGATACGCCACCTCAAAGTGCCCACGGTTTTATTGAAGACTTTTTAAACCAGATCAAAAATTTCCCCTTGATTCGCTTAGTGAGCTTAAGTGGTCGCTATTATGCCATGGACCGTGATCATCGCCATGAGCGTATTGATAAAGCTTATAACACCCTTGTAAAAGGAGAGGCGCCAACCTTTGACGACCCTCTGGCATATATTAAAGAAAGCTATGCCGCAGGGACGGGGGATGAATTTGTGATACCTGCCATTGCCACAGGTTATGCTGGTATCAAAGGTGGCGATGGCATTTTGATAGCTAATTTCCGAGCTGATCGGGTGCGTCAATTGCTCACGCGCCTTGTGGAATCTCCTGAGCTAAAAGGCTCTCAAATTCTGGGAATGACCCGTTATAGCCATGAGTTAGAAAAACGCATTTCGGCCTTATTTCCCCCTCAAAATCCTGATGGTACATTGGGGGAGATTACTTCTAAAGCGGGTTTAACACAACTTCGTTTGGCAGAAACAGAGAAATATGCTCACGTAACATATTTTTTAAATGGCGGGCGGGAAGAGCCCTTTCCAAAGGAAGACCGTATCATGGTGCCGTCGCCTAAGGTAGCAACCTATGATTTGCAACCTGAAATGTCTGCAAGGGAGGTTACCGATAAATTGTGCAAGGCCATTGACTCTCAGCACTATGACCTCATTATTGTGAACTATGCCAATGCGGATATGGTGGGACATACGGGCCTTTTAAAAGCAGCTATCAAGGCCGTTGAAGCTTTGGATGAGTGTTTGGGGCGCCTGTGGAAAAGCGTTGAAAAAAAAGGGGGCATTTTAGCAGTTACGGCAGACCATGGAAATGTAGAAGCTATGGTTGATGCAACCTCTGGAAAGGCCCATACGGCTCATACATTAAACCCTGTTCCGTTCTTGTTATGTACTCCTGAAAAGCGTGAATTAAAGCCATGGGGGAGCTTGGCAGATATCGCCCCCACACTTTTGGATTTGATGACCATTGAAAAACCTGTGCAAATGTCTGGACAGACTTTATTGATCGCGTAAACTAGTGATAGAAGAATTTTTTAAATAAGGAATTTTATGATCCCTATCCGAGTCATTTTTGCTGTGCTTTTTTTGGCCATAGGTTTTTCTGATGCCCATGCTAGGACGGCGGAAAAATCTAAGCTGAAAGATTTATCCACGGAAGAACTCATTGGTTTTTTTAACGCATTCGCCGATAAAATTCGGGGAGATTACGTGGAAGATGTGACCAATCGAGAGCTTCTTGAAGGGGCCTTGAGTGGTATGATTTCTGCCCTTGATCCTCATTCTACCTACCTTGATGAAGAAAAATTCAATGAAATACGCAACCAAGCTGAGGGGAAATTTGGCGGCCTTGGTATTGAAATTATCGTTGAAAAAGATGGCATTAAAGTTATTTCCCCCATCGAAGACACACCCGCTCAAAAAGCAGGCATAAAACCAGGGGATATTATTGTTGCCATTGAGGGTGAGCCTATTTCTTCCATGACAGGATTTGATGCATTGAAAAAATTGCGGGGGGATCCAGGAACCTTTGTAAATATCACCGTTTTTCGAGAAAATCATAGTCCCTTTGACCTTAAAATCACCCGTGAATTCATTAAGGTAAATCCTGTGAAATTTCGCATGGAAGGTAATGTTGGATACATTCGTATCACGACCTTTAATGATCAGACAACTACGAAAATTATCCATGCCATTCGATCTATAAAAAAAGAGTTGGGCGGTAAACTCTTAGGCTATGTTTTGGATTTACGCAATAATCCAGGGGGGCTTTTAGATCAAGCTGTTTCTGTGACCAGTCTTTTTATGGGAAAGGACAAGCCAGTTGTTTCCATTAAGGGAAAAGGCAAAAAGCAATTTGCTGAATTCAAATCAAATTCCTCGGATATGACAGACGGGTTGCCCATTGTGGTCCTCGTCAATAGTGGTTCGGCATCTGCGTCTGAAATTGTTGCAGGTGCTTTGCAAGATTATAAACGTGCCGTTGTTGTGGGAACGAAGTCTTTTGGTAAAGGGTCGGTGCAACGCATTAGTCCCTTGAGAGATATCGGTGCCCTGAAATTAACCATTGCCTTGTACTACACCCCCAAAGGACGCTCTATTCAAAAAGAAGGAATTGAACCGGACATTAAGGTTGAGCAACAGTTGGATTTAAAAACCATTAATTCTAGTAAGCGCCTGCGGGAGGCTTATTTGAAAGATGCGTTGAAAAACGGTGAGCAAAAAAGCGGTGCAAAACAAAAACAGGGGGAGCTTAACACCGAGAATGAAGATGAGGAAAACATTAAAAGTGTTGTGAAAAAGAATAATTTTAAAGATTTGCCGGACTACCAATTGCAACAGGCTTTGAATATTTTGAGGGCGATTAGTCTTGGTTTTTCCGACAGATAACAGACACGCCTCTTTTGACCTGTGGCTATCAAAATGACAGCTCATTGTTACCTCACTTTCAAAAAAGTAGGCCTCAGTAAAATTGTCTTTATTTGAACAACCGCTAAAAAATAGGTAAAAATAAGTATGAGTTTTATGACACTGCCACGTATTTCAAGAGCATGGGCTGCTGCTATTATTGCAGTGTTTCTTATTGTTGGCGTTCTTGCCCTTTTGACTGTATCCCCGAGGGAGAAATCCGAGTCTGTCTCTGTTTCTTTAGGATCAACCCAACCTAGCCCCCTCCAAAAAGCCGTCAAAGAAATTGAAAAACAGGATGTGAAAGGGGATGTAGAAAAAGAAACGGACGCAGTGGAGAACCCTGAGGGTAAAGGGCTGCAGTCTGACCTTATTGAGGAAGTGGTGGCGCCAAGTGATCCACTGGTTCTCTCAAAGGATGCAGCAGAAAAGGCAGATGTTATTAATATTAAACAAGAAGAATTAGAGCAAGAAAAGCCGAAGTCGACCCCTTACTATCGTGCCCCTTACTATCGTGCCCCTTATTATCGTGCAGAGTGCCTTGAAGAAAAAGGGGAGGGGGTCTTTCTGCCCATCAAAAGTTCTGAAGGTTTAAGGCCTTTTGATGCCTATCAATCTGAGGGGATTCCCCCTGGGAAAAAGACGGCTTTGACACTTGTGATTTCAGAGCTTGGCGCAAATCCTAAGTTGTTTGAGCAAGTAAAATCATCTTTTCCAAAGGAAGTGGCCTGTGCCTTTTTGGCCAACCGCGAGCTGTCTCAAAAATTGAATAATAAAGCCCGAGAGCTTGGATATGAGACTCTTTTAATGCTCCCCATGGAACCCATGACTTATCCTAATTCTGACCCAGGTCCCTCAACATTGCTTACCAATTTGCCAAAGGCTGAGAATTTAAAGCGCTTTGAGAAAAGTCTTGGCCAGTTCACAGGATACATTGGTGTAACGCCCTATATGGGAAGTCGTTTTGCTCGGGTAAAGAGGGATTTTCACCCTATTTTAACAGAGGTGCAGCGGCGTGGACTCCTCTACTTTGAGCCTCGCCTTATTCGCTCAAAAGCCTTTGAGATCAAACCAGAAAAAATGCTGTGGGCAAAGGCTCAATATGATATTGAAAGAGGCATGAGCTCCGCCAAAATCCGAGAAATATTAGGCCGTGTTGGGGCAACTTTATCCAAGAAAAAATCTGTTATCCTGACCGTTCAGGCCGATGGGGTGAGTCTCAAGAAAATTAAAAAATGGCTCTCCTCTATTCTTAAAAAAGACGTGGTTTTAACCCCACTGTCTTCTATGACGCAGTAGATTGAAATGACTCGAAACCCTCCCCAAGATCTTTTTTTATATCGCCCCAATGTTGGCATCATGCTCCTTAATAAAGAAGGAAAAGTTTTTGTAGCGCAACGTATTGATTCCCCAGGGCCAGCTTGGCAAATGCCCCAAGGCGGTATTGATGAGGGAGAGGACTATCAAGCAGCGGCTCTTCGTGAATTAGAAGAAGAAACATCTATTTCTAATGTTGAAATTTTGAAAGGGAGCGAAGAGTGGTATTGCTATGATTTGCCGCGGGAATTACAGGGAAAAATTTGGGGGGGAGAGTATTTAGGGCAACGTCAAAAATGGTTTCTTATGCGTTACCTTGGGGACGATGAGGATATTAATCTTGAGACTTCTCATCCTGAATTTTCGTCTTGGAAATGGGTGAAGGCCATAGAGGTAGCTAGACTCGCGGTACCCTTTAAACGAAATATTTATCAATCCCTTGTTGAGGAATTTTTCCCTCCAAGTCTTTAGAAGGCAAAACCATGACTAAGATGATCCTCTTCATCATCCTCTTTTCTTTTGTGGTGCAGGCAAAAGAAAACACCAAAGATCTTGATGTTGGGAGGTCCCATATCAAAACACCTCATATTAAAATATCTGATATTAAAAACCTTACGGATCAGCAGATTCATGGTCAGATATTTCTTTTAAAATCAGCGCTAAAATTCTGGGAACTTCTTAAATTTTGTAACGATGTCTTAGAACAAAAACCCTATAATCCCGAGGCTCATTTTGGAAAAGGGAAAGCACTTTCAGAACTTAAAAAATGGAGAGAAGCAGTAGATTCTTATGACCTTGCCATCAAATATAAACGAAAACCCCTCGGTGAAGTTTATTATGAAAAAGGCATGACGCTAGATGAACGGTATGCACCTCGTGAAGAAATAAAGAACTTCCTTGAAAAAATAGGGATGTCCCTTGATGACATAAGAAAGCCCCTCCATGTTGTAGAGCAGTCTTTTAAGGACAAGGGAGTATCTTTGGAGGAAAGAGAGAAATTTCTTGAAAAAATATGGAGAATAGAAGAAGCTTTTAGAGCTTACGATTTTGCCATTGAGAATGGTTATGATGATCGAGAGGCACATTATGGGAGAATCCGTACCTTAATAAGACTGGGTAGACTTCATGATGATGAGTAATATTTTATTAAATGCATCTTAAATATTTAAAATCAAAAATAATTTTTAGTTTTCTTTTTTGTCTGATAAATTTGATTTCTATAATAAATATATGTTAAATATAAATTTATTAAACAGGAAATCAATATCATGACCAAACTTTTAAGAGCCCAACTGGCTGAAATTTTACGGGATTCATCCCATAATTTCGTTATCACCGAGCAAAATGAATTGGACAATGAGGCTTATTTTACACGATTACAGTGCTTCATTGAAGCCTTAGAGGGCTCCCGCAATGAAGCTTATTATGACGGTATTGTGTATCCAAAAAACAGCCGATCCTTTATTTCTGTGTCTAAATTCAATGCCCTTGACCCACAAAAGCGAGACGAATTAGAAGCTGACTGCATAAAGATCAATGGTAGGAAGCCCATTGTCACTATTGGCATTGGACTCAATTTTATCTACATAGTATTTTAGCTCGATCAAATTATTTGAGGGATCTGAGACAAAAAAGGAGAAGTGCCATCCTTTTTCATTTTGATAGCGCTCAAATAAGTCTACAAAGAAGGGCGCTTTCTCTTGTTTACATAAGCTATATATCTTATCAAAATTTCCCCGGGTTTCTAAAATAATCCCATAGTGCCTTGGGTACATTTTCACATCTTTTGGAATTTCATCTGGTTTTAAGTGAGTCACAACTTGATGGCCAAAGAAGTTAAAAATGATATATTGATCATACTCGCGACCAACATTCGCTTCAAAGCATTTAGTGTAGAACTCTTTTGAAAGAGCTAAATTGTGGCTTGGAATTGCCAAGTGAAAAATGCTCATAGAAGCATACCTTTTTGGATATCAACGCTCTATTATATAAATAATGCAGAGAATCATTGAATATTTACCCTATTTTTTAGTCTAGCTGACCTTTATACAAAGACCTTTATCATTGGTAGAAACCTCTGCTTTTGCCACAAGGGTTCCTTCAAGTATTTTGGAGGCGAGCTCATTTTGAAGGTTTTTCTGAATGACACGTTTTAAAGGCCTTGCCCCATAAGCCGAGTCATAGCCTTCTTTAGCCAGCCATGCTTTGGCCTTATCGTCGATGGAAAAAGCAAGGTCTTTTTCCTTTAAAAGGCGTTCAAGGTAGCGCAACTGAATCTCAACAATGCCTTTCATGTGCTCTGGCGCCAAGCGGTTAAAGAGAAGAATCTCATCAAGACGATTGAGGAATTCTGGCCGAAAAGCACTCCGCACAATCTCCATCACAAGATCACGGACTTCTTCGGGAGGTTCTCCTGCTTTTTGTTCTGCCAGAACCTGACTCCCCAGATTGGATGTTAAAATAATCAGGGTATTGGTAAAGTTAACCGTGCGCCCTTGGCCATCGGTTAAGCGACCATCATCAAGGACTTGAAGGAGAATATTAAAGACATCGGGATGTGCCTTTTCCACTTCATCAAAGAGAATAACTTGATAGGGGCGACGGCGAACGGCTTCCGTAATCACGCCCCCTTCTTCATATCCCACATATCCAGGAGGGGCGCCAATGAGCCTTGCCACAGAATGCTTTTCCATATATTCGGACATGTCGACCCTTAGTAAAGCGGTTTCATCATCGAATAAGAATTCTGCCAGCGCCTTTGTCAGTTCGGTTTTACCAACCCCTGTTGGGCCAAGGAACAAAAAGGATCCCATGGGCCGGTTAGGGTCTTGAAGGCCGGCTCTTGAGCGCCGTACTGCTTCGCTAATGGCTTTGATGGCCGTATCTTGTCCAACCACCCTTTGGCGAATATTGTCTTCCATGTGAAGGAGTTTGTCCCGTTCGCCCTCCAGCATTTTATCCACGGGAATCCCTGTCCAACGGGAAACAATGGAGGCAATGTCGCTATCAGATACTTCTTCTTTCACCATTGTATTCTTCTCAGATTCTTCTCCCTTATGGGCTTCGGCTGCGGCGAGCTTTTTTTCAAGTTCAGGAATAGTGCCATAGGCTAATTCCCCCGCTTTAGTGAGGTTGCCCTCCCGTTGGGCAATATCTAAATCAATGCGCGCCTGATCGAGATGCTCCTTAATTTTTTGGGAAGAGGAGAGCTTATCTTTTTCCCCTTGCCATTGGGATGTTAAGTCAGCGGATTGCTCTTCCAGTTTAGAGAGCTCTGTCTCAAGATCATTTAAGCGTTTTTTAGACCCTGTGTCTGACTCTTTCTTAAGGGCTTCCCTCTCGATTTTTAGTTGAATGATTTTGCGATCCAGCTCGTCAATTTCCTCGGGCTTTGAATCTACTTCCATGCGTAAACGGCTGGCTGCTTCGTCCATTAAATCAATAGCCTTATCCGGCAGAAAACGATCAGTGATATAGCGATTTGAGAGAGTAGTAGCGGCAACAATGGCGCTATCTGTAATGCGTATCCCGTGATGGAGTTCGTACTTTTCCTTGAGGCCCCGCAGAATTGAAATGGTATCTGCCAAGGTAGGCTCCTCAACCACAACGGGTTGGAAGCGCCTTGCAAGGGCGGCGTCTTTTTCGATATATTTTTTGTACTCATCAAGGGTTGTTGCGCCAACACAGTGGAGTTCGCCGCGGGCAAGGGCTGGTTTAAGCATGTTAGAGGCATCCATGGCGCCGTCGCCTTTGCCGGCACCAACTAATGTATGGAGCTCATCAATAAAGAGAACAATCCCATCGTCCCCTTTAGCGATCTCGTTGAGCACGGCCTTTAGGCGCTCTTCAAATTCGCCGCGGAATTTAGCCCCTGCAATAAGGGCACCTAAATCAAGGGAAAGAAGGCGGGCATCTTGCAAAGACTCGGGCACATCTCCATGGATAATGCGCTGAGCAAGACCCTCAACGATGGCCGTTTTACCAACGCCGGGTTCTCCGATAAGAACAGGGTTATTTTTTGTGCGCCGTGAGAGAACTTGGATGGTACGCCTGATTTCCTCATCACGCCCAATGACAGGATCCAGTTTGCCTTCCCGGGCAAGGGCCGTCATATCAATGGCGTATTTATTTAAGGCATCATAGCCCTCTTCCGCATTGGCTGAATCTGCTTTTTTACCTTTGCGCAGCTGCTCGATAGCGGTTGCAAGAATAGCCGGAGCGAGATTGACTTCAGAAAAGAGTTGTTGAATCGTCGTGTCACCACACTCAAAGAGACCTTGAAAAAGGCGCTCTAAGGAAACAAACTGATCTTTATTTTTTTTAGCAATTTTCAAAGCAGCTTCAAAGAGTCTGGCTGTTTCAGGGGCAAGATGCAGTTGACCTGCGCCGCCTCCCTCAACACTGGGGATTTTCTTTAGCTCATTTTGAACGGCACTTTTAAGGCGTGTCACATCTGTTTTTGTGAGGTCCAACAGGCATTTGATGGTTCCCGTTGTCTCATCCAAAAGGGAAAGTAAAATATGCAAAGGCGCAAAACGTTGGTGGCCTTTTGCAAGGGCAAAGGTCTGAGCGCCTTGAATGAGTTCCCGTGATTTATCCGTATATTTTGAAAGATCCATGTGGTGTACTCCGACTTGTTTTTTTCTGTTTATATTATATCAGTAAACTTGCTATGCTTCAATGAAACTCAAAACAAGGAGAGATCAAAAATGAATGAAAATAATAAGAATTGTAAGCAAACGTTTTCCAATGCCGTCGCAGGGCTTTTTATCGGTGCCGGTGTTTTAGGGGGTGGCTATTTTGCAGCGGATTCTTTTAAAGAAGTTAAGCTTGCGAATCAAATGTTAACGGTAAAAGGGTTTGCCGAGAAAGACGTGGTGTCCGATTATGCAAAGTGGCACGGGATGCTCACAGAAAGAGGAGAGACACGTAAAGAAGTCTATGAGCGTTTGATGGCCAGTAAGAAAAAACTTGAAGAGTATTTAAAGGCTCAAAATTTACAAGGGGTTGCTCTTTCCTTTGATCAGGTCTCTATATATCCCGTCAATAAAATCAACGATAAAGGAATGGGGACCAATGAAATTGATTATTTTAATGGCAGCCTAACAGTTCGTCTTGAATCTCAGAATGTAGAGTCTGTGACAAAGATCTCAAAGGATTCTGAAGCCCTTATCCAAGAGGGTTTAAATTTTGAATCACGCTCACCTCAGTATCTCTTTAGTAAATTGGACGAAGTTAAAATTGAGTTGTTGGGGACTGCTGCCAAAGATGCCAAGGACCGGGCCAGCGAACTCTCAAGTAAGGTTGGTGGCACCATAGGCGCTCTTCGTAGTGCGCAGCAAGGTGTGTTCCAAATTACGAGGCGCAATGATACATCTACCTCTGGCTATGGAATGTATGATACAAGCTCTATTGATAAGACCGTTAAAGCTGTTGTCACCATGTCTTTTGCTGTTTCTAAATAGGTGATTATAGGGGCCTCTTTTGCCCCTAAGTTTTTCAAAAAATTAAAAAAATTAAAAAAGATGAAAAAAGGTTTTGACTTCCACGGGCGTCCGGCCTATAAAGCTATTACTGAGTTCGGGAAAATGAGTTTGGGGGCGGAGATCGGAAGAGATTTCGAGTTAAGCTTTCAGGTTAAGTTTTCACCGGATGTTTTATAAGATTGTAAATATATAGAAGGTTTACATGGTTAGCTCAGGCTGGCGTTTGTTTTCTGTTGAGCTTTAGGGTTTGATGGGAAGGAAGCGCATTTATCTTGGGTTAACAAATGTAAGCCGACAAGTAAATTTGACATCTTTAATGGTCTTGTATCATTAGAGAGGTTTGAATTAAACTTACGTCAAAACGTTAATTTTTTAGTTTTAAAAAATAAGCATATTCATTTTATTTTGTATCATGGTTGTCAAAATCAGAGCTGAGTTCCCGGAGTGTATTTTTATACATGAGGAAAACGAGGTTCTGCAATTTTGGCGAAGCAAGGTGCAAAAGAGGGTGGATAAGACGCAAGCTTTGTTAATTTCAAGTGAGTAACTTGCTAAGTAACGATCTATTCGATTTTGGATTGTGAATTTTAAAACAAAGGTCGAGGGGTTCGACGTGTATTTTATATACATTAGAATCGTGAGATCCTGCGGTTTTGAAAGATCAGAATCCAAAAGGGAAAGATCGTTTAAGCGAGGATTAAACATGAGAGTTTGATCCTGGCTCAGAACGAACGCTGGCGGCAGGCCTAACACAT
>CAXBEY010000026.1:0-19243 GCA_963974885.1 uncultured Alphaproteobacteria bacterium
TTCTTTTTCCGAAGAGAGATTCAACCTAACTGAAAAAGAAAAAGGGGCAAAATGAGGCCAAAAGAGATCTTTTTAGCGGAGCGATATCTACCATATTTCGAGGTGGGGATATTGAGACAAGGGCAAGTCACCGGAGCCTACCTTTTGTAGGTGAGGATGACGATGGCCCGTAGTGTTAATGTTCTCACCTCGAAATAGGGTAGGTAGCGTGGCGCCAAGCCTGAAGCATGAGCATACTCCATAGAGCATAGGCCTCTTGGTTCTCGCCTTTTTGATAGCCTTCCCAAAGGGCTCTTACGGTTTTGGGATTAAGCATTTCTCCATCCTTGAGACTGCTCTCGCTTAAAAGGTCTTCACCCCAGTCCCGCAAACGACCCCTAAGCCAATGGTGGATAGGAATACCAAAGCCTGTTTTAGGGCGCTCAAACATCTCTGCTGGTACATAGCGCTGGAGAATCTGGCGCAGGGGCCATTTTGCTTTACCTCCCCGTATTTTCAGATCCAAGGGCATGGCTGCTGCAAATTCAACCACACGATGATCTAATAAGGGAACGCGCGCTTCAAGACTGACTGCCATGCTGGCTCGATCAACCTTGGTGAGAATATCATTGGGCAAATAGGTTTTCATATCCAAATACTGCATGTACGCAATTAAAGACGGGAAATCCTCCCGTTTTAAGAGGTGAGCCCAATCGGGATTTTCACGGCCTTCTAGGCTATATTTCTCAGGGGCATGGGATTGGCTCACAAGGGCTTGATAGAGTCCCTCTTCCGTTGGGCGCTGCATTATTTTGGCAAACTTATGGGCCTTTTGTCCCACATATTTAGGGCGCAACCGTTCTGGCACACATTTTCCAAGGGCATCCCATGTTTCTTCGGAAAAAGTTGTCACACCAGCGGCCATAGCCTTTTTAAGAACCGGTGGCATCCAGCTGAACTTTCCCCACAGCTGTTTGGTATAAAAATAACGATTATACCCCGCAAAGAGCTCATCTCCGCCATCTCCAGAAAGGGAAACAGTCACATGTTCCCGCGCCATTTTAGACACAAGGTAGGTGGGGATTTGAGAGGAATCCGCAAAGGGCTCATCATACCACTGGGGAATTTCGGTAATAACATCAGCCGCTTGTTCAACGGGAAGGTACATTTCTGTGTGATCTGTGCCTAAGTGATTGGCAATCTCTTTAGCATAATGGGCCTCGTTATAGTCTGCTTGATCGAAGCCAATGGAAAATGTTTTAACGGGCCTAGAGGATTGAGATTGCATCAAAGAAACAACCAAAGAGCTATCAATGCCACCGGATAAAAAAGCCCCTAAAGGCACATCGGCCACCATACGACGCCCAACGGCATCTTTGAGTAAAGCGTCCAGTTGATCGAGGCTCTGGTCAGGGTCACAATGGATTGGGGCTTGTGTGACGTGATCTTCAAGGCGCCAATAAGCTTCAGTGGTCACCTCCCCCCCTTGCTTCAACGTAAGGATATGCCCTGGATTAAGGTGATGAACATCTTGATAAATACTGCGGGGCGCCGGCACATAACCATAACGTAGATAGGACGTCACAATGGATTGGTCAACTTTAGGATTCCAGCGGGGATGGGGGTTAAAACTCTTGAGTTGGGATCCAAAAAAGAACGTTCGATCGCTTCCCTGCCCTTGCCATCCCCAATAGAGCGGCTTAATCCCCATACGATCTCTAACAAGAGTCAAAGACTTTGTCCGGCGATCCCAAAGCGCAAAGGCAAACATCCCGATACATTTTTTAACGGTTTTAGCCACGCCCCAAAGAGCACAGCCCTCTAAAAGCACTTCCGTATCGGATGTGCCTCGAAATGAAATTTCATGCTCTTTTAAAATAGCGGCCTTGATATCAGGAGTGTTATAGATTTCCCCATTATAAACCAAGACAAAACGCCCACAAGCCGAGACCATGGGTTGATGACCGGCAGGGGATAAATCCACGATGGCAAGGCGGCGATGTCCCAAGGCAAGGCCCTGTTCTCCATCAACCCATTGCCCCCCATCATCGGGGCCCCGTGCCTTAATTTGTTCAGCCATTGTTTTAACAATAAAATCAAGCTCATCATTTGAGCGAGAATTATTGTAATTTAAAAATCCAGTAATGCCACACATGGGTAATTTTTCTATGGGTTAAAAGAGTCTAATATAGCCCCCATACTCTCCTTGACAAACATCCTTGTCAAGGCGACAATCCCGATAGTTTCGTTTTAAGATTTAAAAAGGCCGTATTAAATGAAGAAAATTTGTGTTGTTGGATTAGGTTATGTTGGATTGCCCTTAGCTGTGGCGCTCTCGAAACATTATAGTGTTGTTGGTTTTGATATCAATCAAGAGCGCCTCCAAGAACTGCAAACGGGTTATGACCGCACAGCAGAAATCGATGAAAGCACCCTAAAGACAATGGCGCTTCATGTAACGGGTGATGTGCAAGAAATTGGAAACCAAGAAATTTATATCGTCACGGTCCCCACGCCCATTACAAAGGACAATAAACCTGACTTAACTCCCTTGGAAAAATCCTGTGAGACCCTTGGGAAAGTCATTCAAAAAGGGTCTATTATTGTGTTTGAAAGCACCGTTTACCCTGGCGTTACAGAGGATATCTGCGGGCCTCTTTTGGCAAAAGTATCAGGCCTTACCCAAGGGCAAGATTTCTTTTTAGGTTACTCACCCGAACGCATTAATCCCGGTGATAAAGTACATACCGTTGATAAAATTACCAAGGTTGTAGCCGGAGAAACCCCCGGTTTGACAGCGCTTTTAGCTGAAATCTATGGCACAATGAATAACCATAACATCTTTCAAGCGGCCAGCATTAAAACCGCAGAAGCTGCAAAAGTTATCGAGAATGCTCAGCGGGATATTAATATTGCTTTTATTAACGAAGTCGCCTCCATTTTTAATAAAGTGGGCGTTTCCGTTTACGATGTGCTGGACGCCGCGAAAACAAAATGGAACTTTCTTCCCTTCGAGCCTGGTCTTGTGGGGGGGCACTGTATTGGTGTTGATCCCTATTACTTAGCCCATCTTTCAAAAGAAGTGGGTCATGAGCCCGAAGTTATTCTTTCAGGGCGGGAAACAAACGAATCCATGGCAGCGTTTATTGCAGAGCGTTTAGCTGGTATCGCCTCTGAAAATAAAAAGCGCCTTTTAATTCTTGGCCTGACTTTTAAAGAGAATGTTCCTGATTTGCGCAACACAAAAGTTGTTGACCTTATCGATGAACTTAAAAAGAAGGGCTTTGAGATTTCCGTTCATGACCCCTATGCGGATCCAGCAGAAGCTCAGAAATTCTACGATATTGAGCTCCTCACCTCCCTTGATGGGTTAGAGCCCTATGATATGATTCTGGGGGCCGTTCCCCATAAGGAATACAAAGCTCTTTCCCAAGATCAACTGCAAAAGCTCACCACGGAT
Organism: uncultured Alphaproteobacteria bacterium; assembly: GCA_963974885.1. Classification (GTDB taxonomy): domain Bacteria; phylum Pseudomonadota; class Alphaproteobacteria; order Caedimonadales; family UBA9215; genus UBA9215. The sequence continues at coordinate 3,440 of CAXBEY010000026.1, forward strand.
AAGGGCTGCGTGGCCGACCTTAAAGCCATGTGGCGTAGTCTTACTCTAGAGGATCAAAGACGCTATTGGAGCTTGTAAGGCGCTCTCCGGTTGAGGTCGGAGCTGATAGAGCTTCCCTTCATAAAATAAAATGATGTACTCTTCTTTCGATTCTCTTAATATATGGAGTTTGTTAAAGCCTCTTGCTGTAATAAAACCACCTTTTTTGCTTTTGTCTTCGTGTACATAAATGTAGCCTAAAGTTTCTCCCAAAAATAGTTGGTCCGTACGATAGGTATTAAAAAAGACCCCTTTTTCAACGGCAACTTTTTCTTGAACCTTAAAGACGTCTGATAAAGCAACACCAGGTGCTACTAAGATATATTTCCCACTTTTTTCATCATAGACATAAGTATTTTTGGGGTCCATTAGCATTTGATAGCTAAGAGGTAAAGAGGAGGATGCCCCGCCACTTTCGACAGTGTCTGTTAACGTTTTGCCAACTTCTGAAAGAGTAAAATAGGGCATTTTTTTGACAGGGTGAAGAAGCTGTTTCGCAAGACTTCCCTCACCCTCGAAACGTTTCTTCAATTCAATAATTACTTTATTCTTTTGTGCCATAAGATGTTTCAAAGACTTAGGAGATAAAAATTCTGCGAGGTTTTCTTCTACTTTTTCCCTTAAAGTTTTTCCTTGTAGTTTAAGTAATTTGAACAAAAGAACCATATAGGGATCATCCAAAGAATCAACTGATTCCAATTTTTCTAGAAAATTGCGTGGACTCTCTCCTGCAACATAAGAGGACCAATAGACCATCCATCGATCAAGTTCAATATTTTCTCCCATGTCATAAACAACCTCATCGGATTGCAGTCTTTCCCCCATTCTTATAAGCTCCCCCATACTCACAGTAAGGTCTTGTGCATAGGTCACGAGGATAGCTTGATCCCAAACACCCCCTTTATAATCATCGGTGTAAGCCATTTTCAAAACTTGGCGTTTTTCAAAATAGCCTTGAATGCTTGCCAGAAATGCTGATGCCTTTTTCTGATGGGCGAATAGGGTGATTTTCTGAGCATTAAGTCTAGAGGCTATAGCCGTACTTTTTTGACGTAAGCCCTCAATGTACAACAAAAGACCACCAGCAAAAGATATTTCAGCTTCAACTCTGATTAAATCTTCAGACGTAATATCATAGTTTTTTTCCTCTGTTGACTCACGATGCCCAACAGTTTTTAAATGGGTAAGATTTCTGGCAATATATTGATCTCTTCTATGGGGAATTGTAGCACTGCTAATTTGCTCAGCGAAAATTTTCCCCCAAAATATAAGGGACCCATCAACCTCGTGGACACGTTTGCTCACGGCTAAAAGAGCACCCACGCCATCTGTTTTCTTAATCTCTGAAAATAAATCGGCATGCTTGCGAGTCACACCTTCAGTTGTTTGAGCAGAGGAACTCCCCGCCACAACCTTATTAGCCCTTTGCCTAAAATGAATAATATCTGCCACAGTCACAATACCTGCTAAATTTGGGCGTTGCCTAGGCACTTCTGGAAGGCGATCTAGCGGCTTAGACAAACCTTTCCTTGACTTTGCCAAATCTTCCGCACTCAAAAAGCTTGCGTCAAGAGGGGAGAGGGAAATAAACAGGGCTACAAAAAAATAAACTATTGTTTTTATTGATTTTTTATAGTTCTCTAGCATAGTCACCCCCGTTACATTACAAAAAATAGGAGTCCCCTCCTTGTTTTATTTAAGGTCAGTAATTATTAACAAATAGTTAATAAAAGCTCATATAAAATAATTCAGCTGGAATATTTCCAAATTAGAGAGATCAAAAACAAGGGTGACCTTTTCCTTGGGCCGAAAAAAAGCTATACTAATTTCATGATTGTAAGAGACCTTAGACGCCGCGCAAAACGTTATACCGTTCAAAGCATTATTTTATGCCTTGCCCTCTATTTTCTGTACCACCTTGTTCAAGGAGGGCGGGGTATTATGACCTTGCGTGCCCTTGAAGATTCCCTCGAGAAATCAACCCTAGATCTCAGTCAAATTAAAGAAAAGCATGATAAACTTGCCCACCGTGTTGATCTCATGAAACCAGGCTCCGTTTGCCCTGATCTATTAGAAGAGCAAGCAAAAAACGTCCTTGGGTATGCCAATCACAACGAAAAAATCGTTTTAAGCAAAAAAAATACCAATTAAAAAATAAATCTCTTCAATAAAAAAACCCCAGTTTTACTTGTTTTTTTGGGTGTTTTTTGTCTAAAGTTTTAGATAATGTCGTTTTTTCAGAAAAAATTCTCTCTATGCATTGACCCGCAATCCCTTATTGCGTAAGGTTTTATACGAGGTGGCCCTTAAGCCACACTAAATCGTAAAAAAGATGGAGTACCCCCCGTGAATAAAAATGATCTTATCAATAAAGTTTGTGAGTCCGCAAGTCTCTCAAAAGCAGATGCGGCCCGTGCTGTTGATGCTGTATTTGAATCCATTGCAGGTGCCCTACAAAGTAAAAATGACGTCCGCCTTGTTGGCTTTGGTACTTTTTGTGTTGTTGAGCGTAAGGCAACAGAAGGACGCAACCCTAGAACAGGTGAAAAAATCCAAATCGCTGCAAAAAGCGTCCCTAAATTCAAGCCTGGTAAAGACCTTAAAGAATGCGTTGCCGCATAGCTCAAAAGCTCTTTATATTTTATTAAAGCCCCGTGTTATCGCACTGGGCTTTTTTATTGAATTCCATGGTAAGTATTTAAGGGAAAAAATGGAATTTTGGATCAAGGCTGCTTGTTCAAACCTTTAAATCAAAAAAATCTGATTAACCCCCCAAAGGAGATAAAACACCATCTTCCTATGAAACAAATAGTTTCGTATAATAAAAAAATCATAGAGAAAAAAATAATGATAAATAAACACTCTACTATCCTTCTTGCCGTCGCCTTTCTTGCAACTCCCCTCACCCAAGCAACAGCAGGAGACCTCAAAATGATCTTTAATATCAAACCTTATGAGACCGTTCTAAACGAGGATATTCAACGGGGGGATAAAAATTCTGAGTCTTTTAAAAAGCTAAAAAAGAGATGGGAGACGTCATCTCCTATTCCTCTCTACAGGCTCAAGGTTGTCACATTTTCATATGTCGATTTTGACGGAAAGCACCACGGAAATGGCCAATGCGTTGTGATGGATGCGGTTGCTCCAAGGGTTATCAGAATCTTCAAAGAGCTTTATAAGCGCAACTTTCCGATCCATCAAGCGCAACGTATTGAGTTCTTTGGTGGCGATGACGACGCCTCCTTGAAGGCTAACAACAGCTCTTCCTATAATCCGCGCACCATCATTGGGAACTCAAGCACCCCATCAATGCATGCTTATGGCCTGGCCATTGATATTAACCCTGTGCAAAATCCTTTTCATAGTTTTGAAAATGCCGACGCCCAAAAGCTGGGCATTCGCCAAACAAAACCTGTTGCTGGCAGTGTTCAATACATCAATCGCCGACGGGCTCAGAATGATAAATTACCGGGCTTAGCAGAAGAAATTTTCGATGTATTTGACGCAAATGGCTTTAATACATGGGGAGGTGATTGGAATGACCCCATTGACTGGCAGCACTTTCAAACTTCTAGGTCCATGGCAAACCTTCTCTCTGTTATGAGTCCTCAAGATGCTGAAGTCTTCTTTGAAATGCATGCTGAGAATCCTGAACTTATGAGAAATTTTTCCGCAAACGAAACAGTGTTCATAGATCTTTACCAAGAGGATTCTGAAAAATTCATGGCTATATTTGTAGAAAACAAAAGTCTTTTTTCTCTCTCAGACAAAAACCATGCAATGGCATCCTTCAAAACACAATGGCAAAAAGTATTTTGAGGGGAGTCCGTCCAAAACACCTCTAAGACATCGGGCTCAAAGGTCGACGACGGAGCAAGAGCCCTGTGGTGCGAGGCAGGACTAAATCTCCCCGCAAGTAAGTTAACAAGAGAAGAAGCCCCGCCATAAAGGGAGACACGACTTCAGCTTTCACCCAATTGGTTAAGGCTATTTTCTGAAGCTTGTTCAAAAAGTCACCTATCTTGAAATCTTTTTGCGCCGGAACTGTAGGGGTCTTCAATGGCAGGGATAAGTGAGAAAGTCTTTCCTGCAATGGCCATGCGCCTCGGGCAACCTCACTGTCACTTTTTATGACCGACTTAAAAAGTTTAAATCCTTTAGGCATAAAGGCAAAAGAATCAAATCCCATCCTGTTAAAAAGGCTTTCTCCTTGCCCTTGAATTCCCTTACCCCCTGAAGGGGCTGACGGAAAAGAAAGAGCCTCCAAGAAATCATCATCCTCTCTTTGATCTTCAAACACCTCAAATTTTGACTGAAGAGCTTCCGCCATAGGCAGTGTTTTCAGCAGAGTTGCAGGGGGTGTATTTGCAAGGCCCTCTTCATAATAGGAAAAGCTCCCCTTGTGCTCCCTTAATAAGTCTTCCTTTTCTAACACTTGTTCTGCTTCCTCAACGGGGCTTTGGGGCTCAAACCCACCAATAACCTGTCCTAAATTATTGGCAATTAATTGGATAATTTTCTCAAAACGGCTTTGTAAAAGGGGATCAGCTTGGGGGTGCAACCGAATCGCCCACGGCATTGCTGACAGCATTGGTTCAAGATCCTGGGCAATTTGAGCATTTGACCTCGTCAAATCAACGGGCACAGTACAGAACATCTTCATGGCTTCAAGTTCAATAAAAGGCTCTGTGAAGGGTTCGTGGGGCACCGTTGCGGTGCTCGTATTGGGAGTCAGTGCCAAAACGTTGGCAACAAGACAAAGGGGTAAAAAGCGTTTTTTCATTATCGCAGTCTCCATGTAAATAACAAAATCATGCTAGAGGAAAAATAGAGAGATGTATAGAGCGAAAAAAAATGCTAAAATTATGAAAATAAACATAAAGCCTAGCGGATTTCATGAAATATCCCTTTATTAAAATGAACGGCCTTGGAAATGACTTTGTGATCTTGGATCACCGCGAGGAAGATTTTCCCTTAACACCAGAGAAAATTCAGACCCTGACCAACCGCCGTTTTGGTATTGGCTGCGATCAATTAATTGTGCTAGAACCTTCTTTGCACCCCAAAGCTGACGTTTTTATGCGTATTTATAATCCCGACGGCAGAGAAGCTGGAGCCTGTGGTAATGCGACGCGTTGTCTTGGTTCCCTTTTGTCCGAAGAATTTAAACGCCCCTGCTGCACCATTGAGACCCTTTCAGGACTGCTCACAACCACAAAACTCGCCGATGGGATGGTCCAAGTTAATATGGGAAAGCCCCGCTTAGATTGGCAAGATATCCCACTTGCCAAAGAATGTGACACTCTCCACCTCCCTATTCAACGGGGCGTTTTATCAGATCCTGTAGCGGTCTCCATGGGCAATCCTCATATGATCTTTTTTGTAAGGGATGTTCAAGGTATTGATGTCTACAACTTAGGAAAACAACTCACCTCCCATGAACTTTACCCAGAACAAGCCAACGTCGAATTTGTCGAAGTTATTAATCGCACGACTCTTCGGGTGCGGGTTTATGAGCGGGGAACGGGCGTTACTATGGCATGCGGAACAGGAGCCAGTGCCAGTGTTGTCGCAGCACAACGCCGTGGCCTTATTGACAACCACGCAACGGTGATTCTTGATGGCGGAAAGCTTGACATTGTTTATGAAAAAACGGTAAAGATAACAGGTCCCGTTAGCTATGCTTTTGAGGGCACCTTTACCAATCGATTATTTGAGAGCTTATGTCACACTCACCCAACCCCTCAAGCACCCCCCCTTCAAAAAACAGCCTTTTAGATAAAGGCAGTATTGATGTGATCACCCTCGGGTGCCGCTTAAATACTTATGAATCCGAGGTCATGCGCGAGCATGCCCACAATAATGGCCTTGAAAACACAATCATCGTTAATACCTGCGCTGTGACAAACGAGGCTGAACGTTCCTCTCGCCAATCCATCCGAAAAGCCAAAAAAGCCAATCCTACGGCTAAGATCATTGTGACCGGTTGTAGCGCTCAGATTAATCCTGATATGTATAAAGGGATGCCTGAAGTTGACCTCGTCCTTGGTAATCAGGAAAAAATGCTACAGGAGAGTTTTGTGTTTGAGGGAGCGACTCACGCCAAAGAAGCAACAGTTCGCGTCAACGACATTATGGAAATCGAAGAAACCGCCCATCACCTTATCTCCGGTTTTGAAGATCAAGTGCGCGCTTTTATCCAGATTCAAAATGGCTGCGACCATCGCTGTACCTTTTGCACCATTCCCTATGGCCGTGGCAATAACCGTAGCGTCCCCATGGGAGAAATTCTCCAGCAAGTAAAAAAGCTCGTTGCAAATGGCTGCAAAGAAATTGTTTTCACCGGCGTTGATATCACCGGCTATGGCAGCAACTTACCTGGAAATCCAACCCTTGGGCAAATGACAAAGCGTATTCTTGCCCAAGTGCCCGAGCTTGAACGTTTACGCCTTTCCAGTGTGGATCCCGTTGAGATTGATGAAGATCTTTTTATCCTCATACAACATGAACCTCGCTTAATGCCCCACATGCATATCAGTCTTCAAGCGGGCGATGATATGGTTTTAAAGCGCATGAAGCGCCGTCATCTACGCCAAGATGCCATTGACTTTTGCAAGAAAGTCCGAGACTTACGACCCGATGTGGTCTTTGGCGCCGACATTATTGCAGGCTTCCCAACGGAAACCGACGAGATGTTTGACAATACTCTCAACCTTGTGCGGGATTGCAAGTTAACCTACCTTCATATTTTCCCCTACTCTGCTCGCAAAGGCACACCTGCTGCCCGCATGCCTCAAGTCCCAATGGCCCTCCGCAAAGAACGCGCAGCCCGCTTACGCCAAGCGGGAAAAACACAAGAACAAGCCTTTTTCGCCTCGAGGGTTGGAACAAAAGCCTCCGTCTTGATGGAAAGAAACGGCAAAGGCCACACAGAACATTTTGCCCCTGTGACCCTAGAGGGAACTATAGGAGGAACTGTAGAGGAAGACATGACGGGCACAGTCGTTAAGGCCATCATTACAGGTTACACTGACAAAGGTCTAACCGCCAAATTAGAGAGTTAGAAAAGATAATAACATGACAGACGAAAAAAAAGAAAAGAAGGGCTGGTTTTCAAAACTCAAAGAGGGCCTTAAAAAATCCTCTTCCAAATTAACGGAAGGCATTTCAGCCATTGTCACCAAACGTAAGTTGGATGAGGACATGCTGGAAGAGCTGGAAGAGCTCTTGATCACAGCTGACATTGGCGTTGAAATGGCCCTGTCTTTAACAGCCAGCTTGTCAAAAGAACGCTTTAACCAAGAGGTCTCTCCCGAAGAAGTCAAAGAGTTCTTTGCGACGGAAATCGCTAAAAAAATTGACCCTATTGCCCAGGAAATAACCATAGACAGGTCAAAAAAACCTTTCGTTCTTATGGTTGTTGGGGTCAATGGTGGCGGGAAAACCACAACCATTGGCAAGCTTGCCAACTATTGGGCAAAGCAAGGGCTCAAAGTCCGGGTTGTTGCCGGAGATACCTTTCGAGCCGCCGCCGTTGCTCAATTGGAAACTTGGACCAAGCGCGCTAATGTGCCTTTGGTTAAGGGAAACGAACAAGGGGACGCTGCCGGTCTTGCCTATAGCGCCCTTGAGATTTCAAAGAGCAAAGGCGATGATGTTTTGATTATTGATACCGCAGGGCGTCTTCAAAACAAAAGTCACCTTATGGAAGAGCTGACTAAAGTTGAGCGGGTTATCAAAAAAGTTGATCCCCATACGCCCCATGCTTGCGTCCTTGTGCTGGATGCAACGACAGGCCAAAATGCCCATTCACAGGTTGACCTCTTTAAGCAAACCGTCAACCTCACAGGTCTTATTCTCACCAAGTTGGATGGCACAGCTAAGGGCGGTGTTCTGGTGAGCTTAGCCCAAAAACATGCCCTTCCCGTCCATGCCATTGGCGTTGGCGAAGGCATCGATGATTTGCGCCCCTTTGATCCTCAAGACTTTGCCAAGGGATTATTGGGAATTTAATCATTGAGGGCTTGTAAAACACCTCCTATAATAACTCTTGGAATCCCCACGTGAAGAAAGTTAGTTACCTATGTCGCCTACAGAAAAAGGACAGCCCGTTCGCGGCACACGTGATCTTCTTGGAGAAGAAAAACGCCGACAGTCTTATGTCATAACTCAAGCCCAGCAAGCCTCGGCCCTTTTTGGCTGTGAGGAAATCGAAACACCTCTATTTGAAGATACAAGCGTTTTCTATCGCCTGGGTGAGAGCTCTGATATCGTCACAAAAGAAACCTATACCTTTGAAGATCGCGGCGGCAGCTCTTTAACACTTCGTCCTGAAGGGACAGCACCTGTAGCCCGTGCGCTCATTTCAAATGGCTTAACCCAAAGCTTACCCGCAAAATTCTTTTATGCAGGGCCAATGTTTCGTTATGAGCGCCCTCAAAAAGGACGCTACCGTCAGTTTACTCAAGTGGGTGTCGAAATTTTTGGCCTTAATTCCTATCATGGTGACATCGAAGCCATTCAAATTGCAGAAAATTTCCTGAATCGTTTGGGTTTGCGTGATCACGTGAGCCTTGAAGTGAACAGCTTGGGCGATGGGGCAAGTCGAGACGCTTACCGCGAGAAATTAGTGGCTTATTTCACCGGTTGTCAAAATGACCTCTCAGAAGACAGCCAACGTCGTCTTGAACAAAACCCTCTGCGTATTCTTGATTCAAAGGATGAAGGGGATCGCAAACTTCTCAAAGACGCGCCCCTTTATGGAGACTCTCTCACGACCGAAGCGCAAACATTTTTTGATCAGGTGCTGAAAACCCTCGAAACCCTCGGCATTCAATACCATCATAATCCTCACTTGGTGCGGGGTCTTGACTATTATTGCCACACGGCTTTTGAATATGTCTCAACGGACCTAGGCGCCCAAGGAACTGTTTTGGCCGGTGGACGCTATGATGGCCTTGTTAAAAACCTAGGTGGACCAGAGGTCTCGGGCATTGGATGGGCCGCGGGCGTTGATCGTTTGGCGCTCTTGCTTGATGGGGATTTTCATGCTCCTCGCCCCATTGTCATCCTCCCCATGGGAGAGGCCTCCGAAGCAAAAAGCTTTGAACTCGCCAGCCTATTGCGCGCTCAAAACAGGGTAACAGAAACCCTTTATGGGGGAAACCTGGGCAAACGCCTTAAAAAAGCAACAAAAGCAAAGGCCCACATGGCCCTGATTATTGGTGATGATGAGCTAGCCCAAAACCAAGCTCAAGTCCGCCTTTTAGACCAAGGCACAGAAGAGTTGGTTGCTTTTGATAAGCTAGCCGCGTATATAAAAGACATAGCATCCTAAGAAAGAAAAGCGCGTGAGCAGTTTTAAAGATACGTTAACTCAAGTCCTCAAACAACATGCCGAGATTTCTAAAAAGCTCTCTGGTGGTGTGGATGATTCCAAGGAATTCGTGCGCCTTTCTAAAGAATATGCCGAACTCGAGCCCGTTGCTGAAGCCATCCAATCCCTTAAAACAGCAGAATCCGAGCTTGAGGGAGCCAACGAAATGCTTGCGGAAGCTGGCTCTGATGTGGACATGAAGGACATGGCCGAGCAAGAGATCATGACCCTCAAAAAACTTATTCCCAGCCTTGAAACTCAAGTCCAAGTGCTTCTTTTGCCAAAGGACGAAGATGACCAACGTAATGCGATCCTTGAAGTTCGAGCTGGTACGGGGGGCGATGAAGCCGCTCTCTTTGCGGCTGATTTATTGCGCATGTACCAACGCTTTGCGGAAAACCAAGGCTGGAAGGTTGAAATCCTCGATATGAACAGCACAGGTATTGGGGGCCTCAAAGAAGTGAGCGCCACAATTTCTGGGAAAGGCGTGTTCTCGAAAATGAAATTTGAGTCTGGCGTACACCGTGTACAACGTGTGCCTGATACGGAATCCAGTGGGCGCATCCATACGTCAGCTGCGACAGTTGCTGTGCTGCCTGAAGTTGAAGAAGTCGATATTCAAATTGAAGATAAAGACCTTCGCATTGATGTATTTCGGGCCAGTGGCCCCGGAGGACAGTCGGTCAATACAACGGACAGTGCTGTTCGTATTACCCACATTCCAACGGGTTTGGTTGTGTCTCAACAGGATGAGAAATCCCAGCACAAAAACAAGGCCAAGGGCATGAAAGTTCTACGGGCCCGTCTTTATGATCTGGAGCGCCAGAAAAAAGAAACCGAACGGGCCAAAGACCGGCAAAGTCAAATCGGCACAGGTGATCGTTCCGAGCGCATTCGTACCTATAACTTTCCCCAAGGTCGCGTCACCGATCACCGTATTAACTTGACTCTTTATAAGCTTGATCAAGTTCTTGCTGGTGAGGCCCTGATCGAAGTGATCGAGGCTCTGACCACCGCAGATCAAGCTGATAAATTAGCGTCCCTTGGATCAAGGTAAGAACGAGAGATGTCATGGTGGGCCTTCACGAACTTTTGAAGAAAGCAACCAAAGCCTTTAAGGAGGTTGCCATCCCGAGCCCCGATCTTGATGCGCGCATTTTGTTAGAACATGTGCTTCAAAAAGATCAGAGTTTTATCCTGCTCCATTCTGATTATGTGTTAACAGAGTCTGAGGAAACCCTTTATGAGAGTCACCTCAAGCGGCGCCTAAAAAGAGAACCCATTTCAAAGATCCTCGGCGAAAAAGAGTTTTGGAGCCTTCCTTTTAAAACCACGCAAGACACCCTTGATCCCCGTCCCGATAGCGAAACCCTCATTGAGGCTGTCCTTAAGCAGTTCAAGGATCCATCAAAACCCCATAGAATTCTTGATCTTGGAACGGGAACGGGTTGTTTACTTTTGACTCTTTTAAGTGAGTATAAAAACGCCACTGGAATTGGCGTTGATTTTTCACAAAAAGCCCTCGCCGTTGCAGCTCATAATGCAAAGGCCTTGAGCCTTGAAGCATGTGTGGAGCTCCTCCAATCCAATTGGTGTGAAAAACTTGACGGGCAATTTGATATCATCGTTTCCAATCCCCCCTATATCCCCCCAAACCATAAAAAGGCCCTTGAACCTGAGTTGCATTTTGATCCAAAAGAAGCCCTTTATGGGGACTCACAAGATGGCCTTGAAGCCTACCGCCGCCTTAGTCACCAATTCAAAAAACACCTTGCTCCCCAAGGGAAAATCTTTCTTGAATTTGGTCAAGGTCAACATAATGAGGTGCGTGATATTATGATATCCGCCGGATTGACCCACCTCAGTTGGCACAAGGATTTAAGTCAAATTATTCGCTGTGGAGTTTTTTATGGATCCTAAAACTTTTATAGTGCACTCAAATTTCCAACCAGCAGGCGATCAACCGGCGGCGATTAAAGACCTCTTAAAAGGCATCAACAACAAAGAGCGCAATCAAGTTCTTTTGGGCGTCACAGGGTCGGGTAAAACATTTACCGTCGCCAAGGTCATCGAAACCCTTGGCCGCCCTACTCTCATTTTGGCACCTAACAAAACCCTTGCGGCCCAGCTTTATTCAGAAATGAAAGAGTTTTTCCCCAATAACGCCGTTGAATATTTTGTCTCCTACTATGACTATTACCAACCGGAAGCCTACGTTGCGCGAACGGATACGTATATCGAAAAAGAAAGCGCCATCAACGAGCAAATCGATCGTATGCGCCACAGTGCCACACGGTCTTTGTTAGAGCGCCGAGACGTCATTATCGTTGCCAGTGTTTCCTGCATTTATGGTATTGGTGATGTCGAATCCTATGCGAAAATGATCCTTAATCTCAAAAGTGGCCAGCAAATCGAACGCACCTCTTTAATGAGAGACCTCGTTGCCTTGCACTATAAACGTAATGACATCGGCTTTTCACGGGGGACCTTTCGTGTCTCAGGAGATACAATAGAGATCTTCCCCTCACACCTTGAAAATCGCGCGTGGCGTTTGTCTTTTTTCGGAGACGACCTTGATGCCATTCATGAAATTGATCCTTTAACAGGGACAAAAATGCAAACTCTAAAAGAGGTGAAACTCTATGCCAATAGTCACCACGTCATTCCCAAACCGACCATGGAGCAAGCCTTAAAGCAAATTAAGATTGATTTAAAAACACGTGTGGCTGAATTCGAGGCTGATGGAAAATTGCTGGAAGCTCAACGCATTAATCAGCGGACAACTTTTGATATCGAGATGATGAGCGCAACGGGCATGTGTCCGGGTATTGAGAACTATTCCCGTTATTTCACCGGTCGTAATGTGGGTGATCCGCCCCCAACTCTCTTTGAATATCTCCCCAAAGACGCCCTCACGATCATAGACGAAAGCCATGTTGCTGTGCCGCAACTCAATGGCATGTATAAAGGCGACGCCGCCCGTAAACGCAACTTATCTGATTATGGTTTTCGTTTGCCCGCTTGTAAAGACAACCGCCCCTTAAAATTCGAGGAGTGGGAAACCATGCGTCCCCAAGCTGTGTTTGTTTCAGCGACCCCAGGGCCTTGGGAGTTGGAGCAAACCCAAGGGGCCTTTATTGAGCAGGTTATTCGCCCAACGGGCTTGATTGATCCCCCCTGCCTTATTCGCCCAACGGAGCACCAAGTGGATGATCTGATCCATGAATGCCTCGAGGCCGCCAAGAAAAATCAGCGCGTTCTCGTGACCACCCTCACAAAGAAAATGGCGGAAGCTTTAACGGAATATTTTGCAGAGGCTGGCATCAAAGCCTCTTACATTCACTCCGATGTGGATACCCTAGAGCGCATTGAAATCATCCGTGATTTACGCCTTGGGACCTACGATGTTCTCATTGGGATCAACCTTTTGCGAGAAGGACTTGATATCCCAGAATGCGCCCTTGTTGCTATTTTGGATGCGGATAAAGAAGGATATTTGCGGTCAAAAACCTCTCTCATTCAAACCATTGGGCGGGCTGCGCGTAACGTTGAAGGACGGGCTATTTTGTACGCCGATAGGATTACCAAGTCTATGCAGGGTGCTATTGATGAGAACGATCGGCGGCGTGAAAAACAACAGGCCTATAACGTGACCCATGGTATTACGCCAGAATCCATCAAGAAATCTATTGGGGAGGGGATGGGAAGCGTTTATGAAAAAGATTACGTCACCGTTCCCCATTATGAATCTTCCGAACTCAGTGGCAAAGAGCGGAAAAAGCATATGGACAAACTTAGAAAACACATGATAGAGGCTGCCACAAACCTCGAATTTGAAGACGCCGCTCGCCTTCGCGATGAGATTCAAGCCCTGGAAACTGAAGAATTGGGCCTTTAAAAGAAATTTTTCAAAGCTCTCGTAAAATACGAAGGCAAGTCCGGTTACCCACCGAGTCACCCCTTATTGCAGAACACATCTCTTCTTCCTGTTATCATAATCATTAAGATTAATGGGTATTTCCGTGGTGAGGTCTCTCATTAAAATAGCTTTTTTGTATAGCTTCTCGTTGTTGATCTTCACAAGGAGGTTAGCCTTCCCCACGTCACTGAATTTCTCCTTCTGGAGAAAATGTTGGACACATTCTACAAAGGCTTCTCTGTCAGCTAGGGTGATTTCTGATAATTCTTCAATGGTGCATATGACTTCAAAAGCCTTTGGTTTATTTGTTAGAATTTTTTTAGCCTGTATCAAAAAGCTTTTTCTTTCAGCCAAAGGGACTACTGATAATTTGCTAATGATAGCGTCTCTATAATATGGCAGCATCCTTTGTCCGCCAAATTTTCTTGATATAAATTTTTGAGAATGAGACACTAGAAAAAAGAAATTAAGGGGCTCCAGTTTCATTTCCATAAGCTGCTCTTGGCACTCCTTAAGAAAATTAAGAACGAATTTTGGATCATCGGTAAGGTCTTTTAAAGCTCTTGCATAAAAAACAGGGGGGTGTTCTCCCAGGGCTTCTTGGATATTACCCCCTAAACCCTTTCCAAAAAGCTTTGGAATCTGCTGAAATCTTTCTTGAAGTCTTTCTGTGATTACGCCACCAGCTATCGCCCCAAAGCCTTTACATACTCGCGCAACAGATCGCAAATCACGTTCATTTAATTTTCGCAATATAACCCCAAAGGCATCCTTGCTAATAATCGTAAAAGGATTAACCTTTTGTACCTCTTCCTGATCATTGTTGTTATTGAGTTCAGAGGAAAGCGCGATGTTAGTTTTTCCAACAAAGCTAAGAAGCAAAAAAAACACCGATAATATTTTCTTATTTATTAAACATTTTTTCATTTTACTGTCCATTTTGTTTAAAAAGTTCAAATTAGTGTAACATATTCTTTTATTTACAATCAATACTTAATAATTAAAGACTTATAAGACTATCCTTATAAATACCTAGATGCTAAGAAAAATACTTTTTAAAAATTGACAGGTTTAGGGGTGATACGCTAAAAATAAGCATGATAAAAGACATAACCCACGCTATTGAAATCCTTCAAAGGAGCGACCTCATTGGATTGCCGACAGAAACCGTTTATGGGCTGGCTGCCAATGCTCTGAGTGATGCGGCCGTTTCAAAGATTTATGCTTTAAAAGAGCGTCCTCATTTTAATCCCCTCATTGCTCACTTTGCCAATGCTGACCAAGCAAAAGACTATGTGCATTTTAATGACTGGGCGGAAACCCTTGCTCAAGCTTTTTGGCCTGGCCCCCTCACCTTGATTCTTAACAAGAAAAAAGATTGTGATATTTCTTTATTGGCAACGGCAGGTCTTGAAACCCTTGCCATTCGCATTCCCTCTCACCCCCTTGCTCAAAAGATCTTACAAGGACTCGAGTTTCCCGTGGTGGCTCCTAGCGCAAACCCCTCAGAATCCCTTAGCCCGACAACTGCCCAGCATGTTAAAACGTCTTTTCCTGACCTTTTTGTGGTGGATGGCGGGCCTTGCACCGTTGGTCTCGAATCAACCATTGTAGATCTAACAGGAGAAATACCTGTGATTTTGCGACCCGGCTCTTTAACCAAAGGCGATATGGAAAAAGCTCTTTCCCTTAATCTTGGAGATAAATGTGAAGGCGGTATCATCAAAGCACCTGGGCAACTCAAACGCCATTATGCGCCGTCTATTCCCTTGCGCCTTAATGTAACGGAGCTCAAAGAAAATGAAGTTCTTCTCTCCTTTGGCGTTCACACCCTTAAGGCCAAAAAAGAAATTAATTTAAGCCCAACTGCTGACTTGCAAGAAGCGGCTGCCAGTCTTTTTTCAGCACTAGCTGAGCTGGATAGGCCTCAATATGGCCGCATTGCCGTCATGCCTATTCCCAATAAAGGTATTGGCTTTGCCATCAATGACCGCTTGAGTCGCGCGACGACGCCCCCTATTGAATTTTAATTAAATTTGAGCTATCTTATCTAAAGGTATGTTTTTTTATAATAAGACTTCTAAAAAATAGTGAGAATATTATGTCTTTTTTAAATACTGTTGATTATGTTTTTGCCATCCCCCTCCTCTCGATTCTACTTCTCTTAGCAGGTATTATAGTTGCTATTTTTATGCACCCCGAGAGATTTAAAAACACACGCATGGCTGTGTTTATTTCTATCATGGGAAGCATGGCCGTTGTGGTTTTAGCCTTTAACGTCATTTTAACAACCATCAACTTACAAACTCAAAATACCATCAATAAGGCTAAATTTACCAAACAAGCCATTGATGAACTCTGGCTTTTCCCCAACCAACTTCTCAAAGATACACAACATGCTCGGCGCGAATTTCTAGCTAGTTTGTATTACAATAATAAAGTCTTATATGACATTACCAAGGGTCATAAA
>CAXBEY010000027.1:0-17917 GCA_963974885.1 uncultured Alphaproteobacteria bacterium
CAAGCCACCAACGCTGGGAAAAACCTTCACACCCCGTGATCCAATCATTTTAAGATGCAGGGGCATATCTGCAACAATTCCCTCAAGGTCTGCGCCCAATTTATCAACGTCTTGGGTTGTTTCAAGGAAAACATCCAAGCCAACGGTTTTGCGGATTTTTGTTTTAACATAGGCCCTCTCATTGGAAAGCTCTGGCAATTTAATTTTTTTGTAATCTCGCTTGGGCCATGCATCAGACGTGCGGCCAAAACGCTCAATGATGGCATCGGTGAAGTCCGTTGTGGAAACAGCGCCCGCATCCTTACGCACATCTTCCGTATAAACACCATCCTCAAGGGTCGCAAGGACAGCTTGTTCAATGGTCTGTGCCGCCTCAAACTCACCAATATGCCGCAGCATCATGACGCCTGAGAGCAAAACAGCAATGGGATTTATGACATTTTTTCCCGCAAAAAGAGGCGCTGATCCATGAACAGCTTCAAACATAGCAATGCCCGTTCCAAGGTTAGCCCCCGGTGCAAAACCAAGACCACCCACAAGGCCAGAACCAAGGTCGCTTAAAATATCGCCATTCATATTAGTCGTGACAATGACGTCAAAGGCTTCTGGGGTTCTCACCATTTGGTGGGCGCAATTATCCACGATAATATGCTTTGCTTCAATGCTAGGGTATTTTTTCGCAACGTCTTCAAAGGCGCGTTTCATCATGCCTTCAGAGAACTTCATGATATTGGCTTTTGTCGCACAGTGAACGGTTTTACGACCTTCGGCCAGAGCCACTTCAAAAGCAAAGGTACAAATTTTCTCACACCCTTTTCGCGTAATAAGCTTGAGAGTTTGGGCAACGCCTGGAGTCTGCATGTGCTCGATCCCTGCATAGAGGTCTTCAACATTTTCCCGCACAATCATAATGTCGATATTACGACCTTTATAAGGCGTATCAATGCCCGGAAATTCCCGAACAGGGCGTATATTAGCATAGGTTTCAAAGAGTTTTCGCAAGGTCACATTGGCACTTTTTTCGCCAAAGCCAACGGGGGTTTCAAGGGGGCCTTTGAGAACAAGGCGGGTCCGCTTAATGGAGTCGAGGGTTTCTTCAGGCACACCCGATGCAATGCCGCGTTTAAAGACTTCAGCCCCTGCCTCGCATACTTCCCAATTAATATCTACGCCAGTAGCATCAATAATTTTCCGCGTGGCACCAACCACTTCTTTACCAATACCATCCCCATAAATAAGCGTAACTGTTGTGGACATTTTTTGATCTCTCCCTAAGTATTTTTATTATTTTAAATTTAGTCTACAACACGCCCCGAAAATCACGAAAAGAAAACATCCCCTGCCCTAAATTTTCTAAGGACTTTCTTGCCCTGTTCTTCACAAGATAGAACAAGACAACCTTGCTCATCTAAATCATGAAAAGCGCCAGTAATATCTTTATTAGAACCGTGCTCATACCCTTTAAGGGTCAGGTGATCATGGGCCGGATTTCGAACTTTCAACCACTCTTCACGTAGGGGCTGAAATCCTTCTGTTTCCAAAATATTCCGCCAATGATCAAAGAGCACACAAAGTTTTTCAAGCACCTGTTCTGGCACTAAATGAAAATGATGGTCTGCCAAATTAGTTGCCGCATAAGGCGTATCAACGGGGTGAGCTTTTAAATTTACCCCAACACCAATAAGAAGCCTAAGACCCTTTGGTGTGGCCTCAACTTCAAGGAGGATCCCGCCCATTTTTTTACAATCAAACAAGAGATCATTAGGCCATTTTAAGGTTAAAGGGCTGTTGGAACCTGTTAACTGTTTAATGGTATCATAAAGGGCAAGGGCCGCCACATATGAAAAAAGGGGGGCCTTTGAAAGGTCATTAATAAGGATAACAAGGGTGCCATAAAAATTTCCAGAGGGCGATGACCAAGATCGTTGGTGGCGCCCCCTGCCCTGCTCTTGTTTTTTTGCAAGAACAATATAACGCTCTGAGGACTCATCGGAGAGGAGATCTTTTGCCACATCCATGGTCGATGATACAGAATTGAAATGATGAATTTTCCAAGTCATTACCTTAAATAGGCTCCAAGGTCGAGGGTAAATAAATGAGGCATAAGCACATAAAAAGTAACTAACGCTGTTGAAACAATAAGGACCAACTTTGTTTGTATTGGCACTGTTTTATCAACGGCCATGGTGTGCTCACCTCCAACGGGCTCATCGAAATACATTGCTTTAATTACCCGCAAATAATAGCCAGCAGACACAACACTACCCAACACAGCTAAAATAACGGCTAAATAGTGCCCCCCACTGACCGCATTTTGAATGACAGAAACCTTTGCAAAAAAGCCTGCAAAAGGGGGAACACCTGCTAAGGAAAACAAGAGGACCGTCATACAAAGAGCAATCAAAGGCGCATCTTTTGAAAGCCCTGTTAAGTCTTCAATGTTTTCTAGTAATTGACCTCGTTTGCGTAAGGTTAATAAAGCCGCAAAAGCCCCAACAGTCATAATGATGTAAATAATGAGGTAGTTAAAAATATTCTCAAACCCCTGCGCATTCAAACTTAAAAACCCCAGCAAGGCAAAGCCCATATGAGAGATAGAACTATAGGCAAGCAATCGCTTGAGTTTCTTTTGAAAGAGAGCCGCAAAGGCGCCAACAAGAATACTCACAATAGCAAGGACCGCAAGGACAGGCGTCCACAAATCAGCATGAGCCCCAAAAACAATGACCACAAAATTCAGCAATAGAACAAAACCTGCAATTTTTGGAGCAGCCGCTAAAAAGGCCGTGACCGGTGTTGGAGCGCCCTCATACACATCAGGTGTCCACATATGAAACGGGGCCAAAGAAACCTTAAAGCCAACAGCAACCAAAATCATCATAAAAGCCACACCAATGGGAACCGGCACCTCTGAGGTACTTGCTAAGACCTCTGCCATACCCTTAAATTCAGTGGTTCCCGTAAAGCCATACAGATAGCTAGCACCAAAGAGGAAAAAGGCCGTTGCCAAGGCGCCTAATACAAAGTACTTAACACCCGCTTCACTGGATGCCGGACGATCCCTTGAAATGGCGACCATGATATAAAGGCAAAAGCTCTGCATCTCAAGGCCTAAAAAGGCAGAAATTAAATCGTTGGCAGAAATCATAATCATCATACCAACCGTAGAAATCAAGACCAAAACAGGGTATTCAAAGCGATTCATTTGTTCCCGCGGAAAGTGCTTAAAAGTCATATAAAACACAGCACCAACCGTTAGCAAGACAACCCCCTTCATGAGCTGAGTAAAAGGAGTCACCTTAAACATCTCATTAAAAGAGTAAGCATAATTTCCATAGGAGGAATACAGCATAAAGAGAGCCAGGCCAATACCAACAAAGGTCACATAATAAACCCCTTCTCTGTCGCTTCGTTTTTGAAAAGCGCCAATCATCAGAACCACAAGGGCCCAAACAATAAGGAAAACCTCAGGCATACCATGAATAAATTCGGGGAGTAGGTTAGGTGTCATTAGATGGTATCCTTGTCAGAGGACTTTGCAAAAGGCTCTTTTGTCAGTTTTGGTTTGAGGTTTGCTTTGATAATCTCTTGGGCATTCAAGATATTTTCTGGACTGGTTTGGCGTTCAGCATAGGTCAATCCTCGTTGATAAGATGCCAGCAAGCGGGCCACACTTTTATCACTAATATCCAATAAGGGTTGGGGGTAAACCCCAAAAATCACAACGGTCGCGACCAAGGGCGCCAAAACCATTTTTTCAATTTTTGTTAGGTCCATCATTTTTTTAAGTTCAGTCTTGGTTAAGGCTCCAAAAATCACACGGCGATAGAGCCATAAAGCATAGGCAGCGCCCAGAACCATTCCTGTTGCTAGGCCAAGGGCCATAAATCCATTTATTTTAAAGGCAGCCATTAAAATGAGAATTTCACCAATAAAGCCTGTTGTGCCAGGTAAGCCAACGGAAGCAAAGGTAAAAACCATAAAGCCAAAAGCATAATAAGGCATACGATTTACAAGCCCCCCATAGCGATCAATATCCCGAGTATGCAAGCGATCATAAACAACCCCAACACATAAAAAGAGAGCCGCAGACACAAGGCCGTGGCTAATCATTTGAAACACCGCCCCTTGCACGCCTTCTTGAAGAAAAGTAAACGTCCCGAAAGTCACAATCCCCATGTGGGCGATGGAAGAATAGGCAATCAATTTTTTCATATCTTGCTGCACAAGGGCCACCAGGGAAGTATAGATCACCGCAATAATGCTTAAGCTAAAGATAAAGGGCGCAAAATAATGAGAGGCTTCAGGAAAAATAGGGAGGGAAAAACGTAAGAAGCCATAACCTCCCATCTTAAGCAACACACCTGCTAAAAGCACAGACCCTGCTGTTGGAGCTTCAACGTGAGCATCCGGTAACCAAGTATGAACGGGCCACATGGGCACTTTAACCGCAAAGGATGCAAAGAAGGCAATCCAAAGCCACATTTGCATTTCTCGGGTAAAATGGTAGGCCGTGGCTTCTTCAATACTGGTGCCCCCAGTTTGAAAAAAGATAGCAATTATGGCAACTAACATAAGAACTGAGCCCAAAAAAGTATACAAAAAGAATTTTAAAGAGGCATAAATACGGCGCACTCCCCCCCAGATACCAATAATGAGGTACATGGGAATCAAGACCCCTTCAAAGAAAAGATAAAAGAGGATAAAATCAAGGGCACAGAACATCCCAATCATCATGGTTTCAAGAACAAGAAACGCAATCATATAATCCCGAACACGCCGCGTAATAGAGGTCCAACTGGCCAAGATCGCCAAGGGTGTCAAGAATGTCGAAAGCAAGACAAATAACAGTGAAATACCATCAATACCAACATGGTAATAGGAATTTAGGCTGCTAATCCAGCGGACCTTCTCGACAAATTGATAACTTGACGAGCTGGTATCAAATCCCCCCACAAGCAAAAGGGATAAAAAGAAAGTCACTAACGAGGTAAGCAGTCCAACGGCGCGTGCATTGCGCGCAAGGGTCACCTCATCTCCCCGCATAAATAAGAGAAATCCAACCCCAAAAAGCGGTAGAAAAATGATAATAGAGAGAAGGGGTATTGTGATCATATTTTTGTATCTCTTTTTTTGTATAATGTGTTAACAAATTTAGTCAAATCAATACCTAGTAATAAAACACCCAAGTTATCAACAAAGCAAAGCCAATGACAAAGGATAGTGCATAATGATAGACATAACCACTCTGCGCTCGGCTCACTCGATTTGCTGCCCTCATCACTTTATCCGCAACACCATTTGGCCCATAGCCGTCAATAATATCACCATCTCCTTTGTGCCAGAAAAAGGCACCAATTTTTTGAGAAGGTGTCACAAAACAGAACTGATAAAGCTCATCAACGTACCACTTATTCAAGAAAAATTGATGAAGAAGGCTAAATTTTTGAGCCAGTAATGCCGGCAATTTTGTTCGGTAAAAATAGAACCAGTACGCAAGGGAAATACCCGTTACACCGGCAATTAACGGCAAATAATGAATAATCAAAGGGAGGTGTTCCGTTGAGTCAACCTTAAAAGCAATAGCCTTTTTCCAAAAACCTTCCAGGGTAAAGTATCCCTCCCCTAAAAAGCCCGAGAACACAGCTCCAACGGATAAAACAAGCAGGGGAATAAGCATTGTTGCCCCCGGTTCATGTAAGTGCCCAATAACTTTTTCATCGGCTCTGGTTTTTCCATGAAAGGTCATGATTAAGAGGCGCCAAGAATAAAGAGCTGTTAAAAAGGCAGCACCAATACCAAGCAAATACGCATATTTTGCTGGCAAGCCATCTCCAAACCACGCCGCTGTTAAAATAGCATCCTTTGAATAAAAACCAGCAAAGAACGGTATGCCCGCAAGGGCCAGACTACCAATCCACATCATGGCATAGGTTGCTGGAATAGCCCGCCAAATCCCTCCCATACGACGCATATCTTGTTCATCGGAAAGGGCATGAATCACCGCGCCTGAACCAAGGAACAACAAGGCTTTAAAAAACGCATGGGTCACAAGGTGAAAGATGGCAATATTATAGGCCGACAGGCCTGCTGCAAAAAACATATAACCCAATTGGCTGCACGTAGAATAAGCAATAACTCGCTTAATATCATTTTGCATCAGGGCAATAGTGCCTGCAAAAAGTGCCGTTGAGGCCCCAACGATAATAATCACACTGCGCGCATAGGGTGCCAATTCATATAGAGGTGACATCCTTGCGATCAAAAACACACCGGCCGTCACCATGGTTGCCGCATGAATCAAAGCAGAAACAGGCGTTGGGCCTTCCATGGCATCGGGAAGCCACGTGTGCAATCCCAATTGTGCTGATTTCCCCATGGCGCCAATAAAGAGCAGTACCCCGATAACTTCAAGGCGACTTAACTCGTAACCAAAGGCTGTAAAGGTAAGGGAAATAGATGCATTGAGCTGTGATAAAATTGTCCCAATATCCACCGTATCAAAGGTCAAATAAAGAGCGGCAATACCAAGGGCCAACCCAACATCTCCCACTCGGTTTACAATAAAAGCTTTCATACCGGCGGCATTAGCGCTGTCTTTATGGTGCCAAAAACCAATTAATAAATAGGAGGCAAGGCCCACACCTTCCCAGCCAAAAAACAATTGGATCAAGTTGCCAGAAGTTACTAACATGAGCATGGTAAAAGTAAATAAGCTTAGATAGGCCATGAAACGGGGCACAGATTTATCATGGCTCATATAGCCGATGGAATATAAGTGTACCAAGAAAGAAACAGTCGTCACAACCATCACCATGGTCGCCGTTAAAGGATCAAAATAGAGCTGCCAATCAACTTTAAAGTTCCCCACATGAAACCATGTCCCTAGTGTCACTAGGTGAGAAACAAGCTCTCCTGCGATGGCATCTAAAAAGATATGCCATGCACTTAAAACAGAAAAAGCCATGAGGACAACACTCACGATGCCACTCATCCGCTTGCCAAGCAAATTGCCCACGGTACCAATGGTTAAAAAGCCCAAAAGAGGCGCAAAAACGGCAACAATATAAGTGCTATACATCATTTTATGGCCCTACCCCCTCATCATGCTAATATCTTCAATAGCAATAGAGTTCCGATTTCGATTATACACAACAAGAATAGCAAGGCCGATGGCAGCCTCTGCTGCGGCAACAGTAAGCACAAACATCGCAAAAATTTGTCCCACTAAATCTGTTAAATACACAGAAAAAGCTACAAAATTTATGTTCACCGCCAACAGCATGAGTTCAATAGCCATTAATACATTAATAATAGTCTTGCGGCCCCAAAAGACACCAAAAAGGCCCAGGGAAAATAAAATACCCGACAAAGCTAAATAGTGATTTAAAGACATTTCAGACCCCTCCCCTAATCAATACCTTTGCCCAAAGGCATATTTTGTACAATTAATGTCTTTTTGGGACATCGCGTAATTTGCTCAATAATATCTTGTTTTTTCACCCCTTCGCGTTTGCGATGAGTTAAAACAATGGCACCAATCATAGCCACAAGTAAGATAATGCCACAGGATTGAAAGGCAAAAATATAGTCTCCATAAATAATTTGTCCAAGGGCATGGGTATTGGTCACAAGGTCCGTTGGCGGCGTTGGCGACGCAATCAAATCTTCTCGCAAAGGAGAAGACACCCAACCCAGAGCTAAGCTTACAAATACACCCATAAAAGCAGCACCCAATAATAACATAAAGGCCAAGGAATCAACGAAGCCTGAAATAATTTTAAGAAAGGTTTTTTGCGTTAAAACTTGCGTCACATAACGGGCAATCAAAATAGTTACAATCACGCTGAGAGCCACAGGCGCAAGAGTTGCTTGAGGGGAAAAGATAGACCATCTTGACGTTTCAAGAAGCTGTTTTAAACCATCCAATTGAAAGGCCCCGCCGCCTTGTATAACATCTGTAATAGGTGCGATAGAAAGCATCGCAATAGAGGCCGTTAAGAAAACAATGGTATAAATGGCAAAGGAAAACAGGGTTTTAAGAGCTGCTACAAAACGTGTTTTTGAAAAAACAGAGCGCTGTTCTTC
The DNA here is from genome assembly GCA_963974885.1 of uncultured Alphaproteobacteria bacterium. GTDB lineage: Bacteria > Pseudomonadota > Alphaproteobacteria > Caedimonadales > UBA9215 > UBA9215. Next base: position 8,089 of record CAXBEY010000027.1, read on the forward strand.
GGGGGTAACTTTCATCATCATCACCACAAAAAGGAACAAAACAGCCACGGCCCCTACATAAACAATAACCAAGAGCATCGCCAGAAACTCAGCCCCCATCAGTACAAAAAGTCCAGCCGCATTGAAAAAGGCGAATATCAAAAAGAGGACAGAATGCACCGGATTTCGAGAGAAAATAACAGCAAGGGAAGCACCTACTAAAAACGTTGAAAAAATATAGAAAATAAATTCAGTCATTATGCTTATTATTCTTATTGTTATTATTTTTTTCCTTCTCTCCCCTAAGGGTGACCTTAAAAAGAGAACACCTATAAGTCTATCAGGCTTATTTCTCTCTGCCAACCATAGGGATATTTTTTCTTCTTATCAAAAAGGGCAAAAAGCCTTATGATTTAAGAAAGTTCTCAAAAAGGCTCATAAACCCATGCCCCTCAATGGACAAAGAAAACAGGGCGTCATTTTTGAATTTACCCAGCTAGGCAACTGCATCAAAGTGGTTGCCATTGATACGATAACAGGGCTAGAAGTTACTATTATGGGCCCTAAAAGCGCCTCACAGACTTATCTTGAACGCACCGCTCTTGCGAAACTACGCTACGTGCTAAAGAAATAGATAAACTTGAGAGGCAAATAGGACGACTCTTGAGAGAAAAGTGAGAACACTTTGTGGTGTTTGCTTGACATTAAGAACAATAGCCTATAAAAGAAAATAAGATTCTAGTTTTGGAGATAAAAATGAAAGTTGCAAGTTCCCTAAAAACCCTTAAAAACCGCGACAAAAATTGTCGTATTGTCCGTCGCCGTGGTCGTCTTTTTGTTATTAATAAAAGAAATCCCCGTTTCAAGGCTCGTCAAGGTTAATTTTGATTTCAACCCTTTAACTCACTAAGGTTTTAAGATGGCTCGCGTTACCGTTGAAGATTGTGTAAAAAAGATTCCTAACCGCTTTGAGCTCGTTGTCACAGCCGCTCAGCGCGCCCGACAACTCGCTGCTGGAGCGCCTTTAACCGTTGAACGTGACAACGATAAGAATGCCGTTGTTTCTCTTCGTGAAATTGCAGAAAGCACTGTCGATATTGACAAGCTAAATCATGCAACATTGATGGCTTTTCGTCGCCAAATCGCCCATGAGCTTTCAGAAACAGAAGAAGTCGATGCGAATGCAACCCCCAATAGCAGTCGTTTTGACCTCAGCCTTACGGGGGAAGTGGATGAAATGGAAGCTGCCCTTGAAGCTGAATTTTCTGAGATTGAGAATAATATGCAAATCGAAGATGCCTCAACGTCAAAGGCCGACGTACCAAAAGAAGACTAGTTTTTATACACTCTTTTAAAATGCCCCCTCTTTAACCCGCAAATTGCGGGTTTTTTTATATAGTCTTCCCAAAAAAATGCCCTGAAAAATGCCAAGGGATCCCTATCCTTTTTTAAGGTTTTCCTTAGAGTCTGCTGCTTCCTTGGCATTGGAGGCAACAGCTTTTGCAGGCTCATTGCCTTGATCCTTTGAGGGAGAGTTAACAGTCTTTTCAGCATTCCTAGAAAGAGGTATTGACCAGTTAGTTTCAAGAATATCCTTTTTTATTCCATCCATGAGCTTTGTATAGTTATCAGCAACGGTTAATTGTTTAGCTATTTTCCCTTTAGATATCTCAATAGCCGTGGGAGAGGAAACAATAATATCAAAAACCTGACGTTTTTCAGGATCAGTGATACGATTTCCATACTCTTTTTTAAGATCTATAATCCGTTCTTTTTTCTTAAGGTGCGACGCAACAACAGCAAGGTCTAAAACAGCGTCTACATCAAAGTTACCTTTAATTTTCTCACCCTGTGAAGTTTGTAACATCTCTTCCAACAAAGGCAGAACATCCTGCCAACGTTCTTGGGCCATATAAATGTCTGCTTTCAAGCGATTTGCGCGCCTTGATGTTAGACCCTTAAGAGCCCCTAACGCCTTTTCTTTTTTAGATAAATTCAAAAAAGTCACAGCTTTTATAAAGTTGGTATCCTTTTGAAAAGCAAGATATTCTGGATTATCTACTCCGCCTTCTTCCTCAAAAGGTTTTAAACGACCTAACATCTTGAGGGCTAGGGGGGCTTGGCCTGTGGTTAAATATAATTCTGCTATGCGTTTTATGGTAAGATTCATAAGGTAACGATGCTCTGATTTCCCTAATGTAGAGCGTTTTTTTTCAAAGTTCAGATATTTTGCTCTCTGTTTTAGGGCAGCAATAGCCTGATCCGTTAGGCCGACTTTGACATACAAACTTGTGATGCGGTCAATGACTTCTCCATAGCGTTTTCCCTTTGGAATCAAATCTTCAAATTCATAATAATAGGCAATTTGTTTCAAAAAAGGTTCATCTTTCATCTCCATAAAGGAGTTGTAAAATAAATCTTCTGCTAATTTTATATAAATATGGCTTTTTTCGAACTGCCACAAATAGGAAGTAATGCTCCTCAAGGCCCTTAGCGCGTTATCATACTGGCCAGCTTTTCGATAAAGTTCGGCCAAGGTTGCCAAAAAGCGTTGTTCAATAATATCTCCTCGCCATGTAAAGAGCATAGATTCCAAATCCTTTAGAACGGATTTTTCAGCTGTATTTTCCCTATCAACCAAAGCCAGGCGTGCCATCAGCGCAATTCGTTGATTTGGGCTAAAGGTCAATTTGGTATAGGTTTTTCGCAGCGGTGCCTTAGGATTTACAATACGAGTTGCCTGCGCTTCATAATATTTAACACTATCAAGATCGCATCTATTTAATAAATTTGTATCAATCAATCCTGCAAAAAGAGGCTTTTTATAATCACTTTCAACACGGGCTTCATAGGCTTTCAAAGCAACATCATTGCGAATAATGGGGGGCAAATTTTGTACAAATTTATAAGCCCGCACATACTTTGTTAAGGCTGTATCATAACGGCCAAGGCGCTGCTCTTGCAAAGCTAATAAAAAATCTCGCTCACCTTCTCCCTCATTACTCAAAAAAGAATCATCATCTACATTGTGGGAAAGAGCTTGAGCTATATCAAACATCAAAATTAGATCATCTTGGCTAAAAAATAAGGTTTCATGTCTTTCTTTAAGGAGAGATAAAACGCCTATGGCTTCATAATACTGCCCCGTTGCGAGATAAAATTTAGCCAACTCTATTTCCCGCTGAATATGGAGCTCAGGCTTTTTTTCAAGAGCCACTGCTTTACGCATCACACGGCCAACATGAAAAATATTTCCCGATGGAATATCATATTTATCTAAATCCACCAAAGAATGTAAAGAGGCTGGATCACGATCTTTTTCAGTCGGATCCACAGAAGAGATCGGTTCTCCCGATTCAAGGGAAATGAGGGTTGCATGTGCCTCCTTATCGACCTGAACCTTCAAATTTTCCGGGTCCTTCAGAAGGTAAACAAGGCCTTGATATGTTTCTAAAAGATCAAAAAAAGCCGTTTCATAAAGCTGATCAATTCCACGATTAATATCAGGCTGCACTGCAAACACATCACCGGTTTTAGGATCGGTAAACGTAATAAGAGACTCGCTTTCATCATTAAGAATACTTAGACTTTTTTGCTCTTCCTTTGGGGTAATCACGATGGGATAAATATGGGGCGTCTTCTCATTTCTCATTATGCCTGCAAGCAAAACCCAGTCGTCTTCTAAACGGGTGAGTAATAAATCATTGTCGGCTTTCAAAGAAAATTTAACAATTGTGGCCTGTCCATGGGGAATAATAGAAAGTCGCTTAAAATGGCTCCCCGGAAAAGAGCCTGGAGGAAAGGCGCCCACAGCATTAAAAACAAGATAACCGACATCACGGTAATAAAACAAAGCGGCTTTCGTTGCTTCTTTCCACTGGAGTTTAATGCGGTAGGACTTAGTCATTTTATCCCGTTTTGTTAAAACAGGAATAATCTTAAGAGGCCGTGTTGGCACTTTTTGAGTCAGAACTTTAGATGTTTTTTTGGACGGGGTGGCCTTGGTTTTGGGCACTTTAAAGGAAGGGAGTTCCGGTGGCGCAATGGCGCCATAAAGAGGCGCACAAAAGAAACTGCCCCAAAGGATCATAATCCCAAATAGCCTTTTCCCAAATAGCACTTTCTTAAAGAATGCCTTCATTGGCCTATCAAACCTCACTGTTGAGATTATTTTAGGATAGTTTCCACCATAGGCCAATAGACAATCGAAAGAGAAACCAGCGTTTTAAGGGCTCTCTACTGAAAGTCTCCCCAGAAAAGCACTATAGTCACACATTACGCAACCTCTTTTTTATAGAGCTTATCAAAATCCCCCCACACGCCAGCAGAACCTTCCCAAGTCCCTTGTGTTGAAGCCTTCGAGTATTCCGTTGCCCGTTGTTCAAAAAAGTTCGCGTGCTCAACACCGTTTAGAATTTCCGTCAACCAGGGCAAAGGATGTTGCTGCACTTGCTCATATCCATGGCCATCATATTTAAAGAAGCCAAACTTTGTCGGAAGGCGCAACTGAGTTAATCGCCAGTCTGCAATATAGCGAATATAGCTTTTAATATCTTGGGCCGTCATCCCCTCAACATCCCCTAATTCAAAGGAAAGGTCGATGAATTTATCCTCAAGATTTACCATAGTTGTCGCAACATCTATAATATCGTCCTTAACGGATTGAGTCACGGCACCGGTTTCTTTCGCCCACTCATGGTACAAATTCACAATGCCTTCACAATGCAAACTTTCATCCCGAACAGACCAAGAAACAACCTGCCCCATCCCCTTCATTTTATTGTGACGAGGAAAATTGAGCAACATGGCAAAGCTCGCAAACAAAGCCATACCCTCTGTAAAGGCGCCAAACATTGCCAATGTGCGGGCAACATCCCCACAAGTATCCATACCAAAAGAGTGCATGTAGTCGGCTTTTGCCGTCATGGTTTCATAATCTTTGAAGGCCTCAAATTCCGTGTTGGGCATCCCAAGGGTTTTGAGCAACAAAGCATAGGCATCAATATGAATGGTCTCAACATTGGTAAAAGCACTCAGCATCATCCGAATTTCAAGGGGTTGAAAAACAGGCACATAGCGCTTGAGATAATTTTCCCCGACCTCAATATCCGACTGGGTAAAAAATCGGAAAATTTGCGTCAAAAGATTACGCTCCGTATCCGTTACCTTATCAGAATGCCAGTCCTTCACATCGTCTCCCAAGGGCACTTCTTCTCCCAACCAATGGAGTTGTTGTTGGCGCTTCCAGCAGTCATAAGCCCACGGATAGCGTTCAACATTATAGCAATCAGAGGGTGTAAGGAGTCCCACTTTTCCAGTTCCAATGAGCTCTAAGGGGTTCATTTTTATTAATGACATGATTGTATTTTTCCATTTTTAAGGGTTATTGGCAGGCAAGGCATTCTTCATAATTGGTTTGCTCAACTTTCATCTCTTGAGCCCCCTCACCTTTTTCCTGAGAACCCGCGAATTGAGCCCTTTGAATTGATTGAGAGCGTGCATAGTATAAACTTTTAAGGCCCATTTTCCACGCTTGACGGTGAAGCATCATCAAATCCCACTTATTAATTTCAGGGGGTAAAAAGAGGTTGACCGACTGCCCTTGACAAATAAAGGGTGTGCGATCCGCGGACATTTCGATAATCCAACGCTGATCCAATTCAAAAGCTGTTTTGAAAACTGCTTTCTGATTTTCTGTTAAGAAAGACAAATGCTGAATAGAACCCTGGTGCTCTAAAATAGATTGCCATGTTTGTGTTGTATTTTTACCCATTTCTTCAAAGAGTGCTTCAAGGTAAGGATTCTTAACCGTGTAAGAACCCGATAAGGTTTTATGGGTATAAATCGTTGCAGGAACCGGCTCGATACCAGCACTGGTCCCGCCACAAATAATACTAATAGAGGCCGTTGGGGCCACAGCCATTTTGTGACTAAACCGTGCTTGCACATTACGTTCCGCTGCATCTGGGCAGGGGCCTTTTTCAAGGGCCAGAAGATAGGAGGCTTGATCTGCTGCTTTCCGAATATGCTTGAACATTTTCATATTCCAAGATTTCGCCATGGCGCTTTCAAAGGGAATGCCCTTCTTCATGAGAAAGCTATGAAAACCCATAACGCCCAATCCAACGGAACGTTCCCGCATGGCCGAGTACTTTGCATTTTTCATGGAAGCGGGTGCCCGATCAATAAAATCCTGCAACACATTATCCAAAAATCGCATAATATCTTCGATAAATTGAGGCTCCGTTGACCACTCTTCCCATTTCTCAAGGTTCACAGAGGACAAACAACATACAGCTGTTCTTGTATTGCCTAAATGGTCTTCTCCATTGGGCAGAAAAATCTCCGTGCATAAATTAGACATTTTTACTTCAAAGCCAAGTTCTTTATGGTGTTTTGGCAAGGCTCGGTTTACGGCATCTTTGAAAATGATATAGGGCTCACCGGTTTGAAGACGAATTTCAAGAATTTTTTGCCATAATGATCTTGCGGAAATTGTACGCATAACTTTTTGATCCCTTGGGCTTATCAGGTCAAAGGGTTGATCATGTTCAACGGCCTCCATAAAGGCATCGGTCACCACAACCCCATGGTGAAGATTCAAGGCCTTGCGATTGAAATCTCCAGAAGGTTTGCGAATTTCAAGAAACTCTTCAATTTCAGGGTGATGAATATCCAAATACATGGCCGCTGACCCACGACGAAGGGAGCCTTGAGAAATCGCCAAGGTAAAAGAATCAGAGACCCGAATAAAGGGAATAATACCAGAGGTCTCACCAGAGCGGCTGATTTTCTCTCCCATGGAGCGAACCCCCCCCCAATAGCTTCCAATACCGCCACCATTGGCCGCAAGCCACATGTTCTCTTCGTAATTCTCCATAATACCCGCTAAGGAGTCATCAACCTGATTCAAAAAACAGGAAATAGGAAGGCCCCGATTAGCCCCCCCATTAGTCAAAACAGGTGTTGCCGGCATAAACCAAAGCTTTGAGATATAATCATAAAGGCGTTGTGCATGGTCAATATCATCTGCATAGGCAGCCGCAACACGGGCAAATAAATCTTGGTAACTTTCCCCCGGCAAAAGGTAACGGTTATCCAAGGTTGCCTTACCAAAATCCGTTAATAAGCTGTCCCGAGAGCGGTCGAGAACAATCTGTGCCTGGTCCACGGTTTCACGGCGAGTAGCCTCCGTCTCAATTTCATTTTGAGCCGGCAACTCATCGATGGGAACACCGTGGAGAGTTGCAAGACGTAAGTGATCCGCGCCTTCTTCTCCCCCCATGGGAACAAAATTTCCGAAACGATCAAAATCAAAAGCACGTGACATGTGATAAACCTTTTTTAAAAAATAACAAAATCAAGTCAATAAAGTCCTAGACTTCGTTGCTGGCGCCTAAACTAGCACCTTATTGACTTGACTCTCGCTTGATGCACGAAAAAGGTCTAAAAAGAAACAGGCAAGCCGCACAACAAAACAAAGAAATGTGCAGCAAAAAATACCTTAAAAATTTACAACCTATCGGTGCACCTCGCCCGAAATATATGTCTTAAGCTCATTGGCAGGTCTCCTGGCTCGTGGGTCATCGCTTTTATGGACCTTCCCAAGTTCTCACCCAGTGGTTATTTATAAAAGCTCTTCACTTACAGTTGCGAGGGCAGCTTTGGATTAACTCCGCATCCTTAGATCCGTCTCATGGCCTAGAAAATGCACCAAATTCCCAATTTTCCATATATGTATGGACCAATTCACTAAGACAAGCATAGGAAAATATCCCCCCCTCAGCAAGTCTCTTTTTTGTCAAAAAGGTGTCAAGAACCTCAACCCCTTATGGGTGTTTGAAAATTATTTTTGCAAGGCTTTTTTTATTTTTTAAAAGAGAATCCGTCTCCGGATAAGTTGAGATTGACATAAGAGCTCTCACATGCGATTTATGAGGGTGAAGATTATTTGAAACGAGTTAAAATCATGAAAAAAATAGGGCATCTCCTTCTTCCTGTTGCAACACTGGCAATACTGGCCGCTTGTAGTCCCCGCATAGATTACCGTGGAAAAGCACCTGAAGTAAAAGATCTGACAAAACTCCAAGCCGGTGTTCATACAAGCCATGATGTTCTTGCGGCCATTGGCAGCCCTACTTTTGAGTCAAGTTATGGTCCAAAAACGTGGTTTTATGTCCATAAAAGGACAGAAACAACCTCTTTTTTCAAACCTAACATTGCAGAAAAAAACACCATAGCTATTACGTTTAACGAAAAAGGTATTGTTGAGAAAATCGAGGACATGGATCCCGAGATGCAAGATATCACCCCCATCACCCACACCACACCGACCGTTGGGCAAGATCGTACAGTTTTGCAACAGGTCTTTAGTAATTTTGGGCGAGTGGCTCGTAAAACTGAGAAAAAATAATCTCCTAAAAGTCTTTCTATAATTAATGAAAATTACAGACTTTTCCTGTAGTATTAAGGGGTTATAGGAGAATTAAAATGCATAAAAAACTCGTTATCGTTGCTGACGGCTCCCGAGCACAACTTCTCTCCGCAAAGGGCCGCAAACTTCACACTATCCTTCACGAAATGAAAAATAAAGACCTTAATAGCCATGACACTCCCCTGCGCAAGGAAGGCAGAACCAGTGATGGGCATTTTTACGATCCACACTCTCCAACCAAATGCCTTGAAAAAGAATGCTTTGCTAAGAACCTTAGCCAAGAAATAAAAATGCGTCTGTTAAAAGAGGCCTTTGACTCCATTATTCTTGTGGCCTCTCCCCAAATGTTGGGCATGTTGCGCAAGCAGCTCAACTCTCATATCACCGTGGACCGTTCCCTTTGCCTTGAAGCAACCCATATGAATATAAAACAATTGGAGGATCGTATCTTTAACTAGGTGTGCCAACTTTTCTAAGCTGAAAAACATTTTATAAAAAGAGCTTCAATCCTTTGACAGCTCTTTTTTCTATCTTACAAAATGATTCCGACTTTTTTTATCAGATTTCTTTTTTTTGTAAACCAAAAATTAACCTTTTCCTTGAAATACTAGATAATAAATATTATATAAGGATTATTTTAAGATGAATTTTAAGAAAGTAAATCATAGAGTTTGTGCGCTTCTTCTTCTTCCCCTCGTCAGCATTATAGGACTCACATCTTATCTAACCTATCAAGAATGGAAAGTATACCAAGAAAGTAAAGAAGTTATCGATTTAACGCAACTTCAATCTAAATTCGACTCTGTAATGAGAAATTTACAATTAGAAAGTGGAAAATCTACGATTTATATTGAAAGTAAGGGGGCAATTTTCTCTCAAGAATTCAAAAAAGACTATGGGGCAACAGATAAAAACATAAGGAATTTAAAGAAAAAACTGGAGACCTTCGATATTAAAAGCCATGGTCCTCTATTTTATAATAAAATAATAAAAACAATGACCTCTTTAGAGAAAATTAATACTATACGTCAAAAAGTATTAAAAATGAATGCAACAAAAAAAGAAGCCTCATCATTTTATACCGAGGCCATTGAAAATATTCTTAAAATTTCCTCAATGACTTATTCTTTTACCGGAAACAAAGATATTGCTCTAGAACTATCAAAGGTTTATATCTTCCTTAAAGCAGTAGAGGCCGCGGGAAAAGAACGTACTTTTATAGCGGAAAGGCTCTTAAAGGGAACATTCGCAGGCCATGATCTAGAATATCTCGGTGAATTAGAATCTGAACAAAAGGTTTTCTTCAAACATACTTACGATTACTCAACTGCTAATGTTCAAAATGAGTTCAAAGCTCTAGAAAAAACAGCACAATTTAAGGAGAATAAAGCCTATATAAGTACTGTCATCGATGGT
>CAXBEY010000028.1:0-17424 GCA_963974885.1 uncultured Alphaproteobacteria bacterium
AAAATTCCTCCTATTTAAAAGACCTTGAGCAAGGCTACAAAAAGGTTCTTGCAATAGAAAAAGACCTCCCACAAGGGGCTTATCAAGTCGCCGCTCACAATGATCTTTTCTCAGCCAATATCATTCATAATCAAGGTTCTCTTAAAGCAATTGATTGGGAATATGCCGGGTGGGCTTCACCTTATAATGATTTAACGCTGCTTGTTGTGGAAGATTTTTTACCCAATGAATCCCATGATCTTATTCTTAAAACCTATTTTGGTAAAGTCACTCAGGCCCAACGCAATGTCTTTCAAAAAATTCTCTTTCTTCAACGGTTTGTGGTGATGTGTTGGTATGGTTCTCAGTTATCCGGAGGCCTTAAAAAGAATTTATCTCAAGAATATCAGCAGCGTTATGAAAAACACTTAAAAGTCTTTCAAAACAGTATATACTAAGGAAAATTAATCACCTTTTAAAGGGGCTTGAGAGCAAAGCAATGTGGACAACAAATAAAATCCGCCAAACTTTTTTGGACTTTTTTAAGGGTAAGGGGCACAGCCTGATTCCCTCTGCCCCTTTGGTGCCTCAAAATGATCCAACGCTGATGTTTGTGAACGCGGGTATGGTTCCTTTTAAAGATGTATTCACAGGCCTTGAAACCCGGCCCTATAAAACCGCAGCAAGTGTTCAAAAATGTGTCCGAGCCGGTGGAAAGCATAATGATCTTGAAAATGTTGGCTATACGGCAAGGCACCACACTTTTTTTGAAATGCTAGGAAATTTTTCCTTTGGGGACTATTTTAAAAAAGAGGCCATTACCTATGCTTGGACCTTTTTGACAGAGGTTTTGGGTATAGATAAAGAGCGCCTTGTGGTAACCGTTTATCATACGGATCATGAGGCTGCAAATTTGTGGAAAAGGATAGCCCACCTTTCTGAGGATAAAATCATCCGTATTTCTACGGCGGATAACTTTTGGTCCATGGGAGATACAGGGCCCTGTGGCCCTTGTTCAGAAATTTTCTATGACCATGGCGATCACATTGAGGGTGGTTTACCGGGGACTCCCGAGGAAGATGGTGATCGTTTTGTTGAAATCTGGAACCTTGTCTTTATGCAATATAATCAATTGGAAGAGGGGACGAGAGTCGATTTGCCCAATCCCTCCATTGATACGGGAGCAGGTCTTGAGCGCCTTGCAGCGGTTTTGCAAAAGACCCATGATAACTATGAAATTGACCTCTTTAAGCATCTCATTCAAGTTTCAATTGAGCTGACGGGCGCATTTGAGGTCAAATATTTAACGTCCCATCGTATTATTGCAGACCACCTGCGTTCTAGTGGTTTTCTCATTGCCGACGGGGTATTGCCTTCCAATGAAGGGCGGGGCTATGTTTTACGTCGTATTATGCGTCGTGCCATGCGTCATGCTTATTTATTGGGAGCTCAAGACCCTTTAATGTATCGTTTGGCACCAACCCTTATTGGAGAAATGGGAGACGCTTATCCTGAATTAGGCCGGGCTCAAGCGCTCATTATAGAAACTCTAAAACGGGAAGAAGAGCGTTTTCGCAAAACCTTAGGACGGGGGTTGAAGCTCTTGGAGGAAGAGCAAGTGCATCTCTCTGGCTCAACGGTCTTACCCGGCGCGGTTGCTTTTAAACTTTATGATACCTATGGCTTCCCTTTGGATTTAACCCAAGATATTTTAAGGGGCCAGGGTCAAAAAGTTGATATCCATGGATTTAACGCAGCCATGGAGTCTCAAAAGGCGGAAGCTCGAAAATCTTGGAGTGGGTCTGGAGAGGCAAAAGAGGAGGCCATCTGGTTTGAACTTGCCCAGAAAATACCCCCAACGGAATTTTTAGGATATACCAATACGGCGGCGCAGGGGGAAGTTTTAGCCCTTATTCAGCAAGGGAAAAGTGTTCAAAAAGTAACCAGCGGCGATGTGTTGGTCATCACCAATCAAACGCCTTTTTATGCAGAATCTGGCGGTCAAGTGGGAGATCGGGGACGCCTTACGGCAGCTGGCTTTATGGGGCTCGTTACGGATTGTACCAAAAAAGCAGGCAAGTTCTTTGTTCACCATGTGACCCTTGAGGATGGCTGTCTTTCTGTTGGAGATGTGCTTGAACTCTTGGTTGATGAAAAAAGGCGCACCCTCACAAAGGCAAATCACTCTGCCACTCATATTCTCCATGCAACATTGCGACGCTATCTTGGGGATCAAGTGGTGCAAAAAGGATCCCTTGTGGGGCCTAATCGCTTGCGGTTTGACTTTAGTTTTAATCAACCTCTCAGTTCTTTACAACTCCAAGCCATTGAAGATCAGGTTAATGATTTAGTCAGAGCGAACACCTCTGTTCAAACAAAAATTATGATTCCTGATGAGGCTCTTAAAATAGGGGCGATGGCTCTATTTGGAGAGAAATATGGCGATGAGGTTCGTGTTCTCTCCATGGGAAAAAGTGATGATGTGGACCACACTTCTTATTCCGTTGAGTTTTGTGGGGGGACCCATGTGACGCGAACGGGAGATATTGGCTATTTTAAAATAACAGGTGAATCTGGTGTCGCTGCTGGTGTGCGCCGTATTGAAGCTCAAACAGGCCCCGGTGCTGAAAGATATGCCAGGGAACTTGAAGGTGTTTCAATAGCCCTTTCGGCCCGCCTTAAAACAAAACCCTCTCTTTTAACAGAACGTGTTGTTGGCCTTCTCGAAGAGAAAAAATCCCTCGAGCGTGACCTTAAAAAATTAAAAGAAAAACTAGCATTTGGAGGGGGCCACGCCGGCAGTGAGGGGCCTTCAAATGAGATTAGGCAAATTGGCTCTTTTTCTTATCTTGCAAAAACCTTAGAGGATTCAAACCCTCAAGATCTAAAACCAGCAGCCGATACTTTTAAAAAGCAAATTAAGTCTGGGGTTGTTGTTTTAGGGAGCAATGCCCAAGGAAAAGCGTCTTTGGTTGTCGCGGTTACAGCAGATTTGATTGATAAAATTAGTGCCGTTGACTTGGTGCGTATTGGTTCTAAAGCCCTTGGCGGAAAAGGGGGGGGGGGCCGGCCCGACATGGCTCAGGCTGGTGGCCCTGATGTAACGGCCCTAACAACGGCCTATGATGAGATTGCAAAGGCCCTTGCCCTATAAAGGGCCCTATAAGGGTCTTCTTTCTATAGAAATGGACCTACAGGCCCCTTGTTAATTTTTAATTAACCTTGTTTATCCATAGTCTTTATAGGTCTTTGAATTACATTGACTCTCAGTCAATATTTTGCTATAGTCGCCCACATAAACGTGCAACTTATTGAAAATATTAAAAGGAAATAATAATGTCTTCCGATTCCTCTAGCTCTCCTCAACCGGCATTCTCGAAAATTCGCCAAGCTCTTTTTCCTATTTATACGGATGAGTTGAAAAAATTTCTCCCCATTGCTTTTATTATGTTGTGCATTTTATTCAATTATACGGTATTGAGAAACACAAAAGATGCGTTGATTGGGACGGCTGCGGGAGCTGGAATTGAAGCTATTCCTTACCTGAAAAGTATTTTTGTGATGAGCGCGGCTATTGCTTTTGTGGTGCTTTATACTAAACTCAGCAATATATTTTCAGCGGAAAAATTATTTTATATTTTGACGTCAACATTTCTGATTTTCTTTGGGGCTTTTGCCCTTGTTATCTACCCTAACATTGCGTCCCTTCACCCTGATCTTGATGCGGTTAAAGCCCTTCAAGCTGAATTTCCCCGCATTAAGTTCCTCTTTTCTGTTTGGGGTGTGTGGACTTATTCGTTGTTCTATGTGATGTCAGAACTATGGGGTAGTGTGATGATTTCCTTGCTTTTCTGGCAATTTGCGAACGAAGTAGTACGCTCAAATGAAGCTAAGCGCTTTTATCCAATCTTTGTTTTGATTGGTAACATTGCTTTGATTCTTTCCGGTGAAGCCGTTGAACGTCTTTCAGCTATCCGCGATAGCTTACCAGCGGGCGTAGATGCCTGGGGTGTGTCACTGAACTACTTAATGACCCTTATTATCATCATGGGTATTGCCAGCATGGCTGTGTACCGTTGGTTGACTAAAAATGTGCTGACTGACCCCAAATATTATGATGCTGCAGAGCCCAAAAAAGCGAAGAAGAAAAAGCCTAAAATGGGTGTTGCCGAGAGCTTTAAATACATTTTCTCAAACCCTTATATTGGCCTCATTGCTCTTCTTGTTCTTAGCTATGGTATGTCTATTAACCTTGTTGAACTGATTTGGAAAAAGCAAATTGCCATTCAATTTGCTGGGGATGCTAACGGTTATAACGCATTCATGGGAAGTTTCTCTAAATGGACGGGTATTGGTACCATTGCGATCATCTTCATGACAAAGGGTGTTGTTAACCGCTTTGGTTGGTTCGCCGGTGCTATTGTGACGCCTCTTGTTTTGGCTCTCACCGGTGCGCTCTTCTTTACCTTGATTCTTTATGGGGATGTTCTTAACCCTCAAATGTTTGGCCTTGCCGTTTCTGCAACTTATATGGCCGTGTTTGTGGGTATGATTCAAAACATTCTGACAAAGGGGTCTAAGTACGCTCTCTTTGATCCCACAAAGGAAATGGCTTACATTCCCCTTGATCAAGAATTGAAGACAAAGGGTAAAGCTGTTGTTGACGTCATTGGTGGCCGCCTTGGTAAAGCTGCCGGTGGTTGGACCATTCTTGGATTGTTTACTGTTTTCTCAGCAACGGATGCCATGGATATTGCCCCTTATCTTGGGTTCTTTATTGCCGCTGTTGTTCTCCTTTGGATTGTTGGTGTGATTGCCTTGTCTCGCCGTTATAATGCCCTTGTAGGAAGACGCGAAGAGCTTAAATAACGCCCTCAAAAAGCCCCTTTTTATACAGAGATAGGAAGGGGTAAAAAAGGGGAAATTAGTAATCCCAGTTATAGTTAACACCAATGCTTTCAGAAGATTTGGCAGCCCCCGCTTCGGTGCTGATGGTGATTTTCGGTGTGACTTCAACCTCAACCACCACTTTAGAGTCCGTTGGTGTCACCCCTTGATCTAAGTGGACACGAACCTTGTCGGAAAGATTGTCTTTTGCCTTAAAGATCGCTTCTTTTTTGTCCTCTGCTCCCTCAACGCTCACCTCTTCCTTACCCATGTGATCTTTCATGAGATCTGAAAAACTACCGCCGCTACTGGCGCCGGAGAGCTCAGCTGCAACTTTAGCAAGCTTCAGAGCAGAAAGGGGAGAGAGTTTCGAGGAACGTGATCCAAAAAGAAGTTGGGATAAAATTTCTTCTTGGGGGAGAGATGGTTCAGAGGAAAGGGAAAAAGTTGGTTTTGTCGCTCTCCCATTTAAGGTAACAATCGCTTTAAAATTGTCTTTTTCTAAGGAGGCTTGAAGGGCCAAATAAGGAATATTGTCTTCCTGACCATCAAATGTCAAAAGGCCTTCATCAATTTCAATGGTTTGCCCCAGAAAATCAAGCTCCCCCTCTTTTAAAGTAATCTCCCCGACCATAAGAATATCCTCAAGGGATTGGGTGACTTTGATCCCTCCTTCCCACACAGATTCAAGGCCCAAACCATACACACGAACAACTGGCGGAATTTCGATGTTAAAGTCAAAGGTCAACCGAAAATCATCGGGGGACTTTTTTCGTTTCTTTTTAGACTCTACAATCAAGTTTCTTTGAGGTTTTGTGGGGTCAATCACATTGAGTTCTGCAACACCATCAGCAAAAGCCGCTGTTACGTTATAAGAAACATCACCCATTTTTAAGGATCCGCTTGCTATAACATTATTAAAGGGACCTTTTACAGCTAAATGTCCTTCTCGGGCAGTGATCTTTAACTGGTCCGTATAGGCAAAACGCATATTCACTGTGTCAGCCTTAAAATCAAAGACCTTTTTGAGTAAATCATAGGAGCCATTCAGGCGCAAATAACCACCATAACCATCCCGTGCTTTAACATTTTTCAAGGTGATAAGGCCGTTTTTTGCCTGTGCTTTAAAGGATAAATTGTGCAGCTTTGTGCCATAAGTCACATTTTCATAATAGCCTTTCTTAAGGTCAATACTTCCCTCATAATCAAGGTTATCTAAAGTCCCACCGATGGTAAAGTCAACAAATAGAAGCCCCTTCACAATATCACCTGTATATAAAAATAGTTGAGATAAGGGGCCTAAATCAGCTTTTCCCTTAAGGGAAAAATCAAGCATCTCCCCCTGTTTTTTCCCTTGAAATGTAAAGGGAAAATTCACAATTTTAAGGGTTGCTGGCGACACGACTGTTTCAGTGCCAGAAAAGTCAATGGAAAAGGGTTTCTCAAGTTTAAAGGGCTGTTTATTGTAAAGAGCCTCTAGCTTTTTTAGGGTAATTTTTTGGTGGTCTTTTTCAAAGATAAGGTCACTCGCCATTTCTAATGTTAAGGCTTTCCCCTTTCCTTTAAGGGTTAAGGGGCCTTTGCCCTTTTCTAACTGAGCGCGCAGGGTTAGGGTATCAAGAAGCACATCGTTACTTTTAAGGTCCCTCAGCCCAATATTACACTTAACCGTTGGGATAGTAAGAAAATCACTGGCAAACAAGTCTGCGTTAAGGGTTGCAATGGAAAAGGATTTTCCCGTTAGATTTTTTCCTTGGACCTTGAGCTGGGCTGAATCCCCTTCAGGGCCGTTCATTTTCAAACGTCCTTCAAAATAGCTCGTCCCTGAAAAGGGGCTCTCTCCCAAAGATAAAAGGGAACTTAAGGGCGTCAAGTCACGACTATTCCCCTTTACCGCTGCAGAGATTTCATCGGTTTTAAAATTGTACGTCACATCACCTTGAATAGAGGATAAGAGGCCCTTAAGGGAAATGTTTTTGAGGGAAAGGATTTGATCCCTAATGGTAACTGAGGCAACGTTAAGGGTTCCTTTGTTTTTTCCATAGCTAAAGCCTATTTCTAAACGGCCTTGCCCCTTTGAGGGCAAACCTGTCATGCGACCTTGAAGGGCAATATTTTGAAGGTCTAGGCTATCATAATGAAATGTAGGGGTTTTAAGGTCAAAAGAGATGCCAAAATCCTGAAAGCTGCCCTCTGCCTTTATAAGTAAGGTAAGGTTGCTGCCAAAACTCCGTGTTGAAAGAGGAAGCTTAGCAAAAAGAGAGTCTTTATTTTCATCGTACTTCAAGATGATACCATCGAGAACAAAATCAATGTTTTGTCCGATTACGTTCTCCCCAACATGAAAGCGATGCAAATCAATTTTAAGGTCTAAAATGGAAAACATTTCTTGAATTCCTTGGACTATTGAGGCAAGTCGCACAAGGGCACTGTCGTCCATGATTTCTTCATAGACGACAGCTTTATTAGCGATTTCCTCAACAACGTCCGTAGGAAGATCTGTTAAAGAAACTTCTTTTCCTGATAGGGTTGCATCAAGGGTTTTAGTTAAGAAAAAAGAGCCTATTTTTATTTCCAAATCAATATCTTGAAGGTGCAACCATGGTTTTCCGCCCTCTATTAAATCAACATAGTCCACAGATAAAGTAAGGGGAAAAAAGCTCGATAGACTTTTAAGCTCTATGGCGTAGGATTTGGATGTTAAATGAGTATTGATAAGGTTTACAAGGGTTCGTTTTCCTTTTTCAAAGGAGAGGAAGGTAACTAAAGTTGCCAGTGAAATCACAAGAAAAATCAGAAGCCATTTTAAAAAAACAAAGGTATGTTTGACTATTTTCATTAAAAGGCTTGCCCTATACTGATATAAAATTGAAAGGCTCGGTCAACAACTTTACCCCCTTCTTGGCGGCGTTTGCGAAAGGGGATGGCAATATCTGCTCGAATAGGGCCAAAGCCTGTGTAATACCGCAACCCCACACCCGCGCCTAAAAGGAGACTGTTGGCAAAATTCGGATAGGTTTTTTCGCTTACTAAAGCGCCTTCTATAAAGGCAACGGCACCCCAGTCATCGCTAAAACGTATTCGAGGCTCAATACCAAATTCTAAGAGAGATTTTCCCCCAAGGGGCTTACCGTCTCCTCCAAGTGGACCGGCGAGTTGATAGCCATACCCTCGAACAGATCCCCCTCCTCCGGCATAGAATCGTCGATTGCCTGGCATATCATTAAGGCTGCCACCAAAAAGAGACCCTATGCGGGACCAAAAGGATAAAACTTGCCGATGATATTTATCCATAGCCCAATGATAAGAAGCGTAAATTTGGGAGCGTGTTATAAAGTTAGCACGCCCTAAATGACCATATTCAGGGGTAAGGCTTATGGTTAGTTTTCCCCCTGATGAGGGGTCTAATGCATCATTTCGTGTGTCAATTGTAAACCCAAGGGGGACCCCCAAAGCATCAACATGAATGATTTCTCCTCTTTGACTAAGATGAGTGCTCTCAAAGGAAGCGCCGTAGGAATAACGCCAACCGTCCTTAAATTCATTTTCTAAGATCAGTGATGTCCCATATCCTCGGCTATTATAAGATTTTGTGTTTTCCTCTTTGTAGTTAAGGGTTGTGCCAAGCGTTTGATTTCGTTTTAGAAAATCAGGAAGGTAATAATTAAGATCAACACTGGAAAGAATTTGAGAGAGTTCAGCACTGGCAACAAACCGATCGGCACGGCCTCTTAAATTACGGTGTGTCCAACTGGTTTTGGCTCCAAAACCTTCAGAGGTGCCAAATTTCAAACCCGCCGAAAGAGTGCGCGGTTTTCCATCGCTCAGCTCGACATCAAGGGGCATTTCATTGTTTTTTTGAAGGGACTTCTGATCATGCTTAATGCTAATTTTTTTAAACAGTCTTGAGGTGCTTAATTTATCTTGATAGTCATCTATTTTATCTTGGTCATAGGGTTCACCTTCTTGAAAGGGCGCTCTATTTTTGACGTATTCATCACTAACGGTGCCGGAACTTTTGACTTGAATCTTGCCAAAGGTGACATAGGGCCCTGGATCAAGGGTTAGGAGTAAGGTGACGGTTTTATCTGGCTTTGATAAGATCGCTTTATGCCCCTTGATTTTTGCAAAGGGATAACCGCAGGTACCTAAATGATCTTTGATACTATCAAAGGCATTTAAAACTTTTTCAGCCGTAAAATTTTTCTCCGCATAGAGCTTGAGCTCGTACAACTTTTTTTGACAAGGCTCTGGCCCGTCTTGTTGAGGGTTAAAGGTAACCTTAAGAGATTTTAAGGTGTAGCGCTCCCCTAGATTAACCGTGAAGTCAACATGACGGAGTTCTTTCTTTCCGGAAGAGTCACTAATCAATAGGTCAGTGGTTGCCTCATAATATCCAAAGGAATATAAAAGTTTTTGTAACATGTCATGGTCATCGTGGGCACGGCGTGACAGGGCAAAATTAGAATAAAGAGGCCTTTTTTTTAGGCGTTCAAGGCGAGAGCGATCTTTGAATTCTCCTAGAATTTCTGTGTCATCAAGCCCCTTGAAGGCATAATCATAGGTTATAATAGGGAGCGTTTCAGTAGGCTCTAGGGGCTTTTCTTGTTCATTCTGGCCATGAACGCACACGTGAGTAAAGCCAAGGAATATAAAAAAAAATAGTCCTTTTTTGAGTAAAAGTCGAGCCATATTAAAATAACTTTATTATTCTTATAAAGATTATTTTAGCACGGAAGGGGGGCGGTAAAAACCCTATCCCCTCTTTTGAGTAGATTTGTTAGAAGTTTTAGCCTTCCAGCGCTTGATGATTCTCTTAAGATTTATCAAAATAATATTCATAAGAAAATAAATGACATAAATGAATTATTATCTATATATAAATAATATTTGACAAAAAAGGCATATAATTGTATTTATATAATGAAAAATATTTTTACCAAGGATTTTTAAATATGAATTTATTAAATTTTGCAACACTTGCTCTTTTAACTTTTTTTGTAACAAACCTGAGTGCTTCTGATTCTCGTGTAAGTAGGGAGGTCTTTCCTGAGGAAACAGAAAAAGGGGAGACACCTAAAACTATTGAGACAACAGATTCGACTGTTGCTAGTCGTCCCGATGTTGAGAGTACCCCCGCTTTTGGTTTTAATGACCCCTTCAGATTTCCTTTTATTTGTCCTCTTGATGACGATACACACACGGAAAGCTAATATAGAGTCGTTTCAAAAAGATCCCAGACGTCGTCAGTCTCTCCTAAACGATAAGAGGTTGTCGTCGGTCGCCCTTTCCTAGACTGAAACCTTTGGAAGACCCTCTTATATTAAGGTATTAATGTTTCTCTTAACCATTATCCAGGTTAAAAATAGTTGATCTCTTCTTTGTAAGGTTGCCAAAACTTTGCTACTCTTGTGAAATAGAGTGAAAACAGGAGGAAAATATGCGAGAAACAGGTAATACCGCAAAGGGTAGTGTGGCAAGCCTTGCGACGACTACCCAAGTCCAAAAGAAATTACAACAGGGCGCCCAAAAATGGCAAGGGGCAAAGCTTTTTCCGAGCCTCCTTGTTTTAACCATTGCTTTAATTTTTTGGATGATGGCTCCCCCAGAAGGACTAACCCTTCAAACGTGGCATCTTTTGATCATTTTCCTTGCAACAATTGTGGCGGTCATTCTAAAACCTCTGCCCATTGGTGCCATTTCTCTCATCGCCACAACTTTATGTGTCAGCACACAAACCTTAACCCTTAATCAAGCTCTAACAGCCTTTAGCTCAGGGGTTGTGTGGCTTGTTGTCCTGGCTTTTTTTCTGGCCATGGGATTTAAAAACACAGGCCTTGGAACGCGCATTGCTTATTTCTTTGTCTCCTTATTAGGAAAAAGTACTCTTGGGCTTTCCTATGGATTTGTCTTAACGGAGTTGTTGCTAGCCCCCTTTGTCCCCAGCAATACGGCCAGAGGGGCTGGCATTGTTTTCCCCGTGGTTAATGCCCTTGTCAAAGAGCAAGGAAGTGACCCAAAGGATAAAACCGAGCGGAAATTAGGGGCTTTTTTACTGACGGTTTGCTTCCAAGTCAACATGGTGACATCGGCTATGTTTTTAACAGGTCTTGTGGGCAATCCTCTTATCGCGAATCTTGCCCAAAGTGCTAATGTGCAAATTGATTGGGTAACGTGGGCTTTGGCAGCCATCGTCCCCGGCTTAGTTAACTTGGCTGTTTTGCCCTGGGCCCTTTATAAATTTTATCCGCCTGAGGTCACAGATTCTCCAAAAGCACAACTGCTCGCCAAGGAGAAGTTAAAAGGTCTTGGTCCCTTATCTATGAATGAAAAATTAATGTTGGTTACGTTTGCAGGTATTTTAATCCTCTGGATTTTTGGGGCTCAATATGGCATTAAACCCACAGCTGCTGCTTTAATTGGCTTTGCTATTTTATTGTTTTGTGGGGTCTTGAAGTGGAAGGATTGCATGAAAGAAACAGGGGCTTGGGAGACTCTAATGTGGTTTGCCCCCCTCTTAATGATGGCAGGATTTTTAACAAAATTTGGCATGATGGATTGGTTTTCCCTTCAAATGAAAGGGGTTGTTGGCGGATTGAGTTGGCCTATTACCTTTGCCATTGTGGCCCTTGTTTATTTTTATATTCATTATCTTTTTGCAAGTGTGACGGCCAGAATCACAGCCCTTTATGGCGCTCTTCTTGCCGTACTGGTTGCAGCTGGAACACCACCGATGTTAGCTGCTATGGGCCTTGCTGTTTTATCTGCTCTGGCTGGGACCCTAACGCACTTTGGCACAGGGACGGCCCCTGTTTATTTTGGGGCGGGTTATGTGACTGTAAAAGAGTGGTGGCGCAATAGCTTCTTTTTGAGCGCCATTAACCTGACCATTTGGACTGTTGTTGGGGGGCTATGGTGGAAGGTTCTTGGGTATTGGTAATACTCCCTGAAAGAGACCTCTTTTAGTTAGTCGTAGAATTAAAACCTTAATACCACATTATAAGGACAAGAGATGAAAATCACTTTTTTAGGAGCGACGGGAACTGTCACAGGATCGAAATATCTCATCGAACAAGAGGGGAGAAAAATCCTCGTGGATTGTGGGTTATTTCAGGGCTATAAAGAGCTGCGTCTTCGCAATTGGAATAAGCTTCCTTTTGATCCTGAAACCCTTGATGCTGTTCTTTTAACCCATGCTCACATTGATCACAGTGGTTATATTCCTTTGTTGGTTAAGGAAGGCTTTAAAGGAAAAATTTATTGCTCTGAAGCGACCTATGCCCTTTGTCAGATTTTGCTCCCTGATAGTGGCTACCTCCATGAGGAAGATGCAAGGCGGGCTAATAAATATGGTTATACAAAGCATAAACCGGCTCTTCCCCTTTATACAGAAAAAGATGCAAGAAACGCCTTGCACCGCTTTCATACCGTTGGGTTTGGACAACGGACTTTTATTGATGATGAATTGCACTTTACCTTAAGTCGGGCGGGACATATTTTGGGAGCCTCCTTTATTGTCCTCTCCGATGGGCAGCGAACGATTACTTTTTCTGGAGACCTTGGTCGTCAACATGACCCCATCATGAAAGCGCCAGCGGAACTTCAATACACAGATTTTCTCCTTATTGAATCAACCTACGGAGATCGGTTGCATTCTAACGCCGATCCCTTAGAGGAAATTGGGGAGGTGATTCGCAGCACCATTTCAAAGGGAGGAAGTATCATTGTGCCCGCTTTTGCCGTTGGGCGCGCCCAATCCATGCTCTATTATATCCAGCAGCTCAAACAATCGGGGGCTATTCCTGATATCCCCATCTTTTTAGACAGCCCTATGGCCATTAGTACAACAAAACTGCTCTGTCGTTTTAAAAATGAACACCGGCTCCCTGAAGCCCTTTGTGCGGATGTGTGTGGTATTGCCACTTATGTTAATGATGTTGAGGATTCAAAACGCCTTGATCAATCTCCCATGCCCAGTGTGATTATTTCTGCTAGTGGCATGGCAACGGGGGGGCGCATTTTGCATCATCTTAAACATTTTCTTCGTAACCCTAGGAACACCATACTCTTTACAGGATTTCAAGCAGGAGGCACCAGAGGGGATCGCCTTCTCAAAGGAGAAAAAGAAATTAAAATTCATGGTGATTTTTATCCTGTTCATGCGCGCATTGAAAATTTAAGCAGTTTATCGGCCCATGCTGATTATGAGGGCATTTTAACATGGCTTAGAAATTTCAAACGCCCTCCTAAAAGGACATTTATTACCCATGGTGAACCACAGGCTGCTTTGTCCCTTAAAGAGAAAATAGAAGAGCAATTGGGGTGGGATGTTGTTGTTCCTGAGTATTTAGAGTCACAGGATCTTTCATGAGTCAATCGAAATCAACCCTTCATTTACGGCGCCTTGGTATTGATACCTATAAAGAATCTGTGGTTTATATGCGGGAAGACTGTCACATCTGCTTAGCCGAGGGCTTTGAAGTTCAAGCACGGGTACGTGTGACCTTGGGGGAACGGTCTATTATTGCAACCCTGAACATCATCAAGTCTGACTTCTTAGAATCTGGACATGCTAGCCTTTCAGAACACGCGTGGAAACTTCTTGCGGCCTGTGAAGGCGATGAGATCGCGGTTACCCATGCTAAACCCATTCAGTCTTTGAGCCTTGTTCGGTCAAAAATTTATGGCAATACACTTTCTAGGAGTGATTTTTTCGCTATTATTAAAGATATCACTTTAGGCCATTATTCTGATATTCATATTTCTTCTTTTCTAACGACGTGTGCCGGCGGAAACTTAGAAAAAGAGGAAATTATCAGCCTGACACAGGCCATGGTCAATGCGGGAGATCGCTTAAGTTGGCCAGTAGACATTGTTGTTGATAAGCATTGTGTTGGCGGGTTACCGGGCAACCGTACAACACCGATCATTGTCTCTATTGTAGCGGCTTTTGGGCTGACCATGCCTAAAACGTCCTCTCGAGCGATTACGTCTCCAGCTGGTACAGCCGATACCATGGAAGTCCTTGCGCCCGTTGAGTTAGACGTCTTTACTTTACAAAGTGTCGTTCAAAAAGAAAAGGGGTGTATCGCGTGGGGTGGATCTGTTTCTTTAAGTCCGGCCGATGATATCATGATTCGTGTGGAGAAAGCTCTTGATCTTGATAGCGAAGGTCAGCTTGTTGCTTCTGTTTTATCCAAAAAAATTGCCGCGGGCTCAACCCATGTTTTGATCGATATTCCCATTGGGCCGACGGCTAAGGTGCGGTCTCAAAAAATGGCAGACCTTTTGAAAGACTATCTTGAGTCCGTTGGCAAAAGCCTTGGCATTGTTGTAAAAGTTATCTTTAGCGAGGGCACACAACCTGTGGGCTATGGTATTGGTCCCGCCCTTGAGGCCCGTGATATTGTCTCTGTTTTAAAAGGGGATATCAAGGCTCCCCAAGACTTAAGGGAGCGTGCCCTTATTTTAGCAGGTCATATTATTGAATTTTCTCCTAGGGTGAAAGAAGGGGAAGGCTTTGACATTGCAACAAAGATTCTTAATAGTGGTCGGGCATGGGAGAAATTCCAAGGTATCTGCAAAGCGCAAGGGGGGATGAGGGAAATCCCAACAGCCTCTTTTACTCACCCTTATAAAGCCCAAAGAAACGGCACTGTTGTCACCATTGATAACCGTCAAATTGCCCTTGTTGCAAAGCTTGCTGGTGCTCCTTTTGCAAAGGTTGCGGGAATTGATTTCCACGTCTTTCTTGGAAACACTGTCTCAAAAGGGGATATTCTTTTTACAGTTCATGCGAACTCACCAGGAGAACTGGCCTACGCCCTAGATTATTTGAAAGACAATGATGAGATTATAACAATTCAGGAGACATAAAATGGCCCTCTTATTTCATTTTTCGGGATATGAAACCGTTGCCCATAAGCTTAAAGAGCATCTTAACTGTGAAGGGGTGGGGGATGTCACCATAAGGCATTTTCCCGATGGAGAGTCCTTTGTAAAGTTGAATACAGATGTCAAAAACAAGGATATTATTCTTGTTTGTGGCTTGGATCAGCCTGATACAAAAGTAATGGCTCTCCTTTTTTTTACAAAACTGGCCAAAGAGCTTGGGGCAAAAAGCGTTGGTCTCGTGGCACCTTACCTTGGCTATATGCGTCAAGATAAGCGCTTTCATGAGGGGGAAGCCATTACGTCAACTCTCTTTGCAGGTTTTTTATCCAATCATATTGATTGGCTTGTGACCATCGATCCCCACCTTCATCGTCACAAAGCCTTAGCAGAAATTTACACGATCCCTTCAGTGGTTTTGCATGCAGCAGATACGATCTCGTCTTGGATAAAAGATCATGTTGAAAAACCTTTAATCATTGGGCCCGATGAAGAAAGTGAGCAATGGGTTCGGGATGTTGCTCAAAAAGCCAATGCCCCTTTTACTGTCCTGACAAAGATACGCCATGGAGATCATGATGTTGAAGTGTCTGTGCCCCAAATTGAGCGCTATAAAGATCATACACCTGTTCTTGTAGATGACATTATTTCAACGGCGCGCACGATGATTGAAACGGTGGTTCATTTAAAAAAGGCGGGGACAAAACCTCCCCTTTGCATAGGGATACACGGTGTGTTTGCCAAAGGGGCCTATGAGAGTCTTCTCAAGGCTGGCATTGAGCGCATTGTCACGTGTAATACCATTACCCACCCCTCCAATGCCATTGATATCGCCCCTCTCCTTGCGGAAGGTATACGACAATTGTCTTGCCCTTCAGAATAATTCCCGATAACAATAGCGGAAGCTTTTTTATTTTTGTAGAAACCATGGACCCTTTTATTTATACCTTTAAAGATCATCAGATAGAGATTTCCCCCCGTCGTCATAAAAAGGCAAGGCGCTTAAATATGCGGTTTGATCCTCTGAAAAATAATGTCATTTTAACCTTACCGCCCAAAGCAACCCAAAAACACATGGCCGATTTCCTTAAAAAGGCTGAAGGGTGGATTCAAAAGAAAATTTCAGGACACGTTGAGGTGACGCCCTTTGAAGCTGGTACAGAGATTTCTCTTTTGGGGAAAAGCTTTACTATTACGCACCAAAGAAATTTTATAGGTCGTCATGTGAAAGCTGAGGGTAGGGTTCTTATGGTTTTTGGTCCAAAGGAACGCCTGAATGATATGGTGACTGTCTTTCTTAAGGGGTATGCGAAAAAAGAATTTACAAAAATTTGTGAAGGTTATGCAGAACAAATAGGGAAGGACATTAATAAGATCACCATACGCAGTCAAAAGTCCCGTTGGGGAAGTTGCTCGTCACAGGGTAATATTTCTTTGAGTTGGCGCCTGCTTCTTGCCCCCTATGACGTTGCGGCATATGTATGCGCCCATGAGGTTGCACACTTGGAAGAAATGAACCATAGTGCTGATTTCTGGAAAATAGTGGCGGATATGAGCCCCCATTACAAAGAACACATTAAGTGGCTAAAAGAAAAAGGCCAGGCGCTTTTTCAGCAGGGAGTCTAAACGCAAAAAACTCTGTGGAGTTAGTCTTTTTTGTCAGACTTTTCTTTTTCCCCCTCACGCTCCCGAAGCCAATCAATGGCAAAGGTTTTGTGCTCATCGGTTAAGTCTTCAACCAGTTGGCCTTTTAAGTCATAGCGACCCTTGGCAGCGAGGACCCCATTCATATAGGGATAGCTGTAAACATAGTGGCTGAGCGCTTTTTTAAGGAGGCGCTTCGTGACAGGAGGTTTATCGCCAAAGGCCCCAATAATATCTTTTTCCACTTGGCGCTTTAGAGGTTTGCTACGTTCTTTAAAAAAGAGGTCCGGATATGTTTTATAAAGCCATTTGACAGTACGGCCTAGCTCTGTGATGGGAGGTTTGTGATTTGACGGGCGGCGTTCGGGACGTACAAAAGGTTTCCTCGTAATGCTTTTTTGAGGATTCTTCATTTTTTCAAGCTCGGCTAATTTTTCTGGGCTTAAACTCGTTTTGAGGGTAATTTTTTTACGCTCTGTCATGAACTTCTCGGGTCTTCTTTAGTTGAGTTAAACCTTTCTGCCACATTTGGTGCTATTTGTCCAACTTTTTTTATGGTTTTCAAATATTAAAAAAGATTTTATATTAAGCCTTTAAAGATTTAATTTGGTATTTATATGTCTTATTCTAATATTCTTGTTTATGTCGGTGGAGAGCTTGTGGGAGATGGGCTTATTAAATTGCCCTTTATCTATAACCTCCGCCAAGCTTATCCTCAGGCAAAAATCACATGGTGTTACGGCGAATTTGACAGTGTTTATAAGACGGTTTTAGCGCCCTTAGTGACCTCACAAATTAATGAAATTGTGGCCCTTAAAGAGTTAAGGCCAAATTGCTTTGACTTGGTCATTGATACTCAAAGTGAATGGCTCACAACGCTAAAGTTAAAATGGTCTTTAAAATACAAAAAGTTTTTTTCGCCAACGTTGGGCTATTTTCTTTCAGATTTTAAGCCATTTAAAGGCTACCGGGCTCTGTTGCAAAAAAAGTTAGAAGTTAAAGGAGTCCTTTGATTTTGACGTT